>NZ_JBEZBX010000006.1:0-30830 GCF_040647275.1 Lentzea sp. NPDC042327
GGGGCCGGGGCCGCCTTGTGAGCCGGGGCCCCACCTCTTTTTAGATGGTCCAAAAACCCACACACCCCCCCCCCCCCCCCCCCGGGGGGGGGGGGCCCCCCCCCCCCCCCCCCCCCCGCCCACCGCCGGAAGAGGTCAGCCGACCTCGGCCATGACCTCGTCGGACACGTCGAAGTTCGCGAAGACGTTCTGCACGTCGTCGCAGTCCTCCAGCGCGTCGATCAGCTTGAAGATCTTCTTGGCGCCCTCCGCCTCGAGCGCGACGGACACCGACGGCAGGAAGCTCGACTCGGCCGACTCGTAGTCGATGCCCGCGTCCTGCAGCGCCTTGCGCACCGGGATCAGGTCGCCGGCCTCGGAGACGACCTCGAAGGCCTCCCCCAGGTCGTTGACCTCCTCGGCACCCGCTTCGAGCACCGCCATCATCACGTCGTCCTCGGTCGTGCCCGCCTTCGGCACGATGACGACGCCCTTGCGGCTGAACATGTACGACACCGAGCCGGGGTCGGCCATCGAACCGCCGTTGCGGGTCATGGCCGTGCGGACCTCGGTGGCGGCGCGGTTGCGGTTGTCGGTGAGGCACTCGATGAGCACCGCGACACCGTTGGGCCCGTAGCCCTCGTACATGATGGTCTGCCAGTCGGCGCCGCCGGCCTCCTCGCCGCCGCCGCGCTTGCGGGCCCGTTCGATGTTGTCCAGCGGCACCGAGTTCTTGCGGGCCTTCTGGATCGCGTCGAAGAGCGTCGGGTTGCCGTCGGGGTCGCCACCACCGGTGCGGGCGGCCACCTCGATGTTCTTGATCAGCCGCGCGAACAGCTTGCCGCGCTTGGCGTCAATAGCGGCCTTCTTGTGCTTGGTGGTCGCCCACTTGGAGTGGCCGCTCATTTCTCCTCCGTCGAACTTCGGACCATGTCAACGAACAGTCGGTGAACGCGCTCGTCCCCCGTGAGCTCCGGGTGGAACGCCGTGGCCAGCACGTTGCCCTGCCTGACCGCGACGATCCTACCGGCGGCGTCACCCGCCTCAGCCGTGACGGGCACCGTAGCGAGCACCTCGACGCCGCCGTCCACCGCCTCCACCCAAGGTGCCCGGATGAACACGGCGTGAACCGTCTCGCCCTCCAGGTCGAGATCGGTCTCGAACGAGTCGGCCTGCCGGCCGAAGGCGTTGCGCCGGACCGTGACGTCCAGGCCGCCGAGCTGGTGCTGGTGCTCGCGGCCGTCCAGGACGGTGTTGGCGAGCAGGATCATGCCCGCGCACGACCCGTACGCGGGGAAGCCCGCCTTGATCTTGGCCCGCAGCGGCTCCAGCAGCTCGAAGTTGTCGAGCAGCTTGCTCATGGTCGTCGACTCGCCGCCGGGGAGCACGATCCCGTCCAGCTCGTCCAGCTCCTCGGCGCGCCGCACGGGCCGTGCGGTGACATCGCACTTCGCGAGCGACACGAGGTGTTCCTGGACGTCACCCTGGAGGGCGAGCACGCCGATGACGGGAGGGGCAGCAACCATGCCTGCCAGCTTATTCGAGGTGGTCAGCGCACACCTCGCCGGTCCGCCGCCCGCGTGGGGCAGGATCGGCGCATGACCGGTTCGCACCTCACCGCCGTCGTCAAGGACTGGGTCAGGGGCTGGGCGCTGTCCCGCGGCACCCCTGCGCCCGTCGAGGAGCCCGACGGCTACCGCATCGACGTCGGGCTGCCGGGGCACCGGGTGCGCTACGTCCTGCCGGACCCGGCCGCGGCCGGACCGCGTGCCGCCGGGTTGTCCGAGCCCGGCACGTGGCTGAAGGTCTGCGGTGCGCGCGACCAGGTCGAGCTCGGCCCGGCGTGGGTGGTCAGCGCGCCGGAGCACCTGATGAGCGTCGAGCTGGGGACGCGGCCGCCCGTGACCCCGCCGGCCCCCTACACCGTGGAGGTGCGCGGCACCGGTGACGTGGCCGAGGCCGTGGTGCTCGCCGGGAGCGAGGTCGCGGCGAAGGGCCGGGTCGCGGTGCACGGGCGCGCCGCCGTGGTCGACGTGGTGGAGACCGGCCCCGCGCACCGCAGGCGTGGCCTGGGCAGCGTGGTGATGTCGGAGCTGACCCGCACCGCCGCGACCCGGGGTGCGACCCGCGCCGTCCTCGTCGCCTCCGAAGCCGGTCGCGCCCTCTACCTGACCCTCGGCTGGACCGCCGTCTCCCCCGTCACAGCGGCCCACCTGCCCGTTCCCTGAACGCACGCGGGGACCTTTCGTACTCTCAGAGAGTACGAAAGGTCCCCGCGTGCACTGAGCCGAGCAGGAGCCGAGGAGGTCAGTCGACGGGCACGGGCTCCTGCTGCGCCTGCCGCGACTTCACGAACCGCCAGCCGAGGAACAGCACCAGCGCCAGGACGGGGATGGACCAGAACGCGATCCGCTCCGCGTGCCCGGACGAGAACGCCATCTGCCCGACGACGAGCGCGAGGAACCCGAGCGTCAGCCAGGACGTGTACGGCGCGCCGGGCATCCGGTAGGAGGGCCGTTCGACCTCACCCCGCAGCGCCTTCTGCCGCAGCTTCATCTGGCAGACGATCAGCGTGGCCCACGTGGACACCACACCGAGCGAGGCGACGGCGATCGCGATGTCGAACGCGTCCTTCGGGACGGTGTAGTTGAGCACCACGCCGAACAGGTAGGCGGCGCCGGTGAACAGGATGCCGCCGTAGGGCACGTGCCGGGAGTTCATCTTGCCGGTGAACGCCGGTGCCTCGCCCTTCTGCGCCAGCGACCGCAGGATGCGGCCGGTGGAGTAGAGGCCGGAGTTGCACGAGGACAGCGCGGCGGTGAGCACCACGGCGTTCATGATGTCGCCGACCGCGGGGATGCCCAGCGCCGAGAACACGGTCACGAACGGCGACTCGGTGCCGGTGTAGTGGTCCCACGGCAGCAGCATCGTCAGCAGCAGCACGGAACCGACGTAGAAGATGGCGATGCGGTAGACCACGCCGTTGATGGCGCGCGGCATGATCTTCTCGGGGTTCTTGGTCTCCCCGGCCGCGATGCCGACCAGCTCGATGGCCGAGTAGGCGAAGATCACGGCCTGCAGGGTCATCAGCGCGACGCCGAACCCAGCGGGGAACAGGCCGCCGTGGCCCAGGGTGTTGGAGACCGACGCCGTGGTGCCGCCGATGTCCGCGGCGCTGATCACCAGGGCGATGCCGGTGACCAGGAAGACGAGGATCGCCGTCACCTTGATGACGCTGAACCAGAACTCCAGCTCACCGAACAGCTTCACCGACAGCATGTTGATCGCGACGAGGACGACCAGCGCCACCAGCGCGGTGATCCACTGCGGCATGTCCGGGAACCACTTGTGCATGTAGATCGCGACGGCGGTGATCTCGGCGATGCCGGTCATCGCCCAGTTGACCCAGTACATCCAGCCGGAGGTGAAGCCCGCCCACGGGCCGATGAACTCGCGGGCGTACTCCACGAAGCTGCCGGCCACCGGGCGGTGCAGGACGAGCTCGCCCAGCGCGCGCATGACGAAGAACGCCGCGAGGCCGCACACCGCGTAGGACAGGATCAGCGACGGCCCCGCCGCGGCGAGGCGTCCGCCCGCGCCCAGGAAGAGGCCGACGCCGATCGCGCCACCGATTGCGATCATCTGCACCTGGCGCTTGGTCAGCGCCTTGGTGTAGCCGTCCGCATCAGTTTCCACAGAACTCACGAGGAGGTTCCTTCCGAAAACGGAAAATGCCCGCGTCGGAACCTCCCGCGCCCCGACGCGCTGATGCGTCCGGACCTTAGTGAGTGGCGGTCATCACCAAGAAATCAGTTGGGGAAGGCTTAACGTAAGCGACGTCACACAACGCCGCGTCGAGGTCTTCCCAAATGTCCTCGACGTGTTCGAGTCCCACGGAAATGCGCAGCAAATTGTCCGGAACGCCAGAAGCGCGCAGTTCTTCTCCCGGAACGAGCCGGTGCGTCAATGCCGAGGGGTGCTCGATCAGGGTGTCGACCGATCCCAGCGAGACGGCGGGCGTGACCAGCTTCAGCCGCCGCACCACCTCGACCGGGTCGCCGTGCACGCCGAACGCGATCATCGCGCCGGTCCCGCGCATCTGCGCCGTCCTGCCGGGGTAGCGCACGAACTCCACCGCGTCGTGCTCGGCCAGCCGTGCGGCGAGGACGGCCGCCGACCGCGACGCCGCCTCGACCCGCAGCGGCAGCGTGGCGAGCCCGCGGTGCAGCAGGTAGCCGCCCAGCGGGTGCAGCACGGCGCCGGTGATGATCCTGACCTGCCGCAACGCCGCCGCGCGCTCCTCGGAGCAGGCCACGACGCCACCGAGCACGTCACCGTGCCCGCCCAGGTACTTGGTGCCGGAGTGCAGCACGTACGACGCCCCGTGCAGCGCCGGGTTCTGCAGCACGGGCGTGGCGAAGGTGTTGTCGACCATGACCGGGACGGCGCCGGCCTGCCGCACGACGTGCTCGATGTCGACGAGGTCGAGGTTGGGGTTGGCCGGCGTCTCGACAACGACGAGGCCGGTGTCCGGCCGGATCGCAGACGCCACCAGGCCCGCCTCCACGTACGTCGTGGTGACGCCCAGCAGACCCGACGACAGCAGGTGGTCGGTGCCGCCGTAGAGCGGACGCACGGCCACGACGTGCGGTTTTCCCGCCATCACGCAGGCGGCCTGGACGACGGCGGTCACCGCGGCCATGCCACTGCCGAAGGCCACGGCGGCCTCGGTGTGCTCCAGAGCGGCCAGCGCCTGTTCGAACCGCGCCACGGTCGGGTTGTGCAACCGGGCGTACACCGGTGACGCGGCGTGCGCCGCGCCGGTGGCCCACTCCCCCAGCGCCGCCCCGCCGAGCGCCTGGTCGGGCACGGGGTAGGTGGTGGACAGGTCGATGGGAGGAGCGTGCACGCCCAGCTCGGCGAGGTCGTCGCGGCCGCCGTGCACTGCGATGGTCTCCATGCGCGTCATGGCCGGAATGGTGGAGACTTCCTCGGCACTGCGGGCACGGAACCGCACCCGTTTCGGCAGAAGGGCGATTCGCCGTGCTGGATTCGATCGACGAGGCCATCGTGCGGGAGCTGCGGAAGGACGCGCGGCTGCAGAACAAGGACCTGGCCGAACGCGTGAACGTCGCGCAGTCCACGGCCGTGGTCCGGCACCGGGCGCTGCGGGAGCGCGGCGTGATCACCGGCTACCACGCCGAGGTCGACCCGAGCGCGGTCGGGCAGCACGTCCAGGCGATGCTCGCGGTGAAGATCCGGCCGCACACGAAGGAGATCGTCGACCCGTTCATGGCGTACGTGCTGGGCCTGCCGGAAACGCTCGCGCTCTCCCACGTGACGGGTCCGGAGGATTTCCTGGTGCACGTCGCGGTGTCCGACGTCGCTCATCTGCAACGGCTCGTGCTCGACAAGTTCACCAGTCGGCGAGAGGTGACCGAAGTGCACACGAACCTGCTTTTCTCGCACATCAGAAAGCATTAGGCCACGCCGAGCCACCGCAGTCCCGCGGTGGTCGCGGCGGCCAGGACGATTACTGCGACAAAAGGCAGTTTCCGCCACGCCGCGAGACCGCCGACCGCCACTCCGGCGGCGAGCGCCCAGCCGCCGAACTGCTTTCCGCTCGTCAGCGCCGAGATCGCCACCAAGGCGACCAGCAGCACGGTGGCGGAGGCGGACATCAGCTCGCGGACCCGCTCCGGCAGCGTCACGCGGTCGCGCAGCACCGGCCCGGCGAAGCGGATGGCGAAGGTGCCGGCGGCCAGGATCAGGATCGCGGTGACGGGCACGGCTCCTCCTTCGGTGTCTTCTTCTTCGGGGCGCGGAACGCGAAGAGCCCTGCCAGCGCGAGCAGCACGGGCACACCGGCGGGCAGGAACGGCGTCGTCGCCAGCGCGATGACGGCGCCGGCGAGTGCCGCGTTGCGCGTCGCCGCGTCCTTCAGGGCCGGGAGCGTGAGGGCGAGCAGCGCCGCCGGGAAGGCCGCGTCCAGGCCGAACGCCGCCGTGTCCCCGATCGCCTGCCCCACGAGCGCGCCGATGAGCACGCCGGTGTTCCAGCTGAAGAACAACGCCACGCCGCACGCCCAGTAGGCAGCCCGTGCGCGTGCGGGGTCCTTCTGCGCCATGGCGAACGCGGTGGACTCGTCGATCAGCAGGTGGCTGCCGACGACGCGGGCGAGCGGGCTCTTGCCGAGCACGTCCCCGACCGCGAGGCCGAATGGCAGGTGCCGCGCGTTCAGCACGAGACCGGCCAGCACCGCGGCGGCGGGGCTGCCGCCGGCGGCGACCACGCCCACCGCCATGAACTGCGAGCCACCCGCGAAGACCAGCAGCGACATCAGCACCGGCACCCACCACGCCAGGCCGGAGCCCACCGAGATCGCACCGAAGCTGGCGCCGGTCACCGCGGCGCCGAGGGCCACCGCGGTCACGTCGCGCAGGAGGACTGCATCCAGAGTTCGCCAAATCGAACGGACCACCCGATAAGATGAACACCCGGGATCGGTGTTCGTCAAGACGAACGGATGGACTTCTGTGTCGAACGCACCACTCGACCTCATCGCGGCCAACCTCCGGCGGGAGCGCGACCGCAGCGGCATGTCCCTGAGCGAGCTGGCCAAGAAGGCGGGCATCGCGAAGTCGACGCTGTCGCAGCTGGAGTCCGGCGCCGGCAACCCCAGCGTGGAGACCCTGTGGGCGCTCGGCGTCGCGCTGGGCGTGCCGTTCAGCCAGCTCGTCGAACCCGGCGTCCCCCGCGTCCAGGTGATCCGCGCGGGCCAAGGGCCGGTCATCCACTCCGAGCGCGCGCACTACTCCGCGACGCTGCTCGCCGCCTGCCGCCCCGGCACCAAGCACGACCTCTACTGGCTGGCGCTCGAACCGGGCGGCGCCCGCGAGTCGGAGCCGCACGTGCCGGGCAGCGTCGAGCACATGATCGTGGCGACCGGCCGCTGCCTCGCGGGCCTCGCCAGCGACCCGGTCGAGCTCGGGCCGGGCGACTACATCGTGTACCCGGGAGACCTGCCGCACATCTGCAAGGCGCTGGAGCCGGGCACGACGGCCGTGATGGTGATGGAGCACACCGCGTAGCCCGGCAGCGCCGTGGCGGCGCGGTCCGCGAACTACACTCCGCCCCGGAAACCGTCTGGGGGGACACATGTCTGATCCGTTCGCGAGCTTCTCGCCCGAGGAACCCGACCTGGCGCCGGAGCGGCGTTCGGCCAGGATCGCCCGCGCCGCACTGGTCGCCGGTGCCGCGCTCGTCGTCGTGCTGGGCGTCGCCTTCTACTACGTGGCAACGAAACCGGCACCCGAGACCCAAGCCGCGCCGACGAGCACGACGCCGTGGACGCCGCCGCAGGACGTGAACGAGCCGCGCCTCGGCGACTGTGCGCGGGTGGCGGGCGGCATGCTCGACTCGACCTACACGCCGGTCGACTGCGCGGCGGGCGCCCACAACTACGTGGTCGGCAGCCTGCAGCGCCAGGGCGAGGACTGCGGTGCGGCGAGCGGCTCGAAGAAGGACAACTACGCGCGGTACCGCTACAGCGGCCGGCTGGGCGTGTGCCTCGTGCCGGTGTTCGCCGACGGCCGGTGCTACGAGTTCTTCACGCTCAAGACCGATCTGGCGGCGGTCGAGTGCACCGGGGTGGGCTTGCGGGTGAGGGTGCTGGCGAACACCGCCGACGGGGCCGCGTGCGGGACGGACGTCCGGCAGGCGCTGGTCTACCCGGAGACCAGGACGACCTACTGCTTCTCCCGGCCCACTTAACCATATAGCAGACAGGGGCCCTTGCCACAAGCCCCCGTTCATCCCTCAAACTCATCGCGCTAAGCCACAACCAGGCGCTTGGGGAACACGTGTCAAACCAGGGGTACGAAGCAGAACTGCAGTCCGAGCGCGCCTACGTTGCTGATCTGTACGCACGGCTGGATGCCGACCGTGCGCGCGTGAAGGGGGCGTTCACCAGCGCGTTGCGCGGCACCGGCGGCACGGTCATGGAGCGCGACCAGGAGGTGCGCGCCCGGCACAAGGAGATGAAGCGGCTGGAGGTGGCCGACGACGGCCTGTGCTTCGGGCGGCTCGACAGCCTCGACGGCGAGGTGTCCTACATCGGCCGCATCGGCATCTTCGACGAGGAGCGCGACTTCGAGCCGGTGCTGCTGGACTGGCGGGCGCCGTCCGCGCGGCCGTTCTACACGGCCACGGGCGCGAACTCCGAGGGCATGCGGCGGCGGCGCCAGTTCCACACGAACCGGCGCGCGCTGGTCGGCTTCACCGACGAGGTCTTCGGCCGGCCCGACGCCGGCGAGCGCGGGGACGCGGCACTGCTGGCGGCGGTCAACGCGCCGCGCGGCGAGGGCATGCGCGACATCGTGGCGACGATCCAGGCCGAGCAGGACGCGATCATCCGGCTCGAGCACCCCGGTGTGCTGGTGATCGAGGGCGGGCCCGGCACCGGCAAGACGGTCGTGGCGCTGCACCGCGTCGCGTACCTGCTCTACACGCAGCGGGAGCGGATGGAACGCCACGGCGTGCTCGTCGTGGGCCCGAACCCGGCGTTCCTCACCCACATCGGGCGGGTGCTGCCGTCGCTGGGCGAGTCCGACGTGGTGTTCATGACCACCGGCGACTTCGTGCCCGGCCTGAAGGTCACCGCGGAGGACCCGGCGGACGCCGCGCGGCTCAAGGGGTCGCTGAAGATGCTCGACGTGCTCGCGGCCGCGATCGCCGGCCGCCAGCGCCTGCCGGAGGAGCCGATCCCCGTCGGCCTGAAGGACGTCACCGTCCACATCAACGCCGAGACCGCCGAGTGGGCCCGCCAGGAGGCCCGCGACACCGGGCTGCCGCACAACGAGGCGCGCGCGACGTTCGTGGAGATCGTCACCTACGTGCTGACCGAGCGCGCGATCGCCCGCATCGGCAAGGGCTGGCTGTCGCGCGAGGACAAGCAGGGCTGGGAGGACATGCGGTCCGGCCTGCTGAAGGACCTGGCGGAGGACGACCGGTTCCTGGCCGCGGTGGACGAGCTGTGGCCGGTGCTGACGCCGCAGTCCCTGCTGTCGTCGCTGCTGTCCTCACCCGACCTGCTGGCCGCGGCCGGCGGCGACCCGGCGCTGCTGCGCGCCGACGATGCCGCGTGGACGGTCTCGGACGTGCCGCTGCTCGACGAGCTGCACGACCTGCTGGGCCGCGACAAGATCACCGAGATGACCCGCGAGCGGGCGGCGCTGGAGGAGCGCAAGGCCGAGACCGCCTACGCCGAGGCCGTGCTGGACAGCATGACCAACCGCCAGGACCACATGGACGACGAGGACCACCTCTTCGCCACCGACCTGCTGCGGGCGGAGGACCTGGCCGTCCGGTTCGTGGAGCACGACACCCGCACCCTCGCCGAACGCGCCACCGCCGACCGCGACTGGACCTACCGCCACATCGTCGTCGACGAGGCGCAGGAACTGTCCGAGATGGACTGGCGGGTGCTGATGCGGCGCTGCCCCGGCCGGTCGTTCACCGTCGTCGGCGACCTGGCCCAGCGCCGCACCGCCGCCGGTGCCGTGACGTGGGGCGACATGCTCGACCCGTACGTGAAGGACCGCTGGGTCTACCGCTCGCTGACGGTCAACTACCGCACCCCGGCCGAGATCATGGCCGTCGCCGCCCGCGTGCTCGCCGAGTTCGCACCCGACGTGCAGGCCCCGGAGTCGGTGCGCGCCAACGGTGTCCAGCCGTGGGCCCGCCAGGTGAGCACCGCGGAGCTGCCGGCGGCGATCGAGGAGTTCGTCGCGGCGGAGGCGGCCCTGGAGGGCACGAGCGTCGTGATCGGCCCGCCCGGCGTGCCCGGCACGGTGCCCGCCGCGGAGACGAAGGGCCTGGAGTTCGACTCGGTGCTCGTGGTGGAGCCGGAGCGGATCCTCGCGGACGGCCCGCGCGGGGCGGCGGAGCTGTACGTGGCGCTGACCCGTGCCACGCAACGGCTCGGCGTGCTGCACCACGGCCCGTTGCCGGAGGCGTTGAGCTCGTTGCGGCCGGTGGGCTGACGGACGCGAGGAGGGGCCGCACCCGGAGTGGGTGCGGCCCCTCGGCGTTCCTCGCGGGACCGGTTACCAGCCGCGCTCGGCCAGGCGGTGCGGCTCCGGGACGTCCTCGACGTTGATGCCGACCATGGCCTCGCCCAGGCCGCGCGAGACCTTCGCGATGACGTCGGGGTCGTCGTGGAAGGTGGTGGCCTTCACGATGGCCTCGGCGCGCTGGGCCGGGTTGCCGGACTTGAAGATGCCGGAGCCGACGAACACGCCCTCGGCGCCGAGCTGCATCATCATCGCGGCGTCGGCCGGGGTCGCGATGCCGCCGGCGGTGAACAGCACCACGGGCAGCTTGCCGTTCTGCGCGACCTCCTTCACGAGCTCGTACGGCGCCTGGAGCTCCTTGGCGGCCACGTACAGCTCGTCCTCCGGCAGGTTCTGCAGGCGGCGGATCTCCTGGCGGATCTTGCGCATGTGCGTGGTGGCGTTCGAGACGTCGCCCGTGCCGGCCTCGCCCTTGGAGCGGATCATCGCCGCGCCCTCGGTGATGCGGCGCAGCGCCTCGCCCAGGTTCGTCGCACCGCACACGAAGGGGACGGTGAACGCCCACTTGTCGATGTGGTTGGCGTAGTCGGCCGGCGTGAGCACCTCGGACTCGTCGATGTAGTCGACACCGAGCGACGCGAGCACCTGCGCCTCGACGAAGTGGCCGATGCGGGCCTTGGCCATCACCGGGATCGAGACGGCGTTGATGATGCCGTCGATCAGGTCGGGGTCGCTCATCCTGGCCACGCCGCCCTGCGCGCGGATGTCCGCGGGCACGCGTTCGAGCGCCATGACGGCGACGGCGCCGGCGTCCTCCGCGATCTTCGCCTGGGTGGCGTCGACCACGTCCATGATGACGCCGCCCTTGAGCATCTCGGCCATGCCGCGCTTGACGCGGGCAGTGCCCGTGACCTGGTCAGTGCTCACCCTGGGGACCCTTTCACGAGGGGAAGTCGGTCCCCAGAGGCTACGTCCGACGTGGCCCCCTGACCCAAGCCACTGGAGCCACGAAACAGAAGGCCACTTTCCGGCCAACCGCAGGTGGTGACGCTGCTCACTCCACCGCCGCTGTGAACTGTGTTCGCGCACCGGGCGGCACCCGGTCGGGTTTCCGGGCTTGTGACCACCGGTGAACGGGTGTGAGATCGGACACTACGACTTGACGGAGGTCGCCATGGGAAGCAAGGGCTCCGACAACACCACCTCGGCAGGCGCGGTCGCTGTGGACGACCCGGCCAAGGTCCGCAACGTCGTGCTCGTCGGCCCGTCCGGCTCTGGCAAGACGACGCTCACCGAGGCCCTGCTCGCCGCCACCGGCGTGGTCAGCCGCGCGGGATCGGTCACGGAGGGGACGACGGTCTGCGACCACGACCCGGCGGCGGTGCGGCAACAGCGGTCGGTCGGCCTCGCGGTGGCACCGGTCCGGCACGGGGACATCAAGATCAACCTGATCGACACCCCCGGCTACGTCGACTTCGTGGGGGAGCTCAGGGCAGGACTGCGGGCCGCGGACGCGGCCCTTTTCGTCGTCAACGCCTTCGAGGGCGTGGACGCGGCAACGGTGGCGTTGTGGGAAGAGTGTGCGTCGGTGGGCATGCCGCGTGCGGTCGTCGTCACGCGCACGGACCACCATCGCGCCGATCTCACCACCGAGGTGCTCGCGTGCCAGGCGGCGTTCGGCGCGGGCGTGGTGCCGTTGTACGTGCAGGAGGGCGACCGGCTCGTCGGCCTCCTGACCCAGGGCGGCGACTACCCGGAGGAACGGGCCGCGCTGATCGAGGGGATCATCGCCGAGAGCGAGGACGAGACCCTCATGGACCGGTACCTGGCCGGGGAGGACATCGACCAGGACACGCTGATCGCCGACCTGGAGACCGCCGTCTCGCGCGGGTCGTTCCACCCCGTGATGCCCGTGTGCGCCGCGACCGGCCTGGGCCTGACCGAGCTGCTCGACGGCATCGCGCGGGCGTTCCCGTCACCGCTGGAGCACGCGGTGCCCGACGTGACCTCCGTCGACGGCATCCCGCAGCCCCGCATGGCCGCCGACCCGGACGGGCCACTCGTCGCCGAGGTGGTCCGCACCGCCGTGGACTCCTACGTCGGCCGCGTGTCGCTGGTCCGCGTCTTCTCGGGCACGCTGCGGCCCGAACGGCCGGTGCACGTCTCCGGGCACGGCATGGCCGACCGCGGGCACGAGGACCACGACACCGACGAACGCGTCGCGCACATCTACTCGCCGCTGGGGTCGAACCTGCGCGAGGTGCCGTACTGCGTGGCGGGTGACATGTGCGCGTTGACCAAGCTGACCACCGCCGAGACCGGCGACACCGTGTCCGCGCCCGAGCAGCCGCTGCTCATGGCGCCGTGGGACATGCCGGAACCGTTGCTGCCCGTTGCCGTCGTGCCGCGCACCCGCAGCGACGAGGACAACCTGGCGCGCAACCTCAACCGCCTCGTCGCCGGCGACCCCACGCTGCGGCTGGACCGCAACGCCGAGACGCACCAGCTGGTGCTGTGGTGCATGGGCGAGGCGCACGCGGACGTCGTGCTGGCACGGCTGCGGGCGGGCGGCGCGGAGATCGACACCGAGCCGGTGCGCGTGCCGCTGCGGGAGACCTTCGCGGGACCGGCGAAGGGCCACGGCCGGCACGTCAAGCAGTCCGGGGGGCACGGCCAGTACGCGGTGTGCGACATCGTCGTCGAGCCGCTGCCGCGCGGCTCCGGCTTCGAGTTCGTCGACAAGATCATCGGCGGCGCGGTCCCCCACCAGTTCATCCCCTCCGTCGAGAAGGGGGTGCGCGCGCAGCTGGAGAAGGGCCTGCACGACGGCACGCCGGTGGTGGACGTCCGGGTGACCCTCGTCGACGGCAAGGCGCACTCGGTCGACTCGTCGGACGCGGCGTTCCAGACCGCCGGCGCGCTGGCGTTGAAGGAGGCCGCCGCCACCGGGCGCACGCAGCTGCTCGAACCGATGGACGAGCTCGCGATCCGCTTGCCCGACGACCACCTCGGCACGGTGCTGGGCGACCTGTCCGGGCGGCGCGGGCGGGTGCTCGGCACCGAGGCGGGCGAGGGCGGACGCACGGTGATCCGCGCGGAGGTGCCGTCGAGCGAGCTGCTGCGCTACGCCGTCGAGCTGCGCGCGCTGACCTCGGGCACCGGCACGTTCACCCGCCGGTTCTCCCGCTACGACCCGGTCCCGGAGGCACTGGCGGCGCGCACGAGCCGGTAGGCCCGGTCGCCCGCGAGCCCGACGCGCAGGTCGGGAGCGCGGCCGAGGCGGGCCGTCTGCACGAGACCCGCCTCCGCCGACGCCGCCGCGTCCCGCGGCTTCCCGCCGGGCTAGGTGTTCTGCGGGAACCCGAGGTTGACCCCGCCGTGCGACGGGTCCAGCCAGCGCGAGGTGACCACCTTGGAGCGGGTGAAGAAGTGCACGCCGTGCGGTCCGTAGGCGTGCGCGTCCCCGAACAGCGACTCCTTCCAGCCGCCGAAGGAGTAGTAGGCGACCGGCACGGGGATCGGCACGTTCACGCCGACCATGCCGACCTCCACCTCGTTCTGGAACCGGCGCGCGGCACCACCGTCGTTGGTGAAGATGGCGGTGCCGTTGCCGTACCGGTTGGCGTTCACCAGCTCCAGCGCCTCCTCGTAGGTCGAGGTGCGCACGACGGACAGCACCGGGCCGAAGATCTCGTCGGTGTAGACCGACATGCCCGTGCCGACGTGGTCGAACAGGGTCGGGCCGAGCCAGAAACCGCTCGCGTCGCCGTCGATCGGGTGGTCGCGGCCGTCGACCGCGAGCACCGCGCCCGCCTCGACCCCGGCGTCCAGGTAGGACGTCACCTTGTCCCGGTGGGCGCCGGTGACCAGCGGTCCCATCTCGCACGACGGCCCGGAGCCGACCTGGACGTCGGCGATCCTGGACTTGATCTTCTCGACCAGCTCGTCGCCGACCGGGCCGACCGCCACGACCACCGAGACGGCCATGCAGCGCTCCCCCGCCGAGCCGAAGCCCGCCGAGACCGCGGCGTCGGCGGCCAGGTCGAGGTCGGCGTCGGGCAGCACCACCATGTGGTTCTTGGCCCCGCCCAGCGCCTGCACCCGCTTGCCGTGCGCGGTGCCGGTCTCGTAGACGTACTTCGCGATCGGCGTGGAGCCGACGAACGAGATCGCCCTGACCACCGGGTGTTCCAGCAGCCGATCAACGGCCACCTTGTCGCCGTGCACGACGTTCAGCACGCCGTCGGGCAACCCCGCCTCGGCGAACAGCTCGGCGATGAACACCGAGGCACTCGGGTCCTTTTCGGACGGTTTGAGCACCACCGTGTTGCCGCAAGCGATTGCGGTGGGCACGAACCACAGCGGCACCATCGCGGGGAAGTTGAACGGCGAGATCACACCGACCACGCCCACCGGCTGCTGGATCGAGTAGACGTCGACCTTCGTGGAGGCGTTCTCGCTGAAACCGCCCCGCAGCAACGTGGGGATGCCGCACGCGTACTCGACGGACTCCAGGGCGCGCTGGACCTCGCCGCCCGCGTCGGACACCACCTTGCCGTGCTCGGAGCTGACGAGCACGGCCAGTTCGCCCTTGCGCGCGTTGAGCAGCTCGCGGAACTTGAACATCACCGTCGAACGCTGCGCCAGCGACGCGTTGCGCCACTGCGCAAACGCTTTCGCGGCCGTGTCGACCGCTGCGTCCACTTCGGACACCGACGCGAACGCGACCTGGTTCGCGACCTTGCCGGTGGCCGGGTCGTAGACGTCGCCGGTGCGCTCCGGCGTCTCGGCCCAGCTCTTGCCGCCGATCCAGTGCCTGATCATCCCGGGCCCGGTCATGCGCGCGCCACCGCCTGCGCGAGGATGCCCAGCGCCTCGTCCAGCTCGTCCTCGGTGAGGGTCATCGGCGGGGCGAGGCGGATGACGTTGCCGTAGAGGCCGCCCTTGCCGACGAGCAGGCCCAGCGCCCTGGTCTCGTTCAGCACGGTCGTGGCCGCACCGGGGTTGGGCTCGCCCTCGGGACCGACCAGCTCGACGCCGACCATCAGGCCCTTGCCGCGCACGTCGCCGATCACCGGGTGCCGCTCCGCGAGCTCGCGCAGGCCGCCGATCAGCCGGGAGCCGAGCTTGGCCGCGTTGGCCTGCAGGTCGTGGTCGAGCAGGTAGTTCAGCGTCGCCAGCGCGCCGGCGGTGGAGACCGGGTTGCCGCCGAAGGTGGAGATCGAGTTGGCGGTGATGGTGTCCATCAGGTCGCCGCGGGCGACCACGCCGCCGATCGCGAGGCCGTTGCCGAGACCCTTGGCGAACGTCATCGCGTCCGGCACGACGTCGTGCGCCTGGATGCCCCAGAAGTGCTCGCCGGTGCGGCCCCAGCCGGTCTGCACCTCGTCGGAGACGAAGAGGATCCCGTACTCGTCCAGCACGTCCTTGAACGCGCGGAACAGGCCGTCGGGCGGGGAGGTGAACCCGCCGACGCCCTGGATCGGCTCGGCGATCATGCACGCGACGTCACCGGACGTGGTGGTCTCGATGACCTCGCGCAGGTCGTCGACGCAGGCCTTGACGTAGTCGGCGTCGGACAGCGACCTGAACGGGCTGCGGTAGCGGTAGCCGCCGTGCACCCAGCTGACCTTGATCGGCGAGAGCGCAGAGGCCGACCAGCCGCGGTTGCCGGTGATCGCGGTCGTGGCGAACGCGCGGCCGTGGTAGCTGTTGCGCAGCGCCAGGACCTGCTCGCTGCGGCGGGCCTGCGTGGCGAGCATGAGCGCCGTCTCGTTGGCCTCGGTGCCGGAGTTCGTGAAGAACACCTTGGCGTCCGGGATGCCGCTCAGCTCCGCGACCTTCTCCGCCAGCTCGACCTGCGACCTGATCAGGTAAAGCGTGGAGCTGTGCAGCACGCCGGTGTCGAGCTGTGAGCGGATCGCGTCGCTGATCTCGGCCACGTCGTAGCCGATGGCGTTGGTCAGGATGCCCGCGAAGAAGTCGAGGTAGGTCGTGCCCTCGCTGTCGGTCACCCGCCGTCCGTCGGCGCTCGCGATCTCGATGGGCTCGTCGTAGTAGAGGGCCAGCCACTTCGGCATCACCGCGCGGTGTCGTGCCAGCAGCTCCTTGTGGGCCATCACGTCCTCCAGGGGTCTCCACCTGCTCGCGAGTCTGCTGGGGTGACGGGTCCGCCGCCATGCACAACCTGTACCCGGATCGGCTGGTTGGCATTACGTTGTGTCCATGTACCCGACGGTCGCCGAAGTCGTCGCCCTCCCGGTGATCCGGCAGGGAAAGCCGCGCCTGGTGGCCGGGTCGGCGGGGTTGTCGCGACGGGTCCGCTGGGTGCACGTGGCGGAGATCGCGGACATCGCGCCGTTGCTGCGCGGCGGTGAGCTGGTGCTGACGACCGGTGTGATGCTGCCCGACTCGGGCCTCGCCCGCTACGTCGGGGAGCTGGCGGCGGTGGGGTGCGCGGGCCTGGTCGTGGAGCTGGGGCGGCGGTGGCGCGACGACGTGCCCGCCGCCCTGGTCACCGCGGCGGAGCAGCACGGGTTGCCGCTGGTCACCCTCGCCGCCGAGACGCGGTACGTGGCCGTGACGGAGGCGGTGGTGGCGTTGATCGTGGACGCCCAGCTGGCCGAGCTGCGGGCCGCGGAGCAGGTGCACGAGACGTTCACGGCGCTGACGGTCGCGGGTGCCGAGCCGTCCGAGGTGCTGCGCGAGGTGGCGCGCACGTCGGGGCTCGCGGTCGTGCTGGAGACGCTCGGCCACGACGTGCTGGCCTACGACGCGGCCGGGCACGACCCGGTGCTGCTGCTGGACGACTGGGCTGCGCGCTCGCGCGCGGTGGCGGTGGCCGAGCGGACGGCCTACCACGCGGCCTCCGGCTGGCTCGTGACGATCGTCGGCGCGCGCGGCGCGGACTGGGGCCGGCTGGTGCTGGTGTCACCGGAACCGCCGCCGCACCGGCACGTCGTGGTGGCCGAGCGGGCGGCGTCCGCGCTGGCCGTGCACCGCCTGGTGGCACGCGACCGGGAGTCGCTGGAACGCCAGACGCACCGGACGTTGCTGGCGCAGCTGCTGGGCCAGTCCCCCGCCGCACCCGACCTGGGCGCGCGGGCGGCGGCGCTGGGGGTGCCGCTGGAACGCCGGCAGCTGATCGGCGTGGCGGTCCGGCCGGTGTCCGGCGGGCACGGGCAAACGCTTGCGACGCAGGAGGTCCTGCGCGACCTCGCCGAGGCCACGGCGCTGGCGGGGCGGCGGGTGACGGTCGCGGCACTGGTCGGCGTCGTGGACGACACGTCCGTGCGGGCCCTGCTGTCGGTGCCCGTGACCGTCGGGGTGGAAGGTGTGCTGCGCAAGGTCGCACGCGAGGTCCACCGGACGGCGGCGGGCGCGGTGGTGATCGCCGTGGGCACGACCGTGTCGTCCACAACGGACGTTCGCCGCTCGCTGGGCGAGGCAGCGCACGTGGCCGGTGCGGCGTTGCGTGCGCCGGGAACCCAGCTGTACCACCGGCTGGACGACGTGCGGTTGCGCGGTCTGCTGCACCTGCTGCGCGAGGACGAACGGGTGCGCGCGTTCGCGGACCGCGAGCTGGGCCCGTTGCTCGCCCGCGACGCGGCGCAGGGCTCACGTTTGGTGGAGCTGCTGCGGTGCCTGTGCGAGAACGGCGGCAACAAGTCGGCGGCCGCCGCGGCGGCCCACCTCTCCCGCACCGCCTACTACCAGCAGCTGGCCCGGATCGAACAGGTGCTCGGGGTCTCGCTGGAGGACCCGGAGTCGGTGCTGTCGCTCCACGTGGCGCTGCTGGTGCACGAAACGGGCCCGTGACGACTCCGGCACGGGCCCGTCCGCTTCGGGCGCTGCTCAGCCGTTGATCGTCGGCAGGATGCCGGACAGCACGGTGTTGGTGGGCAGGTCCGACAGCTGCGGGGTCTGCAGGCCGCCGAACTGCGAACCGGCGAGCAGCGTCTCCGCGCTCGGGGTGCCGGGCAGCGAACCCAGCTCGGGCGCGACCGGGTTCGCGGCGCTGCGCTCCCGCGGAAGGGCCAGCGTCGCCGTCTTCTCGCCCACCGGCGCGCTCACGGTCGGCAGCTTGACGGCCTTGTCCACCTCGAGGATGTCGACGTGCCGCTTGGCGTCGGAGATCAGCTGGTCCGCGCCGACGTCGGGCACACCACCGTCGAGCACGGGGGCCTCGGCCGCGTTGGCCGTACCCGCGAGCAGCGGGGCCGCACCGGCGGCGAGGAGGGCGGCGGCACGGAGGAGTCCGGAACGAGACACAGTTTTCCTCAATCTGGGTTTGGGGACCGATCTTCGATTTCATCGGCTGTTCCGGTTCGGATGTTTAGGCGCTCGATCGTGTGATCCGGGGGTTGAACCTCACCCCACGGGAGGTCCTACCGTCGTCATGTGACCCGCTGGAGCATCGGTGACCTGGCCAGAGCAAGTGGCCTGACCGTCCGCACCCTTCACCACTACGATGAGATCGCCCTGGTCGTCGCCTCGGAGCGCACGCCGTCCGGTCACCGTCGGTACACACCCGCCGACGTCCGCCGCCTCTATCAGGTGAGATCACTGCGCCAGCTCGGTCTTTCCCTGGAGGAGGTGCGGTCCGCACTGTCCTCTTCGGACTCCCTGCGCCCGCTCTTCGAGGCGCAGCTGGCGGCCCGGACGACCCGAGCGCGGCAGGTGGAGGCGCTGCGCTCGCGGATCGCCGGCCTGCTCACCGAGGACTCACCGGAGTCCCTTCTGTCCACTTTGGAGCTGATGTCCGTGTACGAGAGCTACTTCACCGCAGACCAGCTGTCGGACCTGCGTTCCCGTGCCGCCGAGATGGGCGGCGAGGCCGTGGAGGCGCTGAAGGCCTCGTGGCTCGACCTGGTCTCCCGGCTGCGCGGCCACCTGGCCGACGGCACCCCCGCGACCGACCCCCGCGTCGTCGAGCTGTCCCGGCAGTGGGACGCGCTGGGCGCGCGGTTCACCGGCGACGACCCGGCGGTCAAGGCGGCGGCGCAGCGGTCGTGGGTGGAGAACCGGGCGGCTACCAGCGCGCAGCTCGGGTGGCCCGCGGACGACGGGCTGCTCGACTACCTGGCACAGGCCCGCGCGGCACGCTGAGCAGGTTGCCAGCTGTTGCGCCTTTTCCGCCCCAAGCTCCCGCTCCTGGCTTCGCTGGCGTCTGCAAGTACCCGGTAGAAAGGTGTCATGTCCGCTGACGACGACGCCCGCCGCCTGGCCGCCGCCAACCCCACCGGGTGGTTCGAGGACCTGTACGCGGAAGCCGATGCCGGCACGGCCGCCGTCCCCTGGGACAAGAACACCCCGCAACCGCACCTGGTCGAGTGGGCCGACGGCATCGACGGCAGCGGCCGCACCGCGCTGGTCGTGGGCTGCGGCTACGGCCGCGACTCCGAGTACCTCGCCACACTCGGCTTCGACGTGACCGCGTTCGACATCTCCCCCAGCGCCATCGCCGCGACCCGCGCGCGGTTCCCGCAGACGAAGGTCTCCTACGAGGTGGCCGACCTGCTCGCTCCGCCCGCCGCGTGGCACCGCGCGTTCGACCTGGTGGTGGAGAACATGACCGTGCAGGCGCTGCCGGTGGCGCTGCACGCTCAGGCCACCGGACGCGTCGCCTCGCTCGTGAGGTCGACGCTGCTGGTGCTGGCCGTGGCGCGGGACGAGGGCCCGGAGCCGGACGGCCCACCGTGGCCGTTGACGCCGGCCGAGGTCGAGGCGTTCGCGACGGACGGGCTGAGCGCGCGGTCGATCCGGCGCGCGGACGGGCGGTGGGTGGCCGAGTTCGCGCGCTGACCTCGTTCGGGGTCGGGTGGCACAATGCCGGGATGAACGAACTGCACGGCAACAACCATGGTCAGGCCGTGCAGGCCACCCAGATCGGCACCGTGAACATCGACGCCGTGCACGCGGCCGCCCCGATGACCGCACTCGCCGGCCTGCCCCCGTCCACCGCTGCCTTCGTCGGCCGCTCCGACGAGTTGGCGGTGCTGGCCGCGACCCGGTTCGTCGTCGTGTCCGGGCTCGCGGGAACCGGCAAGACCGAGCTGGTGCTGCGGCACGCCGAGTGCCAGGAGTTCCCCGGCGGGCGGCTGTTCTGGAACTTCCACGGCTACGACAGGTCTCGGCGCACGACGGCGTCCCACGCCCTCGACTCGTTCCTGCGGTCGCTGGGCGTCGCCGACATCCCGCCCGCCGAGGCGGACAAAGCCGCTCTCTTCCGCTCCCTGGTCGCCGCACGTGACCGCATGCTGATCGTCCTCGACAACGTGCACACCGCCGCTCAGGTCCGGCCGCTCATCGTCGCGGAACACCAGGTCGTCGTGACGAGCCGCCATCGGCTCACCAGCCTGGACGGAGCGGTCCCGCTCGACCTCGGCGTGCTCGACGCCCCGGCCGCGGCAGAGCTCGTCGGTGACCGCGAGCTGGCCACGTTGTGCGGACGCCTCCCGCTCGCCTTGTCGATCATGCGGGCGCTCAAGGCGAGCGATCCGGACAACGACTGGGCCGCTGACTTCCGCTCGGCGCGACTGGGTTTGCTCGTCGACGACGACAGGGACGTCCGGGCCGCGTTCGACCTGTCGTACCAGATGCTTTCACAGCAGCACCAACGGTTCTTCGGCCTGCTCGCCCTGCACCCCGGCGACGAGGTGACCGTCGAAGGAGCCGCCGCGCTCGCCGAGGTCGACCTGATGACGGCGAAGCGCATGCTGCGCGACCTGCGCAACGCGAGTCTCGTGGACCAGCAGAACCGGTTCCACGACCTCATCCGGGACTACGCGCTGCACAGCATCGAAGCCGATCCGGTCGACCTGCGCACCGAAGCCGAAGACCGGCTGGTCCGCCACTTCGGCGAGCGCGCGCTCGCCGCTTTGGCCGACGCGGATCCCGACAGCGTGGGGTGGGCAGAAGCGCACGTGAAGGCACTGATCGCGACAGCGGCCATGGCTCACCAGTCCGGCCGCCCCGCGGAATCCCTCGTGCTGGCTTGGGCGCTTGCCGACTTCGCCCGAATCCGATCGGAAGCTCCGGCTTACTTCGTCTCCGCCGCAACCGGATGGGTCGCAGCTGTTCAGCTTGCGCGAAAACGGATTGAAGATGCGAACCTCGCCGACAACGCGGACAAGCTGCTCGGCCGCGAACACGCTATCGCGAGTTTCCTCATCGCGTTCAGCGAGAAAGAGCTCCTCAAGGGTTTCGAGGAAATTCGCGACTTCGCGACTGCGAACCGCGACTCACAGCAAGCCGGCGCAGCTTCCATCGTGCTGGCTTCCACATGGGCGATGTTGGATCGCCCCGATAAAGCTGTACACCACTTTCAGCGCGCACTGAAGGAATTGGCGGGCAGCCAGTCCGGCCACTCGCTCACCGCGAGCGCTCATCACGGCCTCGCCTCGGCGCTTCACCGCCTTGACCGCAGCGCTGAAGCGATCTTCCACGCCCAGAAGGCCTTGGTGGTCTACGAGGACCTGGAAAACGCACAAAAACAAGATCGACTCCGCAGCATGATCCGCGCAATGGAGGAGACGGGCTGCCGCTAAGTGGCCTTGAACTGGCACCTTATGGCCCGTTGCAGGCGCTTAGCGTGAGTCATGCTCGCTCGTCGGTTCACGGCCCGCCTTCTCGACTGGCTCCTCGTGCTGGTCGTGACCTGGCCGCTGGTGCACGAACCGGTGGCCGTGGTGGCCGTCGCCGCTGTCTACGACGCCGCCCTGCTGCGCCTCAACACCCTCGGCAAGGTCCTGACCGGTCTGCGCGTCGTCGGTCCCGCCACGGGCTTCCGGAACAAGAGGGTGCTGGCCCGCGCGCTGATCACGACGGCGTTGCCGGGTGCGGGGGTCGCGCTCGTCCTGACCGGCCTCGGGTGGCGCGAGCCGGCGTTCATGGCGGGGCTGGGGTGGCAGCAGCCGTGGGTCGTGGCCGGTGAGCACCTCGGCACCGGGCAGGCGGGGTGGCTGGGGCCGCTGGTGCTGGTCAGCGGGGTGACGCTGCTGGCGTTGTCGGCGGTGGAGAGCCTGGACCTGCGGGGCACGCGGACGTGGCACGACCGGAAGGCGGGCACGGCCGTCGTGCGGGTCAGGGCGGTGCACTCCCACCGAGGCGGTCGCCGATGAACCGCAGCGCCTCCGGCAGCACCCGCCGCCAGTAGTGCACGTCGTGCGCGCCGTGCTCGAACGACCCCACCTGCGCCCGCGCCTTGCGCGCCAGGTCCGCGGCCGCGTCGTGGAACGGGTCCTCCTGCCCGCACCAGATGCCGACGGGCGAGTCGATCGACGTGGCGCGCAGCAGCGGCTCGTTCGCCTCCCACGCCTCGCGTGAGGCGAAGCCGTGGATGCGTTCGGCGTCCTGCCAGGTGGGGAAGACGGCCGGGCTGATCGCCGCCACCGCGCGCAACGGCTGCCTGGTCGCGATGCCGAGCACGCCGAAGCCGCCCATCGAGATGCCCAGCGCGGCGTCGAACGGCACCGGTGGCGTCAGGCCGACCCAGTAGTCGTCGGCGCCGTTGAGGACGGCGAGGCGCAGGCGGAGACCGGAGGCGGCGAGGAACTCGGGCAGGCCCACCTGCTCCCACCACCGCACGCTGCCGCCACGGCCGTGCAGCACGAGCACCACCGGACCGTCACCGCTGCCCATCCACGCACCCCACGGCGCCGGTGTCACGGAGACCGGCGCCACCTCGGGCACCACGCCGTCAGGTCCGGTCCAGCCCAGCAGGCGGCGGCCGCGCGGGGTCAGGGCACCGGCCACTCCGGCGGCTCCGAGCGCGCCGGCTCCCCCGAGCAGCAGCGCACGGCGCGAGATCCCCATGGGACGAGTCTTCCACGCAACGCACACAATGTGCGCCGATCATGCGAAGCGTGGACACTCTGACACTGCCACGCATACAGCGGTGGACCCAGGATTCCGGGATGGAACCGACCGCGTTCGCGTTGTTTCAGCAGCGTAACAGGGGGTTGAACGATGGCAGTTGAGGCCTCATCGCCCCAGGTCACACCCGATGGCCGCGTCGAGCTCAGCGATGTGCGTCCCATCCAGGACAGCAGGTTCTACAACCCCGAGCTCGCGCCCGTGCCGGTCGAGCAGCGGACGTGGTCGACGTACAACTTCTTCGCGCTGTGGATGGGCATGGCGCACAACATCCCCAGCTACACGCTCGCCGCGAGCCTGATCGCGCTGGGGATGGACTGGGTGCAGGCGTTCCTCACGATCACGCTCGGCAACCTGGTCGTGCTGGTCCCGATGCTGCTGAACAGCCACGCGGGCACGAAGTACGGCATCCCGTTCCCGGTGTTCGCGCGGGCCTTCTACGGCATCCGCGGCGCGAACCTGGTGGCGTTGCTGCGGGCGTTCATCGCGTGCGCGTGGTTCGGCATCCAGACGTGGGTGGGCGGCAAGGCGCTGCACGTCATCATCGGCCGCCTGGCCGGCGAGGGCTGGACGGGAGCGTCCGAAGTGGGCGGTCAGCCGTGGACGCTGTGGTTGTGCTTCCTCGGTTTCTGGGTCGTGCAGATGCTGGTGATCTGGCGCGGCATGGAGGCGATCCGGCGGTTCGAGAACTGGACGGCACCGCTGGTGAGCGTCGGCTTCCTGGTCCTGCTGGGGTACGTGCTGGTCAAGGCGGGCGGGTTCGGGCCGATCCTGCAGACCGGCAGCAAGCTCGGCTGGGGACCGGACTTCTGGAAGGTGTTCTTCCCCGCGCTGATGGGCATGATCGCGTTCTGGTCGACGCTCAGCCTCAACATGCCGGACTTCACCCGGTTCGGCGGCAGCCAGCGCAAGCAGGTGACCGGGCAGGTCCTCGGGCTGCCGACCACGATGTCGTTCATCGCGATCGTCGCCATCCTCACGACGTCGGGCGCGCAGGCGCTCTACGGCGAGGCGATCTGGGACCCGGCGGACCTCGCGTCCCGGTTCGACAGCACGCCGCTCGTGCTGGTCGCACTGATCTCGCTGGTGCTCGCGACGATCTCGGCGAACCTCGCGGCGAACGTGGTCAGCCCCTCCTACGACTTCTCGAACGCATTCCCGCGGCGCATCACGTTCGCGGTCGGCGGCCTGATCACCGGTGTGGTCGGCATCCTGATCCAGCCGTGGCGGCTGATCTCCGACCCGAGCATCTACATCTTCGCGTGGCTCGGGTTCTACGGCGGCCTGCTGGCGAGCGTGGCAGGCGTGTTCGTGGCCGGGTACTGGGTGATCAAGAAGACCCGGTTGCACCTGGAGGACCTCTACCTCGACGGGCGCGGCGCGTACTGGTTCAACGGCGGCTGGAACTGGCGGGCCGTGGTGGCGACGCTGGCAGGCGGCGTGCTCGCGGTCGGCGGCGCCCACGGCGGGCCGTTCCCCGCGGACGGGCTCATCCCGTTCCTCAAGCCGCTCTACGACTACAACTGGGTCGTCGGCTTCGCCGCCGGCTTCCTGGTTTTCCTCGCACTCAAGGACACCAAGGCGAAGGAGACGACCAGGTGAGCAACGTCATCCGGGCGGCGCTCGTCCAGCAGAAGTGGACGGGCGACAAGGAGTCGATGATCGCGAACGCGGTCGAGCACATCCGCACCGCCGCATCGCAGGGCGCACAGGTCCTGTGTCTCCAGGAGCTCTTCTACGGCCCGTACTTCTGCCAGGTGCAGGACGCGGACTTCTACTCCTACACCGAGGCGATCCCGGACGGCCCCACGACGGAGCTGATGAAGGAGATCGCCGCGCAGAACAACATCGTGCTGATCGTGCCGATGTACGAGGTGGAGCAGCCGGGCGTGTACTACAACACCGCCGCGGTGATCGACGCCGACGGCACCTACCTCGGCAAGTACCGCAAGAACCACATCCCGCAGGTCAAGGGCTTCTGGGAGAAGTTCTACTTCAAGCCGGGCAACCTCGGGTACCCGGTGTTCGACACCGCCGTGGGCCGCATCGGCGTCTACATCTGCTACGAACGCCACTTCCCCGAGGGCTGGCGCGCGCTCGGCCTCGCGGGCGCGAAGATCGTGTTCAACCCGTCGGCGACGTCGCGGTCGCTGTCGGAGTACCTGTGGAGGCTGGAGCAGCCCGCCGCGGCCGTGGCGAACGAGTACTTCGTCGGCGCCATCAACCGGGTCGGCGTGGAACCGCTGGGCGACAACGAGTTCTACGGCCAGACGTACTTCGTCTCGCCGCGCGGGCAGCTCGTCGGCGAGGCCGCTTCGGACACCGAGGAGGAGCTCGTGGTGCGCGACCTCGACCTCGGCCTGCTCACCGAGGTCCGCGACACGTGGGCGTTCTACCGCGACCGCCGCCCGGACACCTACGAGGGCCTGGTGACGCCGTGAGCGTCCTGGTCAAGAACGGCCTGGTGATCAACGCGACCGGTTCGCACGCCGCGGACGTGCTGATCGACGGCGAGCACATCGCCGCCCTCGTGACGCCCGGTTTCCCCGTCCAGGCGGACGAGGTGGTCGACGCGGCCGGGAAGTACGTGATCCCCGGCGGCATCGACGTGCACACGCACATGGAGATGCCGTTCGGCGGCACGCAGTCCGCCGACACGTTCGAGACCGGCACGACCGCGGCGGCGTGGGGCGGCACCACCACGATCGTCGACTTCGCCGTGCAGCCCAGGGGTTCCTCGTTGCTGTCCACACTGGACAGGTGGCATGCCAAGGCCGACGGCAACTGCGCGGTCGACTACGGCTTCCACATGATCATCTCCGACGTGAACGACCAGTCGCTCAAGGAGGTGGGGTCCTGCATCGCTCAGGGCGTGAACAGCTTCAAGATGTTCATGGCCTACCCCGGCGTCTTCTACGCCACCGACGGCGAGATCCTGCGCGCCATGCAGAAGGCCCGCGAGACCGGTGCCACGATCATGATGCACGCGGAGAACGGCATCGCGATCGACCAGCTCGTCGCGCAGGCGCTGGCGAACGGCCTGGGCGACCCGGTGCAGCACGGCCTGACCCGCCCGCCGGAGCTGGAGGGCGAGGCCACGTCCCGCGCCATCCAGCTGGCCCGCGTCACCGGTGCTCCGTTGTACGTCGTGCACCTGTCGGCCGCGCAGGCGCTGGACGCCGTCACGGCCGCGCGGGACACCGGCCAGAACGTGTTCGCCGAGACGTGCCCGCAGTACCTGTACCTGTCGCTGGAGGACATGGCCCGGCCCGGTTTCGAAGGTGCGAAGTACGTGGCGTCGCCGCCGTTGCGCCCCAAGGAGCACCAGTCGTCGCTGTGGCGGGGCCTGCGGACGAACGACCTGTCCGTCGTGAGCACCGACCACTGCCCGTTCTGCTTCAAGGACCAGAAGCAGCTGGGCGTCGGCGACTTCTCCAAGATCCCCAACGGCATGCCCGGCGTCGAGCACCGCGTCGACCTGCTGCACCAGGGCGTGGTGAAGGGCGAGATCACCCGCGAGCGCTGGGTGGAGATCGTGTCGACGACGCCGGCGCGCATGTTCGGCATGTACCCGCGCAAGGGCGTGATCGCACCGGGAGCCGACGCGGACGTGGTGGTCTACGACCCGTCGGCCACGCAGACGATCTCCGCGGAGACCCACCACATGGCCGTGGACTACTCGGCCTACGAGGGCTTCGAGGTCACCGGCCGCGTGGACACGGTGTTCTCCCGCGGCCGCAAGGTGGTTTCGGACGGCGCCTACCGCGGTTCGACGGGCCACGGCCGCTTCGTGTCGC
Source organism: Lentzea sp. NPDC042327 (assembly GCF_040647275.1). Taxonomy (NCBI): domain Bacteria; kingdom Bacillati; phylum Actinomycetota; class Actinomycetes; order Pseudonocardiales; family Pseudonocardiaceae; genus Lentzea; species Lentzea sp. NPDC042327. The sequence goes on from NZ_JBEZBX010000006.1 coordinate 26,726, forward strand.
GTGACCTCAACCAGTACCTCGTCTGAGAGGAGTCCGTCGTGGACTTCGGTGTAGTGCTGCAGACCGACCCGCCGGCACGGGACGTGGTGGAGGGCCTCCGCGCGGCCGAGGACTGCGGTTTCCGCTACGGCTGGACGTTCGACTCCTGTGTGCTGTGGCAGGAGCCGTTCGTCATCTACTCGCAGGTCCTGGCCGCCACCCGCGACCTCGTCGTCGGCCCGATGGTCACCAACCCGTCCACCCGCGACTGGTCGGTGACGGCGTCGTTGTTCGCGACCTTGAACGACATGTTCGGCAACCGCACGGTCTGCGGCATCGGCCGCGGCGACTCGGCCCGCCGCGTGATCGGCCAGAAGCCCTCCTCGCTGGCCACCCTGGGCTCCGCGATGCACGTGATCAAGGAGCTCGCCGAGGGCCGTTCCGTGGAACACCACGGCACGGCGGTGCAGATCCCGTGGGTGCGCAACGGAAAGCTCGAAGTGTGGATGGCCGCCTACGGTCCGCGCGCGCTGAAGATGGTGGGCGAGCAGGCCGACGGGTTCATCTTGCAGACCGCGGACCCGGACATCGCCCGCTGGACGATCGGCTCGGTGCGCGAGGCGGCCGTCGCGGCGGGCAGGGACCCGTCCGCCATCACGATGTGCGTGGCGGCCCCCGCGTACGTCGGGACGGACCTGGCGCACCAGCGGGACCAGCTGCGGTGGTTCGGCGGGATGGTCGGCAACCACGTCGCGGACCTCGTCGCGCGGTACGGGGACTCGGGCGCGGTGCCGAAGGCGCTCACCGACTACATCAAGGACCGCGAGGGCTACGACTACTCCCACCACGGCAAGGCGGGCAACCGGTCCACGGACTTCGTGCCGGACGCGATCGTGGACCGGTTCTGCCTCGTGGGACCGGAGTCGGCGCACGTGGAACGGTTGCAGGAGCTGAAGGAGATCGGGGTCGACAACTTCGCGCTGTACCTGATGCACGACGAGAAGGACAAGACGCGCGACGCCTACGGGTCGTCGGTGATCCCAGCGGTGTGAGCTGACCTGCGGCGATCCAGAACTGTCAGACCCCGCCGCTACCGTTGCCCCCATGACCACAACGCTGGAAGTCGTGTACTGCGAGGGCTGGGACCCCGACCGGAGGGAGGTCTCGGGCCGGTTGCCGGTGGCGGTCGCACGGGAGCGCGACCGCGCCGGTGAGCAGTACGCGTTCTGCCTGGTGGAGCCGGAAACGGGCCGTGTCACCGTCGTGGCCGAGATCGCGTGGGGCGTCCACTTCGCACGGTGGTGGTTCCTCGACCCGCGGGGCAGACGCCGGCGGATGCACGAGTACCGGGTGCTCGACGGGCGGCTGTTCCTGCTGCGCGGTCGCGAGTGGACCTACTGGGACGACGAGCAGCCCGAGTTCGACGACGGCTGCGGGTTCGCCCAGGTCACCTACTCCCCCGACGGCGACGTGAAGCGGGTGGAGCGCCCGAACGGCAAGCGCGGCGGTTCGCGGAGCGACTGGCAGCAGGAGGACGTCAGCGGGTGCTACGGGGAGGTGCCCGCGTTCTCCGACTGGGCCGGGCTGTCCTCGGCCGATGACGTGGAGCTGGAGCTGGTGCCGGTGGACGTCGCGGAGCAGGAGCCGGCCGACCCGCCGTGGCAGCCCTCGGCACCGCTGCGTCCGCTGGGGGTCGACGGCGCGTTCCGGGCGGGGACGCGCTGGACGCTGCCGCGCAGGGACGAGACCGTGGTGGTCGAGCTGGTGGCCGGCGGCACGGTCCGGATGCCGAGCGGCCAGGTGGTCGCGGCGGACCCCTCGTACCTCGGCACGAGCCGGCCGTTCTCGACCGCGGTCGTGCCGGGCGACTACCCGGTCGAGCTGTCGGTGGTGCGGTTCGCGGACCAGCCGGACCACACCCGTGTCGCGGCGGCCAGGCTGGTGGTGTCCCCGGCGCCGGTCGTGTCGTGGGAGCCGGCGCTCAAGGAGGGCCAGGACGTGGTGGTGCTCGGCGAGGGCGAGTTCTACGGCTTCGGCGTCGACGGCGGCGTGGGCTGTTTCACGGACGCCGCGGCGTGCACCGCGCTGGCCGAGCTGATCGAGGAGTCGCAGGAGGCCGAGGACCTGCTGATGACCCCGATGGGCCCGACGACGGCGGTGCTGACCGAGCCGACGTCGGGCGCCACCCTGGTCGCCTACCACTCGGGCTGGGGCGACGGCACGTACCCGGTGTGGATCGGCCGGTCGGCGGACGGCGAGGTGGCGTGCTTCGTGGCAGACATGCTCGTCCTGCGGCAGGCCACGGAGGCCTTACCCGACGCTGTCGGCGCGGACCGCTAGGCCGCCAGCGGGCCCGCACGGGTCTGGCGGTCCCGCTCGCTTGCGGCGACGCGACGGGGTTCTTGCCCGACACCGTTGCCGCGGAGCGCCAGACTCTTGGCGGATAGTGCGGACCTGGTGTTCCGCTCGCCCACCGCGAGCGCAGGCAATACCGCCAGCTGTGCCGGGCAAACGGCCGTCCGTGGCGGCCACGCTCGTCCCGCGCTGGGCCACGAAGGCCTTGTTCGACGCCACCGCCGCGGATCGCCAGGTGCCGTTGCCGCCGAGCCCCAGGCACAGCCGAGCCGTCAGCGGATCGTGCGGGTTTGGTGTTCGCTCGCCCGCCGCGGCGCGCGGAACAGCTCCGCCCGACGGACCGGGCAGACGCCCTCCGCAGCAGCGACGCTCGTCCTACGTCCGGCTGTGGAGGCATTGGCCGACGCCGCCGCCCAGCGCCTGGCACGGCCAAGCGGTCAGCGGATCGTGCGGGTCTGGCCGTCCCACTCGCCCGCCGCGAGCGCGGGCAGCAGCTCCGCCAGCTGCACCGGGTAGACGGTGTCCTCGGTGGCGGCCAGCTCCTCCGCAGTCCACCAGCGGAACGCGGAGATGCTGGTCTCCTCGACGTCGTTGAACCCGGACAGGTCCACGGTGAACTCGGGAACGGAGGTGTAGAAGAACCACTCCTCGGCGTCGAACGTCTGCCCGGCGAAGCTGAACACCGCGCGCCGCCGCCACACCGGCCCGACCAGGTCGTCGGCGGCGAGCCGCAGGCCGGTCTCCTCGAACGCCTCGCGCAGTGCCGTGTCGCGCAGCTCCTCGTCCTTCTCGACGCCACCGCCGACCGTGAACCAGAAGAGCTCCTGGGGCCGGGCGGGGTCGAAGCCCTGGAAGAGCAGCACGCGGCCGGCGGGGTCGGTGAGCACGATGCGGGCGGACGGGCGCGGCGTCAGCATCACCGCGTCGGAGGGCGCGGTGGGTTCGGCGATCTCGAAGTAGGACGGCTGCGGTGCGGTGCCGGCCAGACGCAGCCAGCGGACGATGCGCCGGCGGCGCTGCAGCAGCGTGTCGCGGACGGCGTCGTTGTGGACCCGGCGGGCGAGCACGACGCGTTCCTCGGCGTCAGCCAGTTCAGCGAGCGCGGCAGGAGGGAGGGACGAACGGTCGAGCGCACCCAGGAGTCCGGACAGCTCGTTCTCGGCCATCTCACGGTCGGCACGTGAGGCGGCCTCGGCACGGGAGGCCGCGGCGGACAGCGAGGGGTCGAGCAGGGCACGCGTCACGACGGCGCGGCGGGCCAAGGCGGCGTCGAGGGCGGCCCAGGCGGCATCGGTGCGGACGTGGAGGCGGTCGAGGCGGTTGGCGATCGCCAGGATCCAGGCGGCCAGCACCAGTGCGATGACGATGGCGACGACGACGGTGGTCATGGGGCGCTCACCTGGGTGGTGGGGTCCGCGACCGCGCGGCCGGTGCCGTCGCGGCGGGGGCTCGGCGCAGCGGTCGGGAGCGCGGCCAGCGCACCCGCGGTGCGACGGCAGAGGCGGGGGCTCGGCGCAGCGGTCGAAAGCGCGGCCAACGCAGCCGCGGTGCGACGGCAGAGGCGGTGGCCGAGAGCGGGACGGCGGCCGTGTGCACCGGCGGACGCGGCACCCGCCACGGCCGGAGCGACGGACGCCACCCGAGCCGTGGCAGCCGGAACCGTGGCAGCCCGAGCCGTGGCAGCCCGAGCCGTGGCAGCCCGAGCCGTGGCAGCCCGAGCCGTGGCAGCCCGAGCCGTGGCAGCCCGAGCCGTGGCAGCCCGAGCCGTGGC
>NZ_JBEZBX010000006.1:30927-382619 GCF_040647275.1 Lentzea sp. NPDC042327
GGCACCCGGAACAGCGGCAGCCGGAACAGCGGCAGCCCGAGCCGCGGCGGCCGGAACCGCGACCACGCGGGCACCCGGCACCGCGAGCGGGCAGCGGTCGGCGCGGGTCATGCCTCGGCCACCCGACGCGGGTCGGCGGCGATGGCGGTCTCGTACACGCGCAGGACCTGGCTGGCGACCACGGACCAGTCGAAGGTCTGCACGCGGTCGGAGGCGGCGGCCACGTACTCGGCGCGCAGCGCGGTGTCGCGCAGGACGGAGCGGAGGGCGTCGGCCAGGGCCGCGGCGTCGCCGACCGGGAACAGCGCGCCGGCCTTGCCGTCGTCGAGGACTCGGCGGAAGGCGTCGAGGTCGGAGGCGACGACCGCGGTGCCCGCCGACATGGCTTCGGTGAGGATGATGCCGAAGGACTCGCCGCCGGTGTTCGGGGCGACGTAGACGTCGATGCTGCGCAGCATGCGGGCCTTGTCCTCGTCGCTGACCTGGCCGAGCAGGTCGACGCGGGCGGCGAGGGGGCCGGTGAGCTCGTGTTCGCCGCGGCCGACGACGAGCAGGCGGAGGTCGGGGAACTCGTCGGCGATCAGGCCGAAGGCCTCCCAGAGGATCGGCATGCCCTTGCGGGGTTCGTCGTAGCGGCCGACGAAGCCGATGGTGCCGCCGGGGCGCGGGTAGCCGTCCAAAGTGGAGGCGGAGGCGAAGAAGTCGACGTCGACGCCGTTCGGGATCTCCACGGCGTCGCCGCCGAGGTGTTCGACCTGGACGCGGCGGGCCAGTGCGGAGACGGCGATGCGGGCGGTGACCTTCTCCAGGAACGGCTGCAGCACGCCCTGGAACGCGGCCAGCATCTTCGAGCGCGGCGTGGAGGTGTGGAAGGTGGCGACGATCGGGCCGTCGGCGACCACCAGTGCCAGGAACGACAGGGACGGGGCCGTCGGCTCGTGCAGGTGCAGCACGTCGAAGGAGTGCTCGTCGATCCAGCGGCGCACGCGCGCGTAGGACACCGGGCCGAACGACAGGCGTGCGACGGAGCCGTTGTAGGGGATGCCGACGGCACGGCCCGCCGAGGTGACGAACGGGGGCAGCGACTGGTCGTCGTCGGCGGGGGCGAGGACGTTCACCTCGTGGCCCAGGCCGATCAGGGCGCGGGCCAGGTCGACGACGTGGGCCTGCACTCCGCCGGGCACGTCCAACGAGTACGGGCAGACGATTCCGATCTTCACCGGGGCACGACCTCCACCTGGGCGGGATCCCGTGGTCTCACCGGACGTGCCGGCGGGCCAGCGCGGCGCGGCGGCTCTCCGGTAGGTCCGCGAGCCAGAGCTTCTGGAGCATGTGCCAGTCGGTGGGGTGCGCGGCGATGTCGGCGGCGAAGACGTCCGCGAGGGCCTGGGTGGCGGCGGGGACGGTGCTCACCTTGATCGGCGGGTGGATGCGGAACTGCCAGCCGTCCTCGGTGTTCCAGCAGCCGACCGGCAGCAGGGCGGCGCCGGTGGTGGCGGCCAGGTGCGCGGGGCCCGCGGGCATCAGGGTCTGCTCGCCGAAGAACGTCACGGGCACGCCGGAGGAGGTCAGGTCGCGGTCGCCGAGCAGGCACACGACCTTGTTGGCGCGCAGGCGTTCGGTCAGCACGGCCGTGGGCGGGCGGTCGCCGCCGGTCAGCGGCAGCACCTCGAAGCCCAGGGTCTCGCGGTACTCCACGAACCGGCGGTACAGCGACTCGGGCTTCAGCCGCTCGGCGACGGTGGTGAACGTGCCGGAGTGGGCGACGAGCCAGACACCGGCCATGTCCCAGTTCCCGCTGTGCGGCAACGCCACCACGGCGCCGGTGCCTTCACGCAGTGCCGCGTCCAGGTTTTCCGTGCCGGAGATCAGCTGGTCGCACTTCTGGACCACCGCGCGGTGGTCCATCGTCGGCAGGCGGAACGCCTCGCGCCAGTAGCGCGCGTATGACCGCAGCGACTCCCGCACGAGCTCGTCGAGCTCCTCGTCGCCCGCCCGCGGGACGACCCGGCTCAGGTTCTTGCGCAGCTGCTGGACGCTCGCACCGCCCCTGCGGGCCGCGTGGTCGGCGCCCGCCTGGAACAGGCCGCGCGCCCACGGCTCCGGCAGCAGCCGGATCAGCTGCCAGCCGGCGGTGTACCCGAGCGTCGCGAGGTTCACGCTGCCTCCCGCGCCGACCTCGACACGGCGAGGACGCGCTGCACCACCGTCGCGACCGTCATGACCGCGAGCAGCCACAACGCCACGTCCAGCAGGTGCGGCACGCCCAGGCCCTGCACACCGGCGCCGACGAGGGCCACGATGAACCGCTCCGCCCGCTCGGCGATGCCGCCGTCGGCGGAGAGCCCGGTGGCCTCCGCCCGCGCCTTCACGTACGAGATGACCTGCGCGGCGACCAGGCAGACGAACCCGGCGGCCGCCGTCCAGCGGGCGCCGGAGTCGAGCGCGTACCAGGTGAGCGCCGCGAACAGGGCGCCGTCGGCGATGCGGTCGCAGGTGGCGTCGAGGACCGCGCCGAACTTCGTCGGGCCGGCCGCGCGGGCCATCGCGCCGTCGATCAGGTCGAGCAGCACGAAGAACGCGACCAGCGCGCTGCCGAGGAACAGCTGCCCGCGGGGGATGAACCACAGCGCGCTCGCGACGGCGCCCACGGTGCCGACGACGGTGACGACGTTGGGCGTGAGGCCACGCGCCAGCAGCCACGCCCCGATCGGATCGGTGACGCGCGAGACGGACGCGCGAGCGAAGATGTTCAGCATGGCGGTTCGCAGCCTAGCTGGACTGCTGAAACGTGCCTCCCGCGGGTGAGCGGGCGCCGGCCGCAGCGGCTGCCGCGGCCCCTCGGCCGCTACGTGAACCTGCGGTGGTCCTCCGCGATCTTCTTCAGCAACCCCTGCAGCTCCTCTCCCCGCACCGCCGTCCGCTCCAGCCGGCCGAACAGCGCGAGGTACTCGCGCACGTCCAGCGGGTCGGTGATGGTGGCGTTGCCGGTCAGCACGCTGACCGTGACGACGCGCTCGTCGTAGATGTGGAAACCGTGCAGCGCCACCACGTTCGTGTCCGCCGACCAGGGCACGACGCCGAGCCGGACGTTGGGCCGGCGCTGGATCGCGGCCAAGTGCTCGACCTGCTCCGCCATCAGCTCCGACGACCCCATCCGCCAGCGCAGCGCGCTCTCGGTGAGCACGAACACGAACTGCTTCGCCAGATCGTCCATCCGGGACCGCCGCACCCGCAGCGCCGCGACGGCCGCCTCCTGTTCGGACGGCGGCATCGTCGCCAGCACGGTGCGCAGGTAGGCCTCGGACTGCAGCAGCGACGGCACGAGGTTCAGCTGGAAGAACCTCGACGTCGCCGCGCGGGCCTCGACCCGGCTGATCGTCTGCTGGTGGCGGTGCGCACCCCGGTGCAGCACGACGCGGCGGGTCTCCGCCTCCGCGTGCAGCGACCGGGCGAGTTCGACCAGTTCGACCCGCGTCTCCCTCGTCGCGGCGAGCTCCGCGACGAGGCGCTCCACGTCGGTGACGGACGGGAGCAGCATGCCGTTCTCTATCTTCGACAGCTTGGACTGGCTCATCCCGGTGGCACGGGCGGTGGCCGTGCCGGTCATCTTCGCCTCGGTGCGCAACCGGCGTAGTTCACGCGAAAGCCGTTCTCTCGCTAATCGCGAACGCTCAGGTGCGGTCATGTTCGCACCGTAACCATTCGGACACGCTGAGACGATCGGCCATAGGCGGGGACTTGACTTCCAGTTGACACCTCCAGGTGGGTGATCTCACCTACCTGGAATCGCTATGCGCTGGCCGAATGTCTCGATCACCCGACTAAATGCACCCGAAAGTTGCAACGCAACCTATTCCGCACCGCATGGAAACTCCGCCGATTGTCCTACCAGGACAACGGGGGTGCTTTTTGTCACTTTTTTGTCCAAGAAATGGTACGGGTTTCAAGCACGCGCGGCCGCGCGCTCATACCGGCTTTCGCCAGCGCAATACCGCGCGCACACCCAGTCCGATGCCGCCGAACACGAGGGCGAACGCGATGAGCCCGAGCCCCGGCGCGTCGTCGGCCTGGGCGTACAGGAGCGCGCTCACGCCGAGCGCGATGAGCAGGACACAGCCCAGCAGGGACAGCAGCAGTCGAGGCATAGATCGACTATCACTCGTCAGCTATCGAAAGTCAATAGATAGCGAGTGGTAGTCGATCTGTGTCCGCAGCGTCAGTCGAGCGCCCGCCAGCCGTCGGCCAGCAGCTGCCTGGTCTCCCCCAGCAGCTGCGGCAGCACCTTCGTGTGCCCGATGACCGGCATGAAGTTCGCGTCCCCGCCCCACCGCGGCACCACGTGCTGGTGCAAGTGCGCGGCGATCCCGGCACCGGCGACGACGCCCTGGTTCATGCCGATGTTGAACCCGTGCGGCGCGGCCACCCGGCGCACCACGCGCATCGCCTTCTGCGTGAACGCGGCGAACTCGGCGGTTTCGGAAACCGTCAGGTCCGCGTAGTCAGGCACGTGCCGATACGGCAGCACCATCAGGTGCCCCGGGTTGTACGGGTAGAGGTTCAGCACCGCGAACACTTCCGACCCGCGGGCGATGATCAGGCCCGATTCGTCGTCCAGTTCGACCACTCGGCAAAACGGACAACCGGCCGGTTCATCGCCGACCGCTTTGCCCTCGCCCTTCACATAGGACAGGCGGTGCGGTGTCCACAACCGCTGCAATGCGTCGTGGACACCGACACCCTCCTGACCGGAAAGTTCCGGCTGCTCGAACTCGGACGTCACGAGAGCAGTTCCGCCGTCGGCGAGGCGTTCTCGCGGCGACCGACCCACTCGACGATCTGCTCGACGGCGCGCTCCACCGGGACGCCGTTGATCTGCGTGCCGTCGCGGAACCGGAACGACACCGCGTTCGCCTCCACGTCCTTGGCGCCGGCCAGGAGCATGAACGGCACCTTCTGCAGGGTGTGGTTGCGGATCTTCTTCTGCATCCGGTCGTCCGAGGCGTCGACCTCGACCCGGATGCCCTGGCGCTTGAGGACGTCGCGCACCGCGAACAGGTGGTCGGCGTTCTCGGAGGTCACCGGGATGCCCACGACCTGCACCGGCGCGAGCCACGCCGGGAACGCGCCCGCGTAGTGCTCGGTCATCACGCCGAAGAACCGCTCCACCGACCCGAACAGCGCGCGGTGGATCATGACCGGGCGCACGCGCGAGCCGTCGGGCCCGGTGTACTCCAGCTCGAACCGCTCCGGCAGGTTGAAGTCGAGCTGGATGGTCGACATCTGCCAGGTGCGGCCGAGGGCGTCGCGGCACTGCACGGAGATCTTCGGGCCGTAGAACGCGGCGCCACCGGGGTCGGGCACCAGCTCCAGGCCGGACTCCCGCGCCACCGACGCGAGCGTCTCGGTCGCCTCGTCCCAGATCTCGTCGTCACCCACGTACTTCTCCGGGTTCTTGGTCGAGAGTTCCAGGTAGAAGTCGTCGAGGCCGTAGTCGCGCAGCAGGCCGAGCACGAACTCCAGCAGCGAGGCCAGCTCGTCGCGGACCTGGTCGCGGGTGCAGAAGATGTGCGCGTCGTCCTGCGTCATGCCGCGCACGCGGGTGAGGCCGTGCACCACGCCGGACTTCTCGTACCGGTACACGCCGCCGAACTCGAACATGCGCAGCGGCAGCTCGCGGTACGACCGCCCGCGCGACTTGAAGATCAGGTCGTGGAACGGGCAGTTCATCGGCTTGAGGTAGTAGTCCTGGCCCGGCTTGCGGACGGTGCCGTCCTCGTTCAGCTCGGCGTCGAGGTGCATCGCCGGGTACATGCCGTCCTTGTACCAGTCGAGGTGGCCGGAGACCTCGAACAGGTTGCCCTTGGTGATGTGGGGCGAGTAGACGAACTCGTAGCCCTCTTCGGTGTGCCGCTGGCGGGAGTAGTCCTCCATGGCCTTGCGGATGATGCCGCCCTTGGGGTGGAACACCGCGAGGCCGGAGCCGATCTCGTCGGGGAACGAGAACAGGTCCAGCTCCACGCCGAGCTTGCGGTGGTCGCGGCGCTCGGCCTCGGCCAGGCGCTCCAGGTGGGCGTCCTGCGCTTCCTGCGACTCCCACGCGGTGCCGTAGATGCGCTGCAGCTGCGGGTTGTTCTCGTTGCCGCGCCAGTACGCGGCGGCCACGCGGGTGAGCTTGAACGCCGGGATGTGCTTGGTGGTCGGCACGTGCGGGCCGCGGCACAGGTCACCCCAGACCTGCTCGCCGGAGCGCGGGTCGAGGTTGTCGTAGATCGTCAGCTCGCCGCCGCCGACCTCCATGACCTCGCTGGTGTCGACGTCGCTCTTGAGGTCGACCAGCTCCAGCTTGAACGGCTCGGACGCCAGCTCGGCCTTCGCGGCGTCGACCGACTCGACGACGCGCCGGGAGAACCGCTGCGAGGACTTGATGATCTGCTTCATGCGCTTCTCGAGCGCCTGCAGGTCCTCGGGGGTGAAGGGCTTCTCGACCTGGAAGTCGTAGTAGAAGCCGTCCTTCACCGGCGGGCCGATGCCGAGCTTGGCCTCGGGGAACTGCTGCTGCACCGCCTGCGCCAGCACGTGCGCGGCGGAGTGGCGGAGGACGCTGCGGCCGTCCTCGGTGTCGGCGGCGACCGCCTCGACCTCGACGTCGACCTGCGGGGTCCACGACAGGTCGCGCAGGTGGCCCTCCGCGTCCTTCACGACGACGATCGCGTCGGCGCCCTTGCCGGGCAGACCGGCCTCGCGCACGGCCGTGCCCGCCGTCGTCCCAGCCGGAACCACCACGCGCGGCGGGTTCTGGGCGACTGCTGGGCGCGACTCGGACACGATGACTCCTCGGTGTGACTCTCGGGCTGGAACTTTGTGTTCAGCAGGTCAGATGTTATCGGTGCTCAAAACCGACATGACGATCGCGTCGTGGAAGACGCCGTCCCAGAGCAGCACGTCGCGCAGCCGGCCCTCCTCGCGGAAGCCGCACTTGCGGTAGACGTGCAGCGCCCGCTCGTTGAACTCGTACACCTCCAGGTCCACCCGGTGGAGGTTGCGCTCGGTGAACGCGTGGTGCAGGACGTGCTTGACCGCCGCCGTGCCGTAGCCCTTGCCGAACCCGTCCTGCAGCGCGATCCGCAGCCCGGACTTGCGGTTGACGTCGTCGATCGGGCTGAGCACGACCTCGCCCAGGTACCTGCCGTCCACGGTGATGGCGCGGGTGTAGCGGTTGGGGTCGGCCAGCGTGCGCTCGATGTAGGCCTCGTAGTCCTCCAGGGTGAACGTGCCGTGCGTGCCGGTGAACCGGTTGACCTCGTCGGCGTGCGGCCCGCCGTCGGCCATGGCCTGGGCGAACTCCCTGCGGAGGGGTACGAGTTCCATGCCTTCGATTGAAGCCGGTCGACGCAACCGGTTTGTCATACGCACGCTCGTCTGAGTGGTTTTCCGGATGCGTTCCAGCGGCCGGGGCGGGCACGCTGTGGGCCCGTCCGCCGATGTGAGGAGCGCTGACATGCACGATCCCGTGGTCGAATGCCCCGTCCGCCGCACGGCGTCCAACCGGGACGAGCTGCGCCTGCTCTACGCCGACCTGCGCGACCACTACGCCCGCCGCGACGCCCGGGACGGCACCCGCACCACGCTGCACTTCCTGTGGTCGGGTGTGCTGGACGCCGAGCTGTTCGGCGCCACCTACGCCGACCAGCGCCACGTCTTCGCGGCCTCCCGGCCGATCATGAACTCGCGGCTTCAGGAAACGAACAGGCAGCTGTCAGGCTGTGCTCAGTCGAGCGGCGCATCGTTGGTGCCATGAGCGAGCAGGGACAGGCGCCTCCCCCACCGGAGCCGCCGCGCAACGAACCACCGGAGGACCGGCCCGCCGCGGACCAGCCGACGACGCCCCACCGGGCACCGCCTCAGCCGGACCCGGCCGCGGCCACACCGGCCGCTGCCCCGCCTCCCCCGGCGCCGCCGGTCACGCGGTCCCGGTTGAGGGGGTTCGCGCGCCACCGGGCCACCCAGCTGGTCGCCGTGGGCCTGCTGGGCCTGGTGCTGGGCGGCGGCATCGTCGGCGCGGTGACCGCCAACCGCTTCGACGACCGCGGCGGACCGGGTCACCACCGCGTGCACGACCGCGGCGAACGCGGGCCGGACCGCTTCGACCAGCGCGGCCCGCTCGACCAGCGGGGCGACCGCTTCGAGCGGTGACACCGGCCGAGCGCGCGACTCGCGCACCGAGTCCCCGACCGCGGGTCGCGCGCTCACCCGGGGCCGGGAACGCACGCCGCCGGCTACTGGGCCTGCGGTCCCAGCCGGATCGCCAGCAACTGGCGCCGCACCACCTTGCCGGTCGCGTTGCGCGGCAGCTTCGGCACGACCACGACCTCGCGCGGGACCTTGTGCCGCGCGAGCCGGGTGCGCACGAACTCGCGCAGCTCCCGCACGTCGATCCGCGTGCCGGCCACCGGCACCACGAACGCGCGCAACCGTTGCCCGTACTCGGGGTCCGGCACGCCGAGCACCGCGGCGTCGCGCACCCGGTAGTGCGTCATGAGCAGGTTCTCCACCTCGACCGGGTACACGTTCTCGCCGCCGGAGACGATCATGTCGTCCTCGCGGCCGTCGAAGTGGAGCCGGCCGTTGGGGTCGAAGTGCCCGAGGTCGCCGGTCGCGACGAGCCCGTCGATGGACTCCTTCTGCGTGCCGTCGGTGTACAGGTCGACGGTCAGCGAGCCGCGCACGTAGATGCGGCCGGTCACGAACGAGCGGGTGATCCGCTGCCCGGACTCGTCGTAGATCCGCACGAGGCAGTTGTGCGGTGGCATGCCGACGCTGGACGGCGCGGCGGCCAGGTCCTCGGGGGTCGCGACGGTGGCGACGGCGACTTCCGTTGAGCCGTAGAGGTTGTAGAGCACCGGGCCGAGCACGGCCATGGTGCGCTGGACGAGCTCGGGCGCGATGGGCGAGCCCGAGGAGAACACCACCCTCAGGTGGCCCAGGTCGAACGAGTCGATCACCGAGCGGTCCAGCTCCATGATCCGCTGCAGCATCGTCGGGACCAGCACCAGCGTGGTGCAGCGCTGGCCCTGCACCGACCACAGCGTCTTGCGCGGGTCGAACCGGCGGTGCAGCACCGCGCGCGAGCCGAGCGACATCGCGAGCGTCAGGTGCGAGTAGCCGACGGAGTGGAAGATGGGGGCGGCGATGAACGTCGACTCGTTCGCCCTCATCGGGATGCGGTCGAGGAAGTCCGACGCCGTGAGCACCGACTTGATCTCCCGCGCGGTGCCCTTGGGGACGCCGGTGGTACCGGAGGTCAGCTGGATCACCACACCGGGCTCGCGCGGCGGGTCGAGCTCACCGCGCGGTGCCTTGGCGACCAGCTGGTCGAGCGTCGGCGTGCGCCGGTCGAGCCCGTCGCGCGACCAGGCGAGCCAGCGCGGGACCGACGGCGGCAGCTGGTGGAACAGCGGGGTGAACTCCTCGTCGTGGATGACGACGGACGCGCGTTCGCGCTGCAGGAGGTCCAGCACGACCGGCGCGCCGAAGCCGGTGTTGACGAGCAGCACCCGGACGCCGAGCTTCGCGCACGCCAGCAGGGACTCGACCATGCCGCGGTGGTTGCGGCACATCAGCGCGACGACGTGGGTGTGCTGCACGCCGAGCGACCGCAGGCCCTGCGCGATCGCGGTGGACCGCCGGTCGAGCTGCCGGTACGTGACGGACCCGCGGTCGTCGACCAGCGCGATGCCGTCCGGGTTCAGCCGCACCGCACGGCGCAGCGCCGTGACGTTCGGGCCCCAGACCGCCACCTCGCGCAACGCCTGCACGGACATCTTGACGTTCGTGAGGTTGACCATGCCCGCTTCGGACAAGACGCGGAGTGAGTGCACCCGGCCCACGGCGTCGCGGAACACCTTGCGCAACCCTGGCATCAACAGCTCCTCGCGCTGCAAGTCCCCCGAGGTGTTCGGACGGTAACTGTCGGCAAGCCGGACGCCAAGTGTTGTTCCACGCGGAATGAGCATGACAACACGACAACCGAACCTGCAAACGTTTTCATGTTAGCGGAGTGGCCGGACCGGCGCGCTGTGAGCGCCCCAAGAGGCGGTCTGGGCGGTCAGACCAGGAAGCCCCGCAGCAGTGACGCCGTCCCGTCGAGGTGCTCGGCCATCTCCCTGCGCGCCGCGGCCGGGTCACCGTCCAAAATGGAAGCGATGATGCGCTCGTGCTGGGCGTTGGAGTGGGCGAGGTTCGGTTCGAGCAGCGGGATGGTGTCGAGCAGTTCGTTGACCCGCATCCGCGAGTCCGCGACCGCCGCGGTGAGCGAGGCCGACCCGGTGGCCTCCGCGATGGCCAGGTGCAGCCGCGAGTCCTTGCGCCGGTACTCGGCCAGCGCCGCCGTGGACGCCTCCGCCAGCCTGCTCCGCAGACCGCGGCGTTCGGCGGGGCCCAGCGACCGGCCGGCCGCAGCCTCCGCCGCACCGGTCTCCAGGACCTTGCGCAGCGTCAGCGCGTCGTGCAGGTCGCCGAGCTCCTTGCCGGGCGCGGACTCCGGGACCTCCTCGGTCACGAACGTGCCGCCGTAGCGGCCGCGGCGCGACTCGACGTAGTTGTTCTCCTGCAGCGACCTGATGGCCTCGCGCACGGTCACCCGGCTCACGCCGAGCCGGGTGGCGAGCTCCCGTTCGGACGGCAGCCGCTCGCCCGGCGCGACGACGCCGAGCCGGATGGCCTGCATGAGCCGTTCGACGGTCTCCTCGAAGGCGTTGCCCGCCCGCACCGGGCGGAACAACGCCTCCTGCGCGTGCTCCATCTGCTGTGACGTCCCTTAGAGGGGGGTCACGTAGGCGCCGGAGATGCCGCCGTCCACGAGGAAGTTCGACGCGGTCATGAACGAGGAGTCGTCGGAGGCCAGGAACGCGACCGCCGCGGCGATCTCCTCGGGTTCGGCGAACCGGCCGAGCGGCACGTGGACGAGCCGGCGCGCGGCCCGTTCCGGGTCCTTCGCGAACAGCTCCCGCAGCAGGGGCGTGTTGACCGGGCCGGGAGAGAGCGCGTTCACGCGGATGCCCTCGCGTGCGAACTGCACGCCGAGCTCACGCGACATCGCGAGCACGCCGCCCTTCGACGCCGTGTAGGAGATCTGCGACGTCGCCGCGCCCATCGTCGCCACGAACGACGCCGTGTTGATGATGGAGCCCTTGCCGTTGGCCTGCATGTGCGGGATGGCGTACTTGCAGCACAGGTAGACCGACGTGAGGTTCACCTTCTGCACGCGTTCCCAGGCCTCAAGTCCCGTCGTGAGGATCGAGTCGTCGTCGGGCGGCGAGATCCCGGCGTTGTTGAACGCGATGTCCAGCTTGCCGTACGTGTCCACTGTGGTCTGGAAGAGCGCCTTGACCTGCTCCTCGTCGGTCACGTCGACCTGGACGAACAGCCCGCCCACCTCGTCGGCCGCTGCCTTGCCGGTCGCCGGGTCGAGGTCGGCGACGACGACCTCCGCGCCCTCGCTCGCGAACCTGCGCGCGGTCGCGAGACCGATGCCGCTGCCGCCACCCGTCACGACGGCCACGCGGCCCTCGAGTCGCTGCACCATGTGTTGTTCTCCTGTCAGACGTGCCGGAAGTCAGGTGGCGATGAAGACGTTCTTGACCTCGGTGAAGGCGTCGAGCGCGTCGGGTCCGAGCTCACGGCCGAGCCCGGACTGCTTCACCCCGCCGAACGGCGTCCAGTAGCGGACGGACGAGTGCGAGTTCACCGACAGGGTGCCGGCCTCCACGGCCCGCGACACCCGGATCGCGCGGCCGACGTCGTTCGTCCAGATCGAACCGGACAGGCCGTACTCGGAGTCGTTCGCGATCCGGACCGCGTCCTCCTCGTCGGTGAACGGCAGGACGACGACGACCGGCCCGAAGATCTCCTCGGTGACCGTGCGGTGGCCGTAACCCGGTGTGAGGACCGTCGGCGGGAACCAGAAACCGGGACCGGCCGGAGCTTCGCCGCGGAACGCGACGTGCGTGTCGTCTGGCACGTAGGACGCCACCTTGCCGAGGTGCGCAGCGGAGATCAGCGGCCCCATCTCGGTCGCCTCGTCGCCCGGTGCGCCGACCTTCACGCCCTTGACCGCGGGCTCCAGCAGTTCCATGAACCGGTCGTAGGCGCTCGCCTGCACCAGAATCCGGGACCGGGCGCAGCAGTCCTGCCCGGCGTTGTCGAACACCCCGTACGGCGCGGTCGCGGCCGCCTTCTCCAGGTCGGAGTCCGCGAAGACGATGTTGGCCGACTTGCCGCCGAGCTCCAGCGTCACCCGCTTCACCTGGTCCGCGCAGCCGGCCATGATCTGCTTGCCCACCTGCGTGGAGCCGGTGAACACGACCTTGCGCACCAACGGGTGCGTGACGAACCGGGTGCCGACGACGCTGCCCTTGCCCGGCAGCACCTGGAAGACGCCCTCGGGCAGGCCCGCCTCCAGCGCGAGCTCGCCGAGCCGGATCGCGGTGAGCGGCGTGACCTCCGCCGGCTTGAGCACCACCGTGTTCCCCGCGGCGAGCGCGGGTGCGAAGCCCCAGCCGGCGATGGGCATCGGGAAGTTCCACGGCACGATCACGCCGACGACGCCGAGCGGTTCGTGGAACGTCACGTCCAGCCCGCCGGCGACCGGGATCTGCTTGCCGAACAACCGCTCCGGTGCCGCGGAGTAGTACTGCAGCACGTCGCGGACGTTGCCGGCCTCCCAGCGGGCGTTGCCGATGGTGTGCCCGGAGTTCTCGACCTCCAGCCGCGCCAGCTCCTCGACGTGCGCGTCGACGACCTCGGCGAACCGGCGCAGCAACCGCGCGCGGTCACCGGGGGCGACGGCGCGCCAGCCCTGGAACGCCTTGTGCGCCCGGCCGATCGCCGCGTCCGTGTCGCCGAGGGTGGTGTGCGGCACGGACCGCACGACCTCCTCGGTGGCCGGGTTGATGACGTCAAAGGTCACAGCGTTGCGCTCCTTGCCACGTCCACGAGTGCTTCGAACAGCCTCAGGTCCTCGATGTCCTGCTCCGGGTGCGACTGCACGCCGACGACGAACCGCGCGCCCTCCAGCTCCACGGCCTCGACCGTCCCGTCCGGGGCCAGCGCCGTGACCCGCAGGCCGTCGGCGACCCGGTCCAGCGCCTGGTGGTGGTGGCACTGCACGGTGGTCCGGTCGCCGAGGACCCGATGCAGCGCGGTGCCCGGTTCGACCGCGACGTCGGTGTGCTCGAACACGCCGGGCGCCGGGTTGTGGCCCTCGACGTGCTGGTGCAGCGTGCCGCCGAGCGCCACGTTGAGCACCTGCATGCCGCGGCACACGCCCAGCACCGGCAGGTCGAGCTTCAGCGCCGCCTCGACCAGCGCGAACTCGGCCTCGTCGCGGTCGCGGCGCGGTGGCCCGGTGCGCGGGTCCGGTTCGGCGCCGTAGGTGGCGGGGTCGACGTCGGCGCCGCCGGCGATCACCAGCGCGTCGAGGAACGCGACGCTCTGGGCGGTCCACGTGCCGACCGGCGGCAGCATCACCGGGTTGGCACCGGCCGCGACCACGCAGTCGAGGTAGCCGCGGTGGAGCACGGCGGCCTCCACGTCCCAGTGGCCGAACCGGGTGCGCTCCAGGTAGGTGCTGATGCCGACGAGGGGCTCAGAGGCGCTCAAAACCGCGCACCTTCTCCCAGTCGGTGACCGCCGCGTCGAACGCCTTCAGCTCCACCTTCGCGGCGTTGAGGTAGTGGTCGACCACCTCGGCGCCGAACGCGTCGCGGGCGAGCTCGCTGGCCGCCAGCAGGTCCGCCGCCTCGCGCAGGGTCGTCGGCACGGTCGGCCGGTCGGAGACGTAGGCGTTGCCGACGAACTCGTCCTCCAGCGGGAGCTTCCGCTCCACACCGCGCAGGCCCGCCGCGATCAACGCCGCCACCGCGAGGTAGGGGTTCACGTCACCGCCGGGCACGCGGTTCTCGAACCGCAGCGACTGGCCGTGGCCGACGACCCGCAACGCGCACGTGCGGTTGTCCCGGCCCCACGCCACCGCGGTCGGCGCGAACGAGCCCTCGACGTACCGCTTGTAGGAGTTGACGTTCGGGGCGAGGAAGTAGGTGAGCTCGCGCAGCGCGGCCAGCTGGCCCGCGAGGAAGTGCCGCATCAGCTCCGACATGCCGTGGCCCTGCGCGAAGACCGGGTCGCCGTCCCGGGAGCGCAACGACAGGTGGATGTGGCACGAGTTGCCCTCGCGCTCGTTGTACTTCGCCATGAACGTGAGCGACTTGCCCTGCTGCGCGGCGATCTCCTTGGCGCCGTTCTTGTAGATGGCGTGCTGGTCGCACGTGCGCAGCGCCGTGGTGTAGCGGAAGGCGATCTCGTGCTGGCCGGGGTTGCACTCGCCCTTGGCGGACTCGACGACCATGCCCGCGCCCGTCATGCCGTTGCGGATGGCCCGCAGCAACGGTTCCACGCGCGCGGTGCCCAGCAACGAGTAGTCGACGTTGTACTGGTTGGAGGGCGTGAGGTTGCGGTAGCCGGAGTTCCAAGCCTGCTCGTAGGTGTCGTCGAAGACGATGAACTCCAGCTCGGTGCCGACGTGGGCCTCCAGGCCGAGCTCGGAGAGCCGGTCGAGCTGCCTGCGCAGGACCTGCCGCGGCGAGGCGACGACCGGGTCGCCGTTCTCCCACACCACGTCGCACATGATCAGCGCGGTGCCCTCCTGCCACGGCACCCGGCGCAGGGTGTCCACGTCCGGCTTCATCACGAAGTCGCCGTACCCGTGCTCCCAGCTCGACATCGCGAAGCCGCTGGCCGGGTTCATCTCGACGTCGACCGCCATGAGGTAGTTGCAGCCCTCCGCGGAGTGCCCGAGGACCTCGTCGAGGAAGTACCGCGCCGCGCACCGCTTGCCCTGCAGGCGCCCCTGCATGTCCACGATCGCGACGAGGACGGTGTCGATCTCCCCGGTGTCCACGGCCGCGCGCAACTCCTCGACGGTCAGCATTCCGCGTTCCTCCAAAGGTATGCATGCGAGCCATTGGCGGCATCATCTTGACACCGCCGGGTGATGAGCGCCACCCTCAACCACTGCTTAAAGGACTAATGGGAGTCCATATGGCCAAGCATGTCGAGTACGAGAAGGTGAGCAGCGACTACCTGGAGCACCGGCAGCTGAAGCGAGGGGCGGCGGGCTGGGTCCTGCTCGCCGGGCTGGGTGTCTCGTACGTGATCTCCGGTGACTTCGCCGGGTGGAACTTCGGCCTCGCGCAGGGCGGCTGGGGCGGGTTGCTCGTCGCCACCGTCCTGATGGCCACGATGTACACGTGCATGGTGTTCGGCCTGGCCGAGCTCGCCTCCGCACTCCCCGTCGCCGGTGCGGGCTACGGCTTCGCACGGCGCGCGCTCGGCCCGTTGGGCGGCTACGCAACGGGTATCGCGATCCTCATCGAGTACGCCATGGCGCCCGCGGCGATCTCGGTGTTCATCGGCGACTACATCAAGGCGCTCGGCCTGCTCGACGCGACGTGGCCGGTGTACCTGGCGTGCTACGTGGTCTTCGTGGGCATCCACCTGTACGGCGTGGGCGAGGCGCTGCGGCTGATGTTCGTCATCACCGGTGTCGCCGTGGTCGCGCTGGTGGCGTTCGTGGCGGGCATGATCCCGAAGTTCGACTCCGCGAAGCTGTTCGACATCGGCGACGGCTCGTTCCTGCCGATGGGCGTCACGGGGGCGTGGGGCGCGATCGTGTTCGCGATCTGGTTCTTCCTGGCGGTGGAAGGGGTTCCGCTCGCCGCGGAGGAGGCCCGCGACCCCAAGCGCGACATGCCGCGCGGCATCATCGCCGCGATGATCGCGCTGCTGGTGTTCGCGGCGGCGATCCTGCTGGTCGCACCGGGCGGTGCGGGCGCGAACGCGCTGAAGGAGTCGGGCAACCCGTTGCCGGAGGCGGTGCGCGCGGCCTACGGCGGGGACACCTTCCTGGCACAGCTCGTGAACTACGTCGGCCTCGCCGGTCTGGTGGCGTCGTTCTTCTCGATCATCTACGCCTACTCGCGGCAGCTGTTCGCGTTGTCGCGCGCCGGGTACCTGCCGCGCTGGCTGTCGAAGACCGGCAGGCGCAAGACGCCGTACCTCGCGTTGATCGTGCCGGGCACCATCGGTTTCGTCCTGGCCACCACGATGAAGACGGTCGACCCGGTGAACGGCGGCGCGCGGATCATCAACATCGCGGTGTTCGGCGCGGCGCTGTCGTACGTGCTGATGATGGTGTCGCACATCGTCCTGCGGAAGACGGCACCGGACCTGCCGCGGCCCTACCGGACCCCCGGTGGCACCGCGACCACCGGTGTGGCGCTGGTGCTGGCGGTCGCGGCGGTCATCGCGACGTTCTTCGTGGACGAGGTCGCGGCGGGTGTCACCGCGGGCATCGTGCTGATCGCGGTGGCGTACTTCTGGTTTTACAGCCGGCACCACCTCGTGGCGAACGCGCCGGAGGAGGAGTTCGCCGCCATCGCCAAGGCGGAGGCGGAGCTGGACTAGCCGCCGGGGCCGGCCGCCGCACGGGTTCGTGCGGCGGTCAGCCCTGCAGGTAGCGCACGATCGCGAGCACCCGCCTGCTGTAGGCGGCGCTGTCGGTGAGGCCGAGCTTCTCGAAGATCGCGTTGATGTGCTTCTCCACGGCGCTGCGCGAGATGCTGAGCGCCTGGCCGATGCCGGGGTTGCTGTGCCCCTGCGCCATCTTCTCCAGCACGTCGCGTTCTCGCGCGGTCAGTCCGGCCAGCGGGTCGGCGTGCGCGCTGCGGGTGATCAGCGCGCGGACCACGTCCGGGTCGAACGCCTCGCCGCCGGCGGCCACCCGTTCCAGCGCGCCGAGGAACTCGCCGACGTCCATCACCCGGTCCTTGAGCAGGTACCCGACGCGACCACCCCCGGTGGTGATCAGCTCGGTCGCGTAGCGCTTCTCGACGTACTGCGACAGCACCAGGACGGCGACCTCCGGCCAGCGCCGGCGGATCTCCAGCGCGGCCCGCAGCCCCTCGTCGGTGTGGCCGGGTGGCATCCGCACGTCGGTGAGCACCAGGTCGGGCCGGTGCTCCTCGGTCCGCTCCAGCAACGCGGTGGCGTCACCGACGGCGGCCACCACCTCGTGCCCCTCCTCGGCCAGCAGGCGGACCAGGCCCTCGCGCAGCAGCGTCGAGTCCTCGGCGATCACGACGCGCACGGCAGCTCCGCGGTGATCACGGTCGGGCCACCGGGCGGACTGTCCACTGTGAACACCCCGTCCACCGCGGCCACCCGCCGCGCCAGTCCGGACAGCCCGCTGCCCGCCAGGTCGGCGCCACCCGCGCCGTCGTCCTCGATCCGCACGACGACCATGCTGCCCCGCCTGCTCACCGACAGGTCGATCCGGGTGGCGCCGGCGTGCTTGCCGACGTTGGTGACGGCCTCGGAGGCGACGAAGTACGCGGGCACCTCGACGGTGCCGGGAGGGCGTTCGGTGAGCGCGTAGCGCAGGCGCACCGGAACGCCGGCGCGTTCGGCCAGCGACTCCAGTGCCGCGTGCAGCCCGCCGCTGTCCAACCCGGCCGGGTACACCCGCCAGCTCACCTCGCGCAGCTCCAGCAGCACCCGTCCGGCCTCCTCGCGGGCCTGCTCCAGCAGTTCCGGCGCCTGGTCGGCACGGCGGCTCGCCCTGCCCAGCAGTACGCCCAGCGCGACCACCCGCTGCTGCACGCCGTCGTGCAGGTCGCGTTCGATCCGCCGGCGCTCCTCGGTGATCGCTTCGACCACCTCCGCGCGGCTCACGGTCAGCTCGGAGACCCTGCGCCGCAACACCTCCTGCGCGGTCGGGCCGAGGAAGTGGCGCGCCAGCCCGAGGTCGAGGCGCTCCACACCGAGCAGCGCCTGCACCGTCATGAACACCAGCAGCGTGCCGAACAGCACGAACGTGATCGGGTCGTACCAGCTCATCCGGCTCGGGCTGCCCGTGCCGAAGACCATCTGCCACACCATGACCGCGGCCGTGCCGGCACCGAGGACGATCAGCAGCAGCACGCCCGCGCCGAGCCCGCCGACGAGCCAGCGCACACCCAGGTACCGCAACGCCCGCCGGCCGGTGAAGTCCCCCGCGCTGCCCTGCCCGTGGAAGCGCTCGATCCGCCGGCCCTCGAACTCGGCGAGCACCCTGGCCGTCGTGAACACCGCTGGTCGCGCGGACCTCACCCCCAGCAGGGCCGCGGCGCAGACCACGAAGGCGAGCTCGGCGAACGCGGACGCTCCCCCGACCGCCAGCCCGGCCGTCCGGCGCGCGGCACGGCGCAGCAGCCCACCGCGGTCGAACAGCACCCCGGCAGCGTAGCCGTCACCGGGCACGCGCTGACCGCCGTTCCCGCAGGCGGATGACCACGAACCACCCGGCGGCCAGCACGACCGCCGCGAGCACGGCCTTCTGGAACACCCCGGCGTACTCGTCGACCAGGTACCAGTTCGCGCCGAGCAGGTACCCCGCGCCCACGAACACCGTGTTCCAGATCAGGCTGCCCAGCGTGGTCAGCAGCAGGAACTTCGCGAAGCCCATCCGCTCCACTCCCGCGGGCAGCGAGATGAAACTGCGGAACAACGGCACCATGCGCCCGAAGAAAACCGCTTTCGCGCCGTGTTCGGCGAACCACTTCTCGGTCCGGTCGAAATCGGAGACCTGCACGAGCGGGATCTTCGCGACGAGGGTGCGGGTGCGTTCGCGGCCGAGCAGCATTCCGGCGAGGTACACGACGACCGCGCCCACGACGGAGCCGACCGTGGTCCAGAAGAGCGCCTCCCCCAGGCTGAACACGCCCCTGGCCGCGGAGAAACCCGCCAGTGGCAGGACGATCTCGCTCGGGATGGGCGGGAAGAGGTTGTCCAAGCCGACCACCACGGCAGCGCCCACGCCGCCGAGCGACTCCATCAGGCCCACGGCCCACCCGGCGAGTCCGCCGACCGGTTCGTGGGCGGCGGGCGCGACAACTGAGAACATCGAACTCCCCCAATTCCATTTCGGTGAGCTCGATCTTTTCAACTCCTTTTTCTCGTCACCATGAGGAAGACCGTTCGTTTTGTGGTGCTCGTCCGCAGCTGCGGAACTGCGGAGGACCACACCCCCGTCCGGACCAGCACCACCTCGTTTCGAGCCGGTCGTGGCAGGATCGGGCCCGTGAGTGACATTCAACGTGTGGGAGTCGTCGGTTCCGGCCTCATGGGCTCCGGGATCGCCGAGGTGAGCGCTCGTGCGGGGCTCGACGTCATCGTCGTCGAGGTCAACGCGGGTGCGGCCGAGGCAGCGCAGGGGCGGATCGCCTCGTCGCTGGCCAGGGGCGTGAAGTCGGGCAAGCTGACCGAGGACGACCGGGCGGCCGCGCTGGGGCGGATCCGGTTCACCACGGACATCGGCGACTTCGCCGACCGGCAGTTCGTGGTCGAGGCAGTCGCGGAGAACGAGCAGGTCAAGACCGAGGTCTTCGCCGCGCTCGACAAGGTCGTGACGGACGAGGACGCGATCTTCGCCTCCAACACGTCATCGATCCCGATCATGAAGCTCGGCATGGCCACCAACCGGCCGGAGCACGTCATCGGCGTGCACTTCTTCAACCCGGTGCCGGTGCTGAAGCTCGTCGAGATCGTGCCGTCGCTGCTGACCGGCGCCGCCACGCAGGAGCGCGCCGAGGCGTTCGTGCGCGGCACCCTGCACAAGGAGGTCATCCGCTCGCAGGACCGCGCCGGCTTCGTGGTCAACGCGCTGCTGATCCCCTACCTGCTCTCCTCGATCCGCATGCTGGAGTCCGGGTTCGC
Source organism: Lentzea sp. NPDC042327 (assembly GCF_040647275.1). Lineage (NCBI taxonomy): Bacteria > Bacillati > Actinomycetota > Actinomycetes > Pseudonocardiales > Pseudonocardiaceae > Lentzea > Lentzea sp. NPDC042327. The sequence goes on from NZ_JBEZBX010000006.1 coordinate 50,740, forward strand.
CTCGGCCGACGACATCGACAACGGCATGGTGCTCGGCTGCGCCCACCCGATGGGGCCGCTGCGGCTGACCGACCTGATCGGCCTCGACACCACGAAGGCCATCGCCGAGTCGATGTACGAGGAGTTCAAGGAGCCGCTGTACTCGCCGCCGCCGCTGCTGCTGCGCATGGTGGACGCGGGTCTGCTGGGCAAGAAGTCCGGCCGCGGGTTCCACAACTACGCCCGGTAGAACGCACGCGGGGACCTTTCGTACTCTCAGAGGGTACGAAAGGTCCCCGCGTGCGTTCGCAGGCAGGGGGCGGGGTGCCGGTGTTGCGGAGGCCGGGCCGGGCTTGGCGTCTTCCGCGCTGACGAGCTGACCCTCAGGCCGGCGCCAGGCGGTTCATCGAGTGCTGGATCAGGCCGACCAGCACCGCCTTCGACGACTCGCGGTCGCGGGCGTCGCACAGCAGCACCGGGATCGCGTCGTCGAGGTCGAGGGCGTGGCGCACCTCGTCCACGGTGTAGAGCTGCCCGCCGTCGAAGCAGTTGACCGCCACGATGAACGGGACGCCGCGGTGCTCGAAGAAGTCGATGGACGGGAACGACGAGTCGAGCCGGCGGGTGTCGACCAGCACGACGGCGCCGATCGCCCCGTGGGCCAGCTCGTCCCACATGAACCAGAACCTGTTCTGGCCGGGCGTCCCGAACAGGTAGAGCACCACGCTCGCGTTGATCGTGATGCGGCCGAAGTCGAGCGCCACCGTCGTGGTGTTCTTGCCCTCGATGCCGGCCAGGTCGTCGACGTGCACACCGGCCTCGGTGAGCAGCTCCTCGGTCTTCAGCGGCGGGATCTCGGAGACCGACGAGACCATGGTGGTCTTGCCGGTGCCGAAACCGCCCGCGATGACGATCTTGACCGAGGTCGGCACGGTCAGCTGGTCGTCAGATCCCACGAACACCATCCAGTACGGCCTGCAGGAGATCCCGGTCGGGAACTCGCGGTGCGGAGTTCTGCACGATCACGTCGCCGCGCTCGATGAGGTCCGAGAGCAGCACCTTGACCACGACGAGCGGGACGTCGAGGTAGGCGGCCACCTCGGCGACCGACAGCGGGCGCACGCACAACGACATGATCTCGCGATGCTCGACCGTCAGCGACGTCTGGTCGGACGCAAACGAGGACGTGCGGACCTGCGTCACGAGGTGCAGGTCCGGCGCGTTCGGCCGGGTGCGGCCGCGCACCATGGCGTAGGGCCGCACCAGCGGCCCCGCGGCCTCGTCGTACCACCAGTCCTCGCGGGAGGACATCAGCGGGACTCTCGTGCCGAGGGCACGGGCGCCGTTTCTGCGCGGGGGGCCGACGAGAGGTACGTGCCCACCCGTTTCACCAGCATGTTCATCTCGTAGGCGATCATGCCCATGTCCGCGTCCTCCTCGCCGAGCAGCGCGAGGCACGCACCGTGCCCCGCCGCCGTGACGAACAGGTAGGCGTGCTCCATCTCGACGATGGTCTGCCGCACCGCGCCACCGCCGAAGTGGCGCCCGGTGCCGCGGGCGAGCGACTGGAACGCCGACGCCATCGCCGACAGGTGCTCCGAGTCGTCGCGGGAGAGCCCGGCCGAACGGCCGAGCAGGAGTCCGTCGGCGGACAGCACCACCGCGTGCCGCGCGCCGACCACCCGCTGGATCAGGTCCTCCAGCAGCCAGTTGAGCTCACCGTGCTGGCTGGTCTTGTCCTTCATGACGAGGGGGCTCCTTCTGATCTCCAGTCGTCGGTCAGCCGGGCGTCACGGGTGCCGCGCTGGAACGCGGCGAGCCCGTCACGGGTCCGCTCGGCCGACCTTTCGCCGGTCACCGGCTCAGCATGCGGCACCTCGCCCGGTTGCACGAGCTGCGGCGCCAGGTTCTGCCGCTTCTTCCTGCGGGGAAGCGCAGGCTTCCCGTCCGGGGCCGGTTCCGGGGTACCCAGTTGCGGCGCCGTCTGTTCCGGCGCCACCGGACCACCCGCTTCGGGAACGGACGGGACGGGCCGCGGGTTCACGAGCGCCTCCGCCACCTCGTCCGGCGCCGCCGCGCTCACCGTCCTCTGCGGCAGCCTGACCGGGAAGCTCGGGTGTTCCTCGGCGTGGCCGTGGTGCTGGTCGTGGAACGACCGCACCGGCATCTGCGTGGTCTCGCTGATGTCGCCCGCGGTGTTGTGCGGCGCCACCAGCTGCGGCGGCAGCACGCACAGCGCGACCGTGCCGCCGTAGGGCGAGTCGCGCAGCTCCACCTTGATGCCGCGGCGGGCCGCGAGCCGGGCGACGACGAAGAGGCCCAGCCGCGACTCGCCGCGGAACGCCATGGTCTCGAAGTCCGGCGGGTTGGAGAGCTTCGCGTTGGCCTGCAGGCGTTCTTCCCGCGTCATGCCGAGCCCGTGGTCCTCGATCTCGATCACGATGCCGTGCGGCGCGGCGTTCGAGTGGACGACGACCTCGGAGCGCGGCGAGGAGAACGCCGTGGCGTTGTCGACGAGCTCGGCGAGCAGGTGGATGGTGTCGGCGACGGCCACGCCCACGAGCGCGCGGTCGGGCACCGGGTTGACCTTGACCCGGACGTACTGCTCGGTCTCGGCGACGGCAGCGCGCAGGACGTCGCTCAGCCGCACCGGCTTGCGCCACTGCCTGCCGGGCTGCTCACCGGCGAGGATGATCAGGTTCTCGGCGTTGCGGCGGGCGCGGGTGGCGAGGTGGTCGAGCTGGAACAGCGAGTCGAGCTGGTCCGGGTTCTCCTCCTCGCGCTCCAGCTTGTCGAGGATCTTGAGCTGGCGGTGCACGAGCCCCTGGTTGCGGTGCGCGATGTCGAGGAACACCCGGTTCACGCCCTCGCGGGCCTGCGTCTCCTTCACCGCGGCCGCGACCGCCGTGTACTGGGCGGTGTTGAACGCGTCAGCGACCTGGCCGATCTCGTCGTTGCCGTAGTCCAGCGGCGGCATGTCGCGGTGGACGTCGACCTGCTCGCCCCCGCGCAGGCGGGCCACGATGTGCGGCAGCCGTTCCTGCGCCAGTCGCAGCGTGTCCTCCCGCAGCGAGGCGAGCCGCGTGACCAGCGCCCGGCTCACCAGCCGGTGGGAGATGCGCAGCGCGAGCACGATGCCGACGACGACCGCGAGCAACGCGACCAGGCTGCCGACGAGCACGGCGGTCAACCGGTTGCCGGCCTTCTCCAGCCCCAGGTTCGTCGCGTCCTCCGCCTGCCGGACGGCGATGGCGACGAGCCGCTCGTGCACCGGACCGGCAGCGGCCCGCCACTGCTGGTCGCTGACGGCGGTGTCGCCGTTGATGATGCGGCCCTCGAGGTCGGCCAGCGCGCGGTACTCGGAGCTGGTGCGCAGCGCGTCGTACTGCAGGCGGGGCTGCTCCAGCGCGAACGGGATCGTGGCGTCGACACCGGAGTGGTAGGCGCCGACCAGGCGGGCGAACTCCACGCGCTCCGCGGGGGTGAACGACCGGTTGAGCAGGCCGCGGGAGCCGACGGTGGCGGCGCGGGACATCCAGTCGGCGGACTGGAAGATCGTGACGGCCTGCACGGTGGACTGGCCGGCCTCGGCGTCGGGCACCTGCCGCGCCTGCCGGGAGAACAGCGCGACGCCCGCGTCGACGAGGCTGTTGTAGTAGTCGTAGACCTCCTGCGGGTTGCCGGTGCCCGACTCGACCCGCGAGCGGTGCTGCCCGAGCTCGTCCAGCGCGGTGGTGAGCGCGGTGACCCGGTCGATGACGTCCTGCGGCGCGCCGTCGGTCAGGTCCGCGAACGCCGCTTTCATCCTGGTGACGGACTCGTCGGTCTCGGCCTGCTGCTGCCGCAGCGCGCTCGCGTCGGTGCCGCCGGCCTTGCTGAGCAGCACGAGGCTCAGCCGGCGTTCCTGCTGGAGGCCGACGAACGCCTGCACGGACGGGATCGTCACGTCCTTCACCTCGGCCGCGGCGGAGCGCATGTGGAAACCGTCGAAAACGGTGTACGAGGAGAAGACCGCCCACATGACCAGCAGGACGACGCTGGGAACGACGACCACTCCGGCCAACCGCGACCTAATGGTCCGGTAGTCGGTCGGTGCGTAGCCGCTCTTCTCGTTCACAGCGCTCTTCGTCTCCATGTGTCCCACGGCTAGCGCTGCGGGTTATCCACGTCACTCCTTCGGCTGCAAAATGGTAACAAGAAAAGATCTTCGTCACCGAATGGCAGCGATCACCTGCTGTACGCGGTCAGCAGGCTACCCAGTCAGGTGACTGCCGCAACACCCAGTCCGGGGGTTCTTGCCCTGCGAGAACCCCCGGACGGCCTAGTTCTACGGACGGGTCACGGAGACCACGTCGTAGGTGGTCTCCGGCGTGGGCGGGGTCGTGAACCGGGCGTTCGGCAGGTACAGGCGCTTTCCGAACGCGGCCACCGTGGTCGGCACGTCGAACCGCGCGTCAGTTCGTTCCGCGGCCAGCGTCGCGCCATCACGGCTGAGCGTGTAGCGCGCGACTTTGTTCAAGCGGTTTTGCACCACGTACAACTGACGTCCCTCACGCAACAGACCGTCACCATTGGTGAGTGTTTGACCGTTCAAATCGATGCCGGTGGTCTTACCGGTGCGCGGGTCGACGCGGAACAGCATTCCGGTGTTGCTCTGGACGACGATCAGGCCGCCGTCGAGTCCGGTCACGATGCCGTTCAGGTTCGTCGCGCCGGGGGTGACGACGAGGTCACCGGTGAGGTCGAGCGTCGAGTGCGGCGTGAGGCTCAGCGGCACCTGGTACAGCACCGCCTTGCGCGAGTCGGTGAACCACGCCGACTTGTCCGTGAGTATGACGTCGTTGACGAACGTGTCCGCGGTGGCGAACTGGAACTTCGCCAGCAGCGCACCGGTGCGCGTGTCATAGACCCGTGCGTCGCCACCGGCACCGCCCGCGACCCACAGCCGTTTGTGCTCGTCGACCTTCATGCCGAGCGAGGGCGTGCCGGGTCCCTTGGCCAGCACCGCGCCCTTGCCGGTCCGCAGGTCGGCCGCGTAGATGGAGCCGTCGGCCCGCGAACCGAAGTAGGCGGTGGTCCCGGCGATCGCGATGCCCTCGGGCTGCCACCCGGCGGGCAGGGAGAACTCCGCCGGGAACCGCCCGTGCTGCCCGGACGCGTCTGCGGTGGCCGGCGCGGCAGCGGTGAGCGTGACGCCCAGAACCGCCGCGAACAGGACACCGAATCTGCGGTACATGCCGCCTCCTGGAGTCGGGGTGGGGTGCGTCCCGATCCTGTCGCAGGTCAGCAGCTGATCCGGACTTTTCTCAGCAACCCGACATCACCGCTGGTGGGGCGTGCTTCACAGCTCCGCCGCCGCCTCCGCGATCAGCTCCAGCGACTCGCCCTCCCCCAGCGCGAGGTCGCTCACCGCCCCGAACCGCCGCGCACACCCCTCGGTCTGCACGGGGTCCTCGACGTACGTCCCCTGGACGAACGTCTCGAAGTACGCCACGTCGTTGTGCTGGCGGTGCGCGAAGCTGAGCAACGTGAACGGCGTGCCCATCGCCGGGTGTGCGCCCGCGCTGTGCGGCACGATCCGCAGCGACACCCCGTCCAGCTCGCTCAGCTCCATCAGGTGCAGCAGCTGCGCCTTCATCACCCGCGGGCCGCCGACCACGGGCCGCAGCACCGGTTCGGCGAGGACCGCCTGCACCCGCAACGGGTCGCGGCCACCGACGCGGCTCGTCCACGCCTCCCGCGCCGCCGCCTGGTGCTCGGCGCGCGGCGGGTCGTGGTGCAGCACGGCCCTCGCGTAGTCGGCGAGCTGGAACAGGGGCGGGACGAGGTCCGTCGTGAACGTCCGCAACACCGTTGCCTCGAACACAAGATTCGCGAAGTCGGCGGCCGGGTCGAACAACGGCGCATTGTCGAGCGCGCGCACCTGTTCCGCATACTGCGCCTGTCGCACCACGGCCTGCCATTCCTCGGACGGCAGTTGGTACACGTATCCGAGCGCCATGATGTCGAGCACCGCGGAGGGCTGCACGGCGTTCTCCATCATCGACAGCTTGGCGCTGCTGAAGCCCACCCGCTGCCCGGCCTCGGTCAGGCTGAGCTGCCGCTCGTCCCGCCACCCTGCCAGGCGCCGGCCGATGGCGCGTTCGAGGGTCGTGGCCCGGAAATCCTTCGGCATGCCGCGAAGGATAAGACCGAATCGGATTCCCGAATGGGCCACCCGCTGTGGACAACCGTTAAATGGCCGACCTGTTCCTTCACTGATGAGCAATGCCGTTAGATCACGCGGAAAGACATTTAACTCGCATGGCGTTTTGCGCGCGCATGGGCACGCACGAGGTCATGGAAGCGGAACGCGTCGTCGCCCACTTCGGTCAGCAATGCCTTCTCGACGAGGTCGTCCAGCGCGTCCTCGACGTCGCACTCGGACTCGCCGGCGATCGCCGCCGCCTCGGGCACGTCGAAGTGGGCGCCGGGGTGCCACGCGCACAGCCGGTACAGGCGGGCCTGCCGTTCCGGGAGCTCCACGTAGGACAGGTCGAGCAGGGGCGGGAGGCTGCCGTCCTCGTCGGTCAGCGGATCGAGCTCGACCACGGGCGCGTCGAGGTCCAGCGGTGCGCGGCTCGTCACGAGGACCGTGCCGCGGGCGGGCAGGAACGGCCGCACCTGCTCGGCACTGCTCGCGTTGTCCAGCAGCAGGGTGATCCTCTGCCGCAGCACGATCGACCGGAACGCCGCCGCGCGGTCGGCGCGGTCGACGTGGGTGAGCCGCAGTGCGCGCAGCAGGCGGCCGAGCCGGACCTCGACCGGTTCGCGCACGGTCAGGTCGACGTGCAGCTGGTCGCCGCTGCCGCGGTCGCGCAGCCACTTCAGGGCCAGCGCGGTCTTGCCCACGCCGGCAGGGCCGCTGATGACCGTCACCCCGTTGGGCCGCAACTGTTCGAGTTCTCCCGCGCGCCCGACGAAGTGCTTCGGCGGCGCCGGTGGCCGCAACTGCGCCGGAATGCCGTGCGAACCGCGGGAACGAACCTCGCCGGCAGCGTTCCTACCAGCCACAACGTCACTCATCACCGGTAACCTCCCCGAGTAGGTGAAGCTACGGTCTTTCGCACCGCTTACATCAGACGGCCATCGAGTGATCGCACGCGAGCGCGGCGCCGGAGGCGGAGGTCGCGGTCTTGACCTGGCGGCCGTTGATGATGATCTTGCAGGTCAGCTCGCCCCGCACGCCCTCCAGCCGCACCACGAACCGGCCCTTGCGCGCTCCCCTGCGCTGCCACGGCACGTCCGGGTTCTTGAGGGTCCGCTCGTCCTCGCCGGGGAACATGTACGTGAGCTGGTCGGCGGTTCCCGTCCCCTCCACGACCAGCCGGGCGTCGGTGGTGGCCGAGCAGCCGCTCATCAGCACCAGCACGGCGACCACGACGATCCTCATGTCCGGGAACGGTAGGAAACGCGGGTGTCCGGCGGCATCAGCCTGAAGGCTCGACCGGGATCAGCCGTCAGACTGACAACGCCACACGGGTTCTAGTGCGTTTGCAGTGCCAGGAACAGGTCTACGCGGGACTCGAACTCGGTCAGGTCGACGCCGAGCAGCTCCTCCACCCGGCCCACCCGGTACCGCAGCGTGTTGACGTGCACGTGCAGCTTCTGCGCCGCCGTCGTCCACGAACCGCCGCAGCCGAGGAACACCCGCAGCGTCCCGGCCAGGTCGGACCCGTGCTCGGCGTCGTAGTCGAGCACCGGGCCGAGGAGCCTGCGCCGCAACGAGGACCGCAGCTCCTCGGGCACCCCGGCGAGCAGCAGCTGGTGCAGGGCGATCTCCTCGCCCGCCACCACGCACGTGCGGCCGCCGCGCCGTTCGCCGAGCCGGCGGGCGTGGGTCGCCTCCTCGGCCGCGCCGCGCAGGCCTCGTGCGGTGACCGGGGAGCTGATGCCGACGAGCACGCGGGACGAGCCGAGGCCGGGTTCCACGACCCTCAGCGCCTCGCGCACCTCGGCGGGCACCGAGTCATCGGCTTTCGCGACGGCGTAGACGGTGTCGCCGACCGGGGTGACGAGCGCCTGCGGCAGCGCCTCCTCCAGCACGGCGGCGGCGAGGTCGGCGCGCTGGTCCCCGGTGACCGCGCACAGGACGCGCAGCGGGGTGTTCTCCAGACCGGCGGCGGCGAGGCGGGAGTCGAGGTCGGGTGCGCCGGTGAGCACGGCGGTCAGCAGCGGTGCCGCGGTGCGGTTCTCGATCCGGCGGCCCTGGGCCTGGCGCAGGCGTTCGAGTGCGACGAGCGAGGCGAGCTCGGCGGCGGCCTCCGGCTGCGGTTCGCCGGCGACGACGAGGATCCAGCTGGTGAGCCGGGTGCCGCCGCGTTCGGAGACGGGCACGAGCGTGGTGCCCCTGACCGCCTTCGGCAACCGGTCGGCCTGCAGGAACTCCTTCACCAGCGCCACCCGGTCCGGCAGCTCGCCGCCCGCGACGACCCGGCCGGTCGTGGACAGCACCCAGCAGCGGGCGCGGAGCTCGTGGCTGCCCGCGGCCAGCAGTGCGGGCAGCCCGGCGCCCTCCGCGACGACGTTCAGCAGGCGCCGGTGGCGGCTCAGGCCGACGAGCTCCGTCGACACGCGTTCGGTGATCGTCGCGAACGACAGGTCGACGGGGACCTCCAGCAACGGCACGCGGTGGCGTTCGCAGGCGGTCACGAGGTCGGCGGGCAGCTGCCTGTCCTCGGTCTCGCTGGCGGCGAGGCCGGCGACGTCCGCGGCGGCCAGTGAGCGGACGAACGTCTCGGAGTCGCGCGGGCCGTGGTGCCACAGCAGCCCGGACAGCACCAGCTCACCGCCGGAGAGGTACCGGCTGGGGTCGGGCAGCTCCGTTCCGTACACGCGGGTGACCGCGCGGTCGAGCTGGTCCGCACCGGTCCGCAGGCTCAGCCGCAGTTCCGTCATGCCGAGCAACGTCCGCAGCAGCAACATGGGGTGTCACTCTCGTCCATCCGGGTTTGTAGGAAAGCACAAATTCGTTACCTCCAGGAGTCCTCGGATTCATGTGCCACGCCGTAGCTGCCTGTACCACTGAGTCTGTGTACTGGCTCACAACCGGAGGGGAGGGCGAGTGACGATCTCCACGCACGTGCTGGACGCGGCCCGCGGAAGGCCGTTCGCCGGCATCGCCGTGTCGCTGCAGCGCCGAGACGGGACCGAGGTGGCCGCCGCCGAGACGAACGCGGACGGCCGGGTCACCGGGTGGGGTGACGGCCTGGAGGCCGGGGTGTACCGGCTGGTGTTCGACACGGCGCAGGCCGCGCCGTTCTTCCCCGAGGTCGTGCTCACGTTCGACTACTCCGACCCGGCGCAGCACTACCACGTGCCGCTGCTCCTCTCGCCGTTCGCCTACTCCACCTACCGAGGTAGCTGACGATGGACTTCCTCCGACCGGCCACGCTCGCCGAAGCGCTGGAACTGAAGGCCGCGCGCCCCGACGCCGTGCCGATCGCCGGTGGCACGGACGTGATGGTGGAACTGAACTTCGACCACCGCAGACCGGCCGCGCTGCTCGACCTGACGCGCGTCGAGGAGCTGCGCACGGTCACCGAGGCGCGGATCGGCTCCGGGGTGCCGTACGCGCGGATCATCGACGAGCTCGGGACCACGCACCCCGGGCTCGCGATGGCGTCGCGGACCGTCGGTTCGCCGCAGATCCGCAACCGCGGCACGGTCGGCGGCAACCTGGGCGCCGCCTCGCCCGCCGGGGACACGCACCCGGTGCTGCTGGCGTCGGACGCGGTGGTCGAGGTGGCCTCCGCACGCGGCACGCGGATGATCCCGGCCACCGAGTTCTACCTGGGGGTCAAGCGGAACGCGCTGGAGCCGGACGAGCTGATCGTGGCCGTGCACCTGGCACCCGCGCAGGGGCCGCAGCAGTTCTCCAAGGTCGGCACGCGCAACGCCATGGTGATCGCGGTGTGCTCGTTCGCGATCTCGCTGTTCCCGGCGGAGAACCGGGCCGGCGCCGCGGTCGGGTCGGCGGCGCCGACACCGCGGCGGGCGCACGAGGCGGAGGAGTTCCTGGCCGCCGAGCTGGACTTCTCCTCTCCGGCGCCGCTGCTGGACTCGGTGAAGCGGCGGTTCGGGGAGCTGGTGGCGACGGCGGCCGCGCCGATCGACGACGTGCGCGGGTCGGCGGAGTACCGCAGGCACGCGCTGGCCGTGCTGGCACGCAGGACGCTGGGCTGGGTGTGGCAGGAACTCTTGGACGGGGAACAGGCATGCGCGTGAACCTGACGGTCAACGGCGAGCAGCGCCAGGCCGACGACGTGTGGGAGGGCGAGTCGCTGCTGTTCCTGCTGCGCGAGCGCCTCGGGCTGCCCGGCTCGAAGAACGCCTGCGAGCAGGGTGAGTGCGGTTCGTGCACGGTGTACCTGGACGGCGCGCCGGTGTGCGCGTGCCTGGTCGCGGCCGGACAGGCGCAGGACCGGGAGGTGCGCACGGTCGAGGGCCTCGCCGACGGTGACCGGCTCGACCCGGTGCAGGAGGCGTTCGTCGAGGCGGGCGCGGTGCAGTGCGGGTTCTGCACGCCCGGTCTCGTGGTCCAGGCGCACGACCTGCTCGACCGGGTGCCGAACCCGTCCGACCCGGAGATCCGGGAGGCGCTGGCCGGGAACCTGTGCCGCTGCACGGGGTACGAGAAGATCCTGGACGCCGTGCGGCTCGCGGCGGCCCGCCGATGATCGTCCTGGACCGCTGCGCGGTGTCCACTGTGGACGAGGCCGGGACCGAGCACGCGTCCGGGCACGTCGTCGTCGAGAACGGGCGGATCAAGGCCGTCGGCTCCGGTCCCGCACCACGGCCGGCTGAGCCGCACACGTACGTAGACGCGTCGTCGTGCCTGGTCACACCGGGTCTGATCAACACCCACCACCACCTGTACCAGTGGGCGACGCGGGGCCTCGCGACCGACGCGACGCTGTTCGAGTGGCTGACCGCGCTCTACCCGGTGTGGCGCGGGCTGGACGACACCGTGACGCACGCGGCGGCGTCGGCCGGGCTCGCGAAGCTGGCGCTGACCGGCTGCACGCTCGCCGCCGACCACCACTACGTCTTCCCCTCCGGTGGCGGGGACGTGTTCGACGCGCTGGTGTCGGCGGGGCGGCGGATCGGCATCCGGCTGGAGGCGGTCCGCGGGTCGATGGACCGGGGCGAGTCCTCCGGTGGCCTGCCGCCGGACAACCTGGTCGAGGAGACCGAGGCCGCGTTGGCCGCCACGGAACGCGCGATCGGCGCCTACCACTCGACCGCGGACGACGCGCTGGTCCGCGTGGCCGTGGGGCCGTGCTCGCCGTTCTCGGTGTCCAAGGAGCTGATGACCGGGGCGGCCGCGCTGGCTCGGCGGCACGGCGTCCGGCTGCACACGCACCTCGCCGAGACGCTGGACGAGGAAGAGCAGTGCCTGGCGGAGAACGGCTGCACGCCGACCGAGTACGCCGAGCAGCTCGGCTGGCTGGGACCGGACGTGTGGCTCGCGCACACCGTGCACCTCGACGCCGACGCGGTGAAGCGGCTGGGCGCGACCTCGACGGGGTCGGCGCACTGCCCGACGTCCAACGGCCGGCTGGGCACCGGGATCGCGCCGGTGCGGGACCTGCTCGACGCGGGTGCGTCGGTCGGTCTCGGGGTCGACGGCGCGGCGTCCAACGAGGACGGTGGCCTGGTCGTCGAGCTGCGGTCGGCGCTCTACCAGGCACGGCAGCGCGGCGGGCCGGGTGCGCTCGACGCCCGCAAGGCGTTGTGGATGGGCACGATGGGCGGCGCGCAGGTGCTCGGCAGGGCCGGCGCGCTGGGTTCGATCGAACCGGGCAAGGTGGCGGACCTCGCGGTGTGGGACCTGTCCGGACTGGACCACGCGGGCATCGCGGACCCGGTGGCGGCACTGGTGCTGGGCCCGCCGCCGCCGGTGAAACTGCTGGTCGTGGGCGGAGAGGTCGTGGTGCGGGACGGGGTCCTGCTCACGGCGTCGACCGACGAGCTGGCGCGGGACCTCTCCGCGGCCGGCACCAAGCTCCAGGAGGCAGCGCGATGACCCTCACCCCCACTGAGCTCACCTCCGCGGTCTCGGGTGGCATCGGCACGTCACCGCAACGCCCGGACGGCAACCTCAAGGTGCGCGGCGAGTTCGCGTACGCGTCGGACCTGTGGCACGAGGACATGATCTGGGGCGCGACCCTGCGCTCACCGCACCCGTACGCCCGCATCACGTCGGTGGACCTCACCGAGGCCTTGAAGGTGCCGGGCGTGTACGCGGTGCTCACGCACTCGGACGTGCCGGGCCGCAACCTGTACGGGCTGGAGCACAAGGACCAGCCGGTGCTGGCCGTGGACGTCGTGCGCTACCAGGGTGAACCGGTCGCGCTGGTCGGCGCGGACCACCCGGAGACCGCGCTGCGGGCGATGAAGAAGATCGTCGTCACCTACGACGTGCTGGCACCCGTGGTGGACATGGAGACCGCGGTCGACGACACCCCGCTGCACCCCGGCGGGAACCTCGTGCGGCACGTGCCGATCCGGCGCGGCGCGCAGGACGTCACCGCGGACGTCGTGGTCACCGGCCGGTACGAGGTCGGCATGCAGGACCAGGCGTTCCTCGGGCCGGAGTCCGGGCTCGCGGTGCCGGCGACCGACGGCTCGGTCGACCTGTACATCGCGACGCAGTGGCTGCACGTCGACCGCGCGCAGATCGCGTCCGCGCTGGGACTGCCCGAGGAACAGGTGCGGCTGACGCTGTCCGGCGTCGGTGGCGCGTTCGGTGGCCGCGAGGACCTGTCGATGCAGGTGCACGCGTGCCTGCTCGCGTTGCACACCGGCAAGCCGGTCAAGATGGTCTACAACCGCGAGGAGTCGTTCTACGGGCACGTGCACCGGCACCCGGCCGTGCTGTACTACGAGCACGGCGCCGACCGCACCGGCAAGCTGGTCTACGTCCGCACGAAGATGTACCTCGACGGCGGCGCGTACGCCTCCTCGACCCCCGCTGTCGTGGCCAACGCGGCGACGCTGGGCGTCGGGCCGTACGAGGTCGACAACGTGACGGTCGACGCGTACGGCGTCTACACGAACAACCCGCCCTGCGGTGCGATGCGCGGGTTCGGTGCCGTGCAGGCGGGTTTCGCCTACGAGTCCCAGATGGACAAACTGGCCGAGGCGCTGGGGATGTCGCCGGTCGACATCCGCGTGCGCAACGCGATGACCGAGGGTTCGGTGATGCCGACCGGGCAGGTCGTCGACTCGGCGGCACCGGTCGCGCAGCTGCTGAAGCTGGTGCAGGACAAGCCGTTGCCGGCCGGGAGGTCGGCCGACATCCGCGAGCTGCCCGGCGGTGTCTCGAACACCACGCACGGCGAGGGCGTCGTGCGCGGCGTCGGTTACGCCGTCGGCATCAAGAACATCTGCTTCTCCGAGGGCTACGACGACTACTCGACCGCGCGGGTGCGCGTCTCGATGGTGAACGGTTCGCTGGTCGCCGCCGTGCACACCGCGGCGTGCGAGGTCGGCCAGGGCCTGGTGACGATCATGCAGCAGATCGTGCGGACCGAGCTCGGCATCGAGACCGTGACCGTGCTGCCGATGGACACCACGATCGGCAACGGCGGTTCCACGTCCGCGTCCCGCCAGACGTACGTGACCGGGGGCGCGGTCCGTGCCGCGTGCCTGGCCGTGCGCGACAGGCTCGGCGACCGCGCGGACATCGGCGACGAGGTCATCGACGAGACGGTCGAGTGGCGGCACCGCGCCACCGAACCGCTCGACCCCGAGACCGGCCAGGGCAACGCGCACGTGCAGTACGGGTTCGCCGCCCACCGCGCCGTCGTGGACGTGGACGTCGAGCTCGGACTCGTGCGCGTGGTGGCACTGGACTGCGCCCAGGACGTCGGCAAGGCGCTCAACCCGCAGGCCGTCGTCGGGCAGATCCAGGGCGGGTCCGCGCAGGGCCTCGGCCTCGCCGTGATGGAGGAGATCCAGACCTCCGGCGGCAAGGTGCGCAACCCGTCGTTCACCGACTACCTCATCCCGACCGTGCTCGACATGCCCCCGATGAGCATTGACGTGCTCGAACTGGCCGACCCCCACGCCCCGTACGGCATCCGGGGAGTCGGCGAACCGCCCACCATCTCGTCGACCCCGGCGATCGTGGCGGCGATCCGCGCGGCGACCGGCCTGGCGCTCACCCGCGTCCCGGTCCGCCCGGAACACCTCACCGGTACCTGAGTTCCTGGAGTTCGTTGCTGTGAACGCACATCTGCTCGCCACCATCGACCTGGCCACCCGCAACGTGGCCGCCGGCGGTGGCCCGTTCGGCGCGATGATCGTCCGCGCCGGCCAGGTCGTCGCCACCGGCGTCAACCAGGTCACGCCCACGCTCGACCCCACCGCCCACGCCGAGGTCGTCGCGATCCGCGCGGCCTGCCGGGTGCTCGGCGACTTCAAGCTCACCGGCTGCACGCTGATCTCCTCGTGCGAACCGTGCCCGCTGTGCCTGTCCGCTGCTCTGTGGGCCCGCGTGGACCGCGTCGTGTACGCCGCTGACCGGGACGACGCCGCCGCGGCCGGGTTCGACGACCGCGAGTTCTACGAGCTGTTCAGCAGGTCCCGCGACGAGTGGGACCTGCCGGTGCACCAGATCTCCACGGGCGAGGACACCGCCCCGTTCACCGCCTGGACGTCACTCGCGACCCGAATCGACTACTGAGCTCGACCACCAGGGCCACAAGCCTGCTATTCGCTGACCGGAGCTTGCATCGCTCAATTGCGTTCCGGCGCTGGAACGCGCCCACCGGCATGGGAAAGGCCGTCATGACCCAGTTACGGACGCGGCAGTCGTCCGCCTTCGACCAGTTCTTCCGCATCACCGAACGCGGCAGCACGGTCAGTCGCGAGGTCCGCGGTGGCATCACGACGTTCGTCGCGATGTCGTACATCGTCCTGCTCAACCCGCTGATCCTCGGTGCCTCCGCCGACATCACCGGCGCCAAGCTCACCACCGCCGAGATCACCACGGCCACCGCGCTCGCCGCCGGTGTGATGACCGTCCTCATGGGACTGGTCGGCAACGCACCGCTGGCGATCGCGGCCGGCCTCGGCGTGAACGGCGTGGTGGCGTTCCAGATGGCACCGGCCATGACGTGGGCGCAGGCCTTCGGGCTGGTGGTGCTGGAGGGCGTGTGCATCGTGGTCATGGCGGCCTCCGGTGTCCGCGAGCGGATCATCAACGCGATCCCGGAACCGTTGAAGATCGCGATCACCGTGGGCATCGGGCTCTACATCGCGCTGGTGGGACTGGTGTCCGCGGGGTTCGTGACCCGCACGCCGGACGCCGCCGGCTCGACCGTGCCCGTGCGGATGGGCGTCGACGGCCACCTCAGCGGCTGGCCGATCGCGATCTTCTGCCTCGGGCTGCTGCTGATGATCGTGCTGATGGCCCGCGGGGTGCCCGGCGCGGTGCTGATCAGCATCGTGGTGGCGACGGTCGTGGCGGTCGTCGTGAACTCCGCGTTCACCGTGCCGAACTGGGGACTCGTGACACCGAGGCTGCCCTCGTCGGTCGTCGGGCACCCGGACTTCGGGCTGTTCGGCCGGATCGACCTGTTCGGCGGGTTCGTGTCGGCGGGCGTGATCGCGGCGACGATCTTCCTGTTCACGCTGGTGCTGTCCGGTTTCTTCGACGCCATGGGCACCATCACGTCGGTGGCGGACGAGGCGGGCCTCACCCGTGACGGCCGCGTGGAGGGAATGGGCAGGATCCTCGTGGTCGACGGCGCCGGCGCGATCGCCGGTGGTGTCACGGGATCGGCACCGAACACGGTGTTCCTGGAGTCGGCGGCGGGCGTCGGCGAAGGCGCCCGGACCGGCCTGGCCTCGGTGGTCACCGGCGGGCTGTTCCTGGTGGCACTGCTGTTCACGCCGCTGGCGACCGTGGTGCCCGCCCAGGCCGCGGCACCGGCGCTGGTGGTGATCGGCGGGCTGATGATGACCCAGATCCGCCGCATCCCCTGGCAGGAGGCGGACTTCACCATCCCGGTGTTCCTGACCGTCGCGGTCATCCCGTTCACCTACTCGATCACCAACGGCATCGGCGCCGGCCTCGTGTCCTACGTGGTGCTGCGCATCTGCAAGGGCCGCTGGCCGGGCTGGCTGATGACCGGTCTCGCGCTGATGTTCGCCGTGTACTTCGGCGTGGACGTGATCACCGGCAAGTGACGCTCGGGCGGCCGAGCGACCGTGTGGGGAGGTTCGATGCGTGAGCTCGCTTCGACTTTGCTGTCGTGGGACCGGTTCGCGGTCGCCTCGGTGGTGGCCGTGCGGGGCAGCGCGCCCCGTCCGGTCGGCGCCGCGCTGGCCGTCGGCCCGTCCGGTGAGGTCGCCGGCAGCGTGTCCGGCGGCTGCGTGGAGGCCGAGGTCTACGAGCTGGCGTGCGAGGTGCTGAGGACGTCCGTTCCCGCGTTCGCCACGTTCGGGTACTCCGACGACACGGCGTTCGCGGCCGGTCTGACGTGCGGCGGCTCGCTGGACGTCCTGGTGCAGCGCGACAACCCGTCGTTGCGGGCAGCGCTCCAGGCCTCGGTGGACGCCCTGCCGGTGTCGGTGCGGTTCTCGTTCGAGGACCGCGTGTTCACCGAGACCTGGCTGCCGCCGCCCCGGCTGCTGGTGTTCGGCGCCATCGACCACGCCGCCGCCGTGGCCGAGATCGGCCGGTTCCTCGGCTTCCACGTCACCGTGTGCGACGCCCGCCCCGTCTTCGCGACCCCCGAGCGCTTCCCCGCGGCGCACGAGGTCGTCGTCGACTGGCCGCACCGCTACCTCGCCTCGACCCGCACCGACGCGACCACCGCCGTGGTCGTGCTGACCCACGACCCGAAGTTCGACGTCCCGGTGCTGACCGAGGCCCTGTCCCGCCCGCTCGCGTTCGTCGGCGCGCTGGGTTCCCGCCGCACGCACCTGGAACGCCTCGACCGCCTGCGCGAGGCCGGTGTTCCCGCTGCGGCGCTGGCCCGCCTGCGGTCCCCGGTCGGTCTCGACCTGGGCGGCCGCACCCCGGCCGAGACCGCGGTGTCCATCGCGGCCGAGCTGGTGGCCCTGCGCCACGGCGGCACCGGCGCGCCCCTGTCCGACCTGACCACCCCGATCCACGAGGAGCGAGATGGCACTGATCTTCCTCAACGGCGGCGGCATGCGGGGCGGCCCGCTGCACTCCCAGCTGCAGGGCACGCCGATGGTGTGCCGAGCCCGCAGTGCCCCGAGGTACCGGTACTTCTCGGTGCGGGGGACGTTCCCCGCCATGCACGAGTCGGGCACGGCGGCGGTGGTCGGTGAGCTCTACGACCTGCCGCTGAAGGTCCTGCGCGACCACCTCGTCCCCGCGGAACCGCCGGAGCTGGAGATCGGCGTCATCGAGCTGGAGGACGGCAGCGCCGCCCTGGCCACCGTGCTGCGCGACGCGGTCGTCGACCCGTTGCTCCGATCGGGTGACATCGAGGACATCTCGTATCTCGGCGACTGGCGAGCCTTCTTACACGTCGAGGGGTGAGGGAGTGGCAAGGGGGAGTTGCCGCAGGCGGCGGGACCACCGACGGTGGTCCCGCCGCGGGGGGACGGCGACGCCGCTGCTCGACCGGGTCTGACCACCACCCAGACCCGGCACCACCGCTCGACCTCCTTCCGGCCGCACCCGCGACGGCTCGCCGCCGCGTCAGCGCCCGCGGCTGCTCAGCAGCCCTCGTTCGTACGCCACGGCGACAGCGGCCGCGCGGTCCGACACCCCCAGCTTCGCGTAGACGTGCAGCAGGTGCGTCTTCACCGTCGCCTCGGAGATGAACAGCGCCGCCGCCACCGCCCGGTTCGTCGACCCGCGCGCGACCAGGCCCAGCACGTCGAGCTCCCGCGCCGACAACGCCTCCGACGCCGGCTCCCGCACCTGCCCCAGCAACCGCGTCGCCACCGCCGGCGACAGCACCGCCTCCCCCGCCGACGCCGCCACGACCGCCCGGTGCAGCTCGTCGCGCGGGGTGTCCTTGAGCAGGTAGCCGGTGGCGCCCGCCTTGATGGCGGGCAGCACGTCGCGGTCGGTGTCGTAGGTGGTGAGCACCAGGATGCGGCAGGGGTGGCCGCGGAGGCGTTCGATGGCGGACAGCCCGTCGGAACCGGGCATCCGCAGGTCCATCAGCACCACGTCGGGCGAGAGCGCGCGCACCACGGCGACGGCCTCGTCCCCCGACGCGGCCTCGCCGACCACCTCGAACGACGGCGAGGCCAGCATGCCGCGCAACCCGTCGCGGACGACGGGGTGGTCGTCGACGATGACGAGGCGGATCACGCGGGCACCCGCGCCGAGATCGCGGTACCGGCACCCGGTTCCGACTCCACGTCGAGGTCGCCCGACAGCCGCGACACCCGGTGCCGCATCGCCGTCAGGCCGAACCCCGCGGAGGGCTCCGCGAGGTCGAAGCCGATGCCGTCGTCGCGCACGTCCAGGGTCACCACGTCCTCCATGTACGACAGGGTCAGGCCGACGCGCGAGGCCGAGGCGTGCTTCGCGACGTTGGCGAGGGCTTCCTGGGCGGTGCGCAGCAGGGCGACCTCCACCTCGGGGTGCATGGCGCGGGCGGAACCGGTGCAGGTCACCGCCACCGGGACGCCGTGCAGGACCGACCAGCCGGACGCGACCTCGCCCAGCGCCTCCGGCAGGGCGGCCTCCTCCAGCGCGGGCGGGCGCAGGGCGTGGACGGAGCGGCGGGCCTCGTCGAGGCCGGAGCGCGCCAGCGACACCGCCGTCGTGACGCGGTGTTCCCAGTCCGCGGGGGTGGCCGCGGACAGCTGCGTGACGATCCCGGCCAGGTCCTGGGCCAGGGTGTCGTGGATCTCGCCGGCCATGCGCTGGCGTTCGTCCTGCACGCCGGCCTCGTGCGCCTGCACCAGCAGCTGCGCCTGCAGCCCGGAGTTCTCGTCGAGGAGCACCTTGCGCAGCCGGGCCTGCTCGGTCGTCACGTGGCCGACGAACGTGAACACGGACGCCACCACCACGAACACGAGCAGCAGCAACCAGAACGCCGGTCGCGCCTCCGGTGGCGGGTAGCCGCCGAACAACGACAGGGTCGCCAGCACGGCCGTGCCCGCCGTCGCGAGGAACATCCAGCGCGGGCGCAGCAGCTCGCTCGCGAAGACGTACACCGCGTACGACACGGCGCCGAACCAGTGCTCGCGCATGCCGAGGACCGCGTAGAAGACGACCATGCCCGCCACGAACACGGCCATCAGCTCGGTCCGGCCGCGCCACTGCGGGTGCAGCGTGAACCACCACAGCATCCACGCGTACCCGAACGCCACGACGCCGTACGTGAACCAGCGCTCCGCCACCGGCTGCTCGGTGAAGATCGCGTACAGCGCGGTTGTCACGGTCAGCACGAAGTACGGGATCACGTGTGCGACGGAAGCGAGCCTGTGCTCCCACCTGTCCAGCGCGGCCTGGTCCACGAGCTACTCCCAGCGGAACGTCGTGGCCGCGACGCTACCCGCCACGAGGCCCACGAGCCCCATGATCACCAAATGCCCCCACCCCGGCGCGGTGCCGAGCCACGCCTGGTGCAACGCCTCCACACCGGGCGGTGTGAAGGAACCGATCGCCTGCACGACCGGGGGCAGCATGAACCGCGGCAGGTACACGCCGCCGAAGAACATCAGCAGCATGAACACCGCCGTCGCCCAGCCACCGGCCGCACGCGCGTTCGGGGCCAGTGCGGCGATCACCAGTCCCAGCGCGAACGTGCCCGCGCCACCCAGCACCACCGCCGCCGCCAGGCCCACCGGGTGGTGCGGCAGGTCCACGCCGAACACCAGATGTCCCACCAGTGTGGTCAGCAGCACCGACAGGATCGCGGCGCAGGAGTTCACGACCAGCTGCCCCACCAGCAACCGCGCCGGGTGCATCGGCGTCGTGGACAGCCGCCGCAGCACGCCTTTCTCCCGATAGGTCGCCACGACCGTGGGCACGCGCTGCAACCCGATGAACGCCAAGGTGAACACGACCAACGACGACATGTACGCGTCGATGAACCGCATCCCGTCGAACTCGGGGGCGGGCGTCCGCAACGCCGGAACCGCCCCCAGCACGAGCAGCAGCAGCGACGGGAACACCACCGCGAACAACGAGTTCAGCCGGTCCCGCAGGAACAACCGCGCCTCGACCTCAACGATCCGCATCATCACGACCCCCGGTCAGCTCCACGTACGCGTCGTCCAGCGACACCTGGTCCACCCGCAGCCGCCGCGCCACGAGCTGGTTGCGCGCCAGCCACGACGTCACGGCCGCCAGCACGTTCTCGCCGCCGGTGACCACCACCTGCTCCCCCGCCAGGTCCACCCCGGCCACGTCCGGCAACGCCAGCAGCGCCGGCACGTCCACCGGCGCCGAGGGCACGAACCGCACCCGCGTCGAACCGTCCACGCGCGACACGAGACCGGCCGGGGTGTCCAGTGCGGCAACGCGTCCGTCGCGGATCACGGCCACGCGGTCGCACAACCGCTCGGCTTCCTCCATGAAGTGCGTGACGAGCAGGACCGTCACGCCGGCGGCGCGCACGTCCTCGATCACCGACCACGTGTCCCGCCGCGCCTGCGGGTCGAGCCCGGTGGTCAGCTCGTCGAGGATCGCCACCCGCGGCCCGCCGACGAGCGCCAGCGCGATCGACAGCCGCTGCTTCAGCCCGCCGGAGAGCCGCCCGTACTCCGCGGTCAGGTGCTCGGTCAGCCCCAGCCGCTCCGACCAGTCGACCGGCTTCGGGTAGAACGACGAGAACAGCCGCAGCGCCTCCCCGACCCTGATTCGCTCGGGCAGCTCGGAGGCCTGCAGCTGCACCCCGATCGCCGCACGCGAGTGCGCCGGTGGCCGCCCCAGCACGGTCACGCTCCCCCGGTCCGGTGTCCGCAGCCCGGCCACGCACTCGACCGTCGTCGTCTTGCCCGCGCCGTTCGGCCCGAGCACGCCGAAGATCTCCCCCTCGGCCACCGAGAACGACACCGAGTCCACCGCGACCTTCGGCCCGTACCTCTTCCCGATGTCGCGCACTTCGATGATCGCCATGCCACCACGATGGGGCAGCGCGCGCCGGGGATCATCGAACGACGGGCGGCACCGGCATCAACCGATCGGTCGATGCGCTACTCGGTCTCCACGAAGGCGGTGCGCACCGCGGCCGCCAGGCGCGCGACGGGGTCCGGCACCGGTCCCGGCAGCCGGGCGAGCAGCACCCGGCGCTGTTCGGCGGGCCCACCGCGCACGGGCAGGACCCGCACCCCGGCGGGCGCGACCTGGACCAGCGACGCGGGCACCGTCGTGATGCCGAGGCCCGCCGCGACCAGCTGCAGCTTCGCCAGCCAGTCGCGGGCGGTGTGCGCGACGACGGGCCGTTCGGGCAGCCCCGGCCACACGCCCATCACCGACGGGTCACCGGGCCCGGAGATCCAGCGCTGTCCGTGCAGGTCGGCCACGTCGATGAAGTCGTTGCGCGCCAACGGGTGCGTGGTCGGGACGGCGACCCGCAGGCTGCGTTCGACGAGGGTGTCGACGGCCAGCGCGGGGATCTCGTCGTCCGGGGCCCGGAACGGCGGCGCCGAGGCGATCAGCGCGACGTCGAGGGTGCCCGCCCGCACCGCGCGCACCAGCGCGGGCGTGCTGCCCTCCCGCGTCACCACCGTGATCGACGGGTGGGTGCGCGCCAGCGCCGTCAGCGCCCGCGGGAGCAGCCACGCCCCGGCCGTCGCGAACCAGCCGAGCCGCACCGTGCTCTCGCCGGAGGCCGGCAGGCCCTCCAGCTCGCGCGCACCCGCGTCGACCTGGTCCAGGGCGGCAGCGGCCCGGCGCAGCACGACCCGGCCGGCCGCGGTGAGCCGCACGCCGTCGTGCCGCCGTTCCAGCAGCACGGCACCGGCCGCCCGCTCCAGGGTCGCGATCTGCCGGGACACCGCGGACTGCGTGTACCCCAGCGCGGTGGCCGCCGCCGTCAGCGTGCCGCGTTCGGCCACCTCGCGGAACACCCTCAGCGCGGTCAGCGACGCATTGGCCAAAGACATGATTTTTACGCATACCCCGTCTGCTGAACTTTCGCTACCGGCATGGCTGGGCCGAGCCTAGCGTCGAGGGCGTGATCGAAACGGAGTTCGGGTTCAGCACCACCGCCGCCGAGGTCGTCGACGGGATCGACCTCACCGGCAAGCGCGTCGTCGTGACCGGCGCGTCGTCCGGCATCGGCGTCGAGACCGCCCGCGCACTGGCCGGAGCGGGCGCCGAGGTGACCCTCGCGGTGCGCAACGTCGCCGCCGGGGAGCGGGTCGCCGGGGAGGTCGGCGCGGCCGAGGTCGCCCGCCTCGACCTGACCGACCTGGTGTCCGTCGAGGAGTTCGCGCGGAGCTGGAGCGGACCGCTGCACGTCCTGGTCAACAACGCCGGTGTCATGGCGAGCCCCGAGCGGCACACCGAGCAGGGCTGGGAGTGGCAGTTCGCCACCAACCACCTCGGGCACTTCGCCCTGGCCACCGGTCTGCACGGCGCGCTGCGGGCCGCCGGGGGCGCCCGCGTCGTCTCCCTCACCTCGCGCGGCCACATGCTCTCGCCCGTGGTGTTCGACGACGTCCACTACGCGTTCCGCCCCTACGAACCGTGGGGCGCCTACGGCCAGAGCAAGACCGCCAACGTCCTGTTCGCGGTCGAGGCGACGCGCCGGTGGGCGGCCGACGGCATCACCGCGAACGCCGTCATGCCCGGTGCCGTCCTCACCGGCCTGCAACGCCACATCGGTCAGAGCGAGGTCGACCCGGCCATCGTCAAGACGGTCGAGCAGGGCGCGGCGACCTCGGTCTTCGTGGCCACCTCACCGTTGCTGGAGGGCATCGGCGGCCGTTACTTCGACGACTGCGCCGAGACGCGCGTCGCCGACCACCGCGACGAGACGCCACCGATGCGCGGGGTCGCCCGCTTCGCACTCGACCCGGACGCCGCCGCCCGGCTGTGGACGTACTCCGAGACCCTGCTGGCGAAGGCATGATCGCCCTCGTCACCGGTGCCACCCAGGGCCTCGGCCGCGCGCTCGCCGAAGGCCTGGCGCGGCGGCTGACCCCGCGGGACACCGTCTACCTGACCGGCCGCGACGCCACGCGGGTCGCCGACGCCGTCGCGGCCGTCCCCGCGGGTGGGGCCGAGGTCCGCGGCGAGGTGCTCGACGTGGCGGGCCCGATCGACCGGTTCGCGGCACGCGTCCAGGAGCGCCACGGCGGCATCGACGTCGTCTTCGGCAACGCCGTCATGCGCATCGGCCCCGACGACGACCCGCGCGCGATCATCGACGAGTACACGCAGGTCAACAACTTCGGCACCACGAGGTTGCTGAACGCCTTCGCGCCGATGCTCAACGACGGCGGCCGGCTGCTCGTGGTCGCCAGCTCGCTCGGCACCCTCCACCACCTGGCACCCGTGCTGCACGGGCGGTTCGCCGACCCGTCCACAGTGGACGAGGTCGACGCGCAGATCGCCCGGTGGCGCGACGACGTGAAGGCGGGCCGTCCCGGCGCGTGGCCCGCGTTCGTCAACATCCCGTCGAAGATCGGCCAGGTCGCCGCCGTCCGGGCGCTGGCCGCCCTGCGCCGGGACACCGATGCGGCGCGCGGGGTCCTGGTCGCCGCGGTCTGCCCCGGGATGATCAACACGCCGACGTCCGCGCTGTGGTGGGACGTCAGCGCCGCACCCACCCCGGACCGGGCCGCCGGACCGCTGCTCGACCTGGCGCTGGGTCCGGTCGAGCCGGCGCATTACGGGGAGCTGGTGCGGTACGGCGAGGTCGTGCCGTTCAGCTGAGCGGCTGGTGCAACCCGTGCACCGCCTGGTCGAGCAACGTCTGGATGACGGCCTCGTTGTGCTCGGTCCGCCCCGGCGTGATCATGCGCGACGAGGCCTCGACCATGGCGTGCACCAGCATCGCCCGCAGCTGCGCGCGCTGCACCCCCGCGGTCTTGAACACCGACACGAGCGGCGCCAGCAGTCGTTCGTGCTCGGCCCTGATCTGCTCGCGCGAGGCGTCCGGCAGCGCGTGCGCGGACAACGCGACGACCGCGCCGTGGCTGCCGTCGGTGATGATCGCGAGTTCGGTCCGCACGTACGCCTCGATCTTGGCGGGCACGCTGTCCGCGCTGTTGACCGCGTCGTCCAGCTTGTCCGCCCACTCGGGCAGCGCGTCGGACACGATCGCGGCGACCAGCTCCTCGCGTGAGCGGAAGTACTCGTAGAGGCTCGGCCGGGACAGGCCCACCCGCCTGGCCAGCGACGCGAGCGTCAGCGCCTCGGCGCCCTCGGACGCCACGATGTCGCGCCCCGCGTCCAGCAGGGCGCGCAATCGGTTGGCGCGGTGCTCGGCAACGGTGTCGGCGCTGATCCTCGGCACCCGTGGATCGTATCGCGCTTGCTTTCCCGACGGGGTGTTGGAATAGTTCCCGACAGAGCGTCGGGATCAGGGAGGCCAGCATGTTCATCGCGACCAACCGGATGTTCGTCAACCCGGACATGTCCGAGGAGTTCGAGCGCTACTTCCGCGGCACCATGCGCACCCACCTGCCCGGAGTCCCCGGCCTGCTGCGCAGCACGCTGCTCAAGCCGGTGCGCGACGACCAGCCGTACGTCTCGGTCAACGAGTTCGAGTCCGAGGACGCCTTCCACGCCTGGGTCGCCTCCGACGCGTTCCGCGAGGCGCACAAGGGCCACCGCACGATCGCACGTCTCGTGACGGGCAACGAGCCCGAGCGGTTCACGCACGCGGAGGACCTGGTGCTGCCGCGGCAGCGCACCGAGGCGTCCTGACCGGGCAGCGAGCCCTGCACCGTCTCACAGGGTGGACAGCAGGGCCCTCATCCGGTTGATCTCGTCGGACTGCGTGGCCACCACGTCGTCCGCCATCTCCTCGACCTGGACGTTGTGGCCGGCCGCGCGCACGTCGGTGGCCATCTTGATCGCACCCTCGTGGTGCTTGATCATCAACTCCAGGAACATCCGGTCGAAGTCCTTGCCGCGTGCGGCCCCCAGCGCGGTCAACTGGTCCTGCGTGGCCATGCCGGGCATCGACCCGTGGTCGCCGTGCGAGCCGACGATGTTGTTGGTGCGCTGCCACTGCTTCATGGCACCGATCTCGGGTTCCTGGCTGTACCGGATGCGGTCGGCCAGGCCCTTCACCGTCGCGTTCTCCGCGCGGTCGGGCGCGAACCTGGTCATCGCCAGCGCCTGCTCGTGGTGCACGATCATCATCGACACGTACTCGCGGTCCGCGTCGTTGGGCGGCGGCACGACGGCGGCCGTCGCCTCCGACGCCGCGATGGTCGGCGCCGACCCGCCGGGGGTGTCCGGCGCGATGACCGGTGCCTGCTCCGGCTCCGACGTACAGCCTGCCAGCAGGGCGAATGCCGCCACGATCGCCACGAGCCCAGAACGCATGCACCGGACAATACAGTCCGCGGCGGCGGGCGTTGCCCGGCTTTTCGCGAGGGGGACGAACACCCCCACAACCCTCCGAAAGACGCTGGCCTTTAGCAAGGCGAAGGGTCATACTCCCCCTCACCAACCTGTGATGAGGGGGTAAAGCAGTGACTTCACGCGCAACGGCCCGGCGGCGCAGAGCGCCGTTGGCGGTTCTGGGGGCGCTCGCGCTGACGCTGTCGACGATGACCGCGCCCGCGTACGCCGAGCCCGACCTGCCCGCTGACGGCAGGGGTCTGACCGAGGCTCAACTCGAAGCGCAGGCGGAAGCGGTCGACGGCCTCCCCGGTGTCGACGAGATCTCCCGCAGCCGCAACATGGTCCCGGTCGCCCACCTGGACAAGCAGGCTCCGCTCGACTCGACGCAGACCGACATCGCGTTCCAGGACAACTACGCGTTCGTCGGCAACTACAACGGCTTCGTCATCTACGACATCCGCAACCCGAAGAAGCCGACGATCAAGTCGCAGGTGCTGTGCCCCGGCTCGCAGAACGACATCTCGGTGTACGGGAACCTGCTGTTCCTGTCGACTGACTCGTCGCGCAGCGACAACTCCTGCTCCAGCGTCGCCCAGTCGGCGACGATCAAGGAGTCGTGGGAGGGCATCAAGGTCTTCGACATCAGCGACAAGAGCGCCCCGCGCTACGTCGCCGCCGTCGAGACCGCGTGCGGCTCGCACACCCACACGATGGTGCCGGGCAAGAACAAGAAGGACGTGTACCTCTACGTCTCGTCCTACTCGCCGAACGCGACGTTCCCCGACTGCCAGCCGCCGCACGACCTCATCTCGATCGTCAAGGTCCCGGTGAAGAACCCGGCCGCGGCCGCGCTGCTCAAGGCCCAGGTCGTGTTCCCGGACGGCGCCAACCCCGGCGTCCCCGGCACCATCGAGGACGGCTACACCTCGGCCACCACCGGTTGCCACGACATCACCGTCTACCCGCAGCTCGACCTCGCGGCCGGCGCGTGCATGGGTGACGGCGTGCTGTGGGACATCTCCGACCGGGAGAAGCTGGTCGAGATCAACCGGGTCCAGGACGACGCGCACTTCGCGTTCTGGCACTCCGCCACGTTCAACAACAGCGGCACCAAGGTCGTCTTCACCGACGAGCTCGGTGGCGGTGGCGCCGCGACGTGCAACGAGAAGATCGGCCCGAACCGCGGTGCCAACGGCATCTACGACATCGTGGGCAAGGGCAAGAACCGCAAGCTGGTCTTCAAGTCCTACTACAAGATCCCGCGCATGCAGGGCGACACCGAGAACTGCGTCGCGCACAACGGATCGCTGATCCCGGTGCCCGGCAAGGACATCATGGTGCAGTCCTGGTACCAGGGCGGCATCTCGGTGTGGGACTTCACCGACTCGACCAAGCCGCGTGAGATCGGCTTCTTCGAGCGCGGCCCGATGCCGAACGGCGCGGGCGGCGGTACGTGGTCCACGTACTGGTACAACGGCTACATCTACTCTTCGGAGATGGGCCGCGGCTTCGACGTCATCGACATGCGCGACCCGCGCACGTTCGTGGCGAAGCTGTTCCGCACGGACGAGCTGAACGTGCAGACCCAGGGCAACTTCTACCGCGGGTAGGGGTTCCCACCCAGATCAGCGCGGCTGCCGGCGTTCGGCAGCCGCGCTGATCGCTGTCAGGACCAGGGTGACGGTGACGCCACCGAGCACCGCCCACACCGGTGAGCCGGCGTCCAGCGCCCACGCGGCCACCACGGCGGTCAGGCCGTAGCCCGCGCCGGTCACCGCGTACATCATCGAGAACCCGGCCGCGTGCGCGCCGACCGGCAGCCGTTCGCGCAACGCGAGGCTCCGCGTCACGAGCACACCGGACTGGAACAACCCCGCCGCGAGCAGCGCGCCCGCGATGCCGGGCAGGTTCGGGAACAACGCCACCGCGCCCACGCAGGTCGCCGTGACGACGAGCAGCACCAGCCCCTGCGTGCGCAGCGATCCCGGCCACGGCCGCAACCCGTAGAGCACCGCCCCGAGCGCACTGCACGCCGCGAACCCGGTCAGCAGCGGGCCGGTCCAGCCGATGCCGATCCCCCGGTGCTCCAGCAACGCCGGCAGCACCAGCTCCGCGACCGCCAGCTGCGCCAGCGCCGCCGCGCTCACCAGGTAGATCGGCCACGCCGACGCCACCACGCGCACCTTCGCCGTGCCCGACCGGGACGTCACGTGCCCGCGCGGCAGGATGAACACCAGCCACGCCGCGACGACGATCAGGCTGACCGACACCACCACCGGCGCACGGCGGTCGACGCCCAGCGCCAGTGCCGTCACCAGTGCGGGCGCCACCGCCCACACCACCTGCGTGATCATGGCGTCGAAGCCCATCGCCTTGGGCACCAGCGCGTCCGGCACCAGCCCGAGCAGCATCGCGCGCAGCCCGCCCGGTGTCGTCGACGGCCCGGCGCCCGCGATGAACGCCGCGACCACCATGACGGTCACGTTGCCGGTCAGGGCGAGCGTCGTGAACGCGCCCGCGCCCACGAGCAGCCCGGCGCTGAGCTGCCCGCGCATCCGCGACGGGTCGAGCAGCAGGCCGAGCACCCCGGCGCCGAGGACCTCGCCGAGCACGTAGACGGCGGTCAGCGACGCCGCGAGGACGTAGCCGCCGGGCAGGTTCCTGGTCAGGAACACCATCATCAGCGGCGTCATCGACATCGGCAGCTTCGCCGCGACCGTGACGACGGCCGTGGTGAGCACGTCGCGGTTGGCGAGGTCGCGGTAGCCCGCGGCGGAGATCGTCACCGCGCGCCGCCCTGGCTGAGCGCCGCCCGCTCCGGCAGGCCCGGCACGTCGGGGGCATCGGCGCAGTCGGCGGCGGTGACGACTGCACGGGGTTCGCGGACACCGGTCATGGTGACGATCATTTCACCACCCGCGGCCGCGGGAGCGGTGCCCGCCGAAAGTCCGGCGCCTCAGCCCCGCAGGGCGAAGAAGTGAATCCGCGAGCCCGGCCGGAAACCGATCCGCGGGTACACCGGCGCACCGGCCTCGGTCGCGTGCAGGGTCGCGCGGGTGATCCCCGTGGCACGGGCGCCCTCGTACAACGCCTTCCTGGTCACGGCCTCGCCGTAGCCCCGGCGCTGCCACCCGGGCAGGGTCGCGACGAGCACGACGAACAGCCGTCCCTCGACCTCCACGCACGCCGCGCACGCCACCGCGACGCCGTCGTTCAGCGCCAGGTAGGCGTGGACGTCGTTCTTCCACAGCGCGGAGCCCGCGAGCCCGTCGCGGCCGTCCTCGGGCGCGAACCCGTAGGCCGCGGAGTTGATGTCCGCGTAGGTCAGCAGCTGGTCGTCGGTCCGCACGCGGGCGAACGTCAGCTCGGGGTGCACCGGCTCGGGGATCGAGGGCAGGTCCGCGGCCATGCCCGTTCCGGGGAAGGCGCGCTCCAGGCCCGCCCGCTGCGCCGCGGGGAGCAGGGCGGCGCGTGCGCCGTCGTCGAGCAGATCCTCGAAGAGCCACAGGAAACCCGGCCGCCGCTTCGAGCGCATGACCTCCGCTGCCGTGTGCAGCCGCTGGTCGAGCAGCCCGGCGGCCAGCCCCGGCTCGGTGAGCGTGACGGCGTTCCAGAACGGGAACCGGCTGTCGGCCCAGCGGACGGCGACACCGGGCAGGTCCCGCACGTCGGCCGCGGGGTCGCGGTCGAGCACCACGGGCCGCCAGCCCGCGGTCAGCTGCCGCACCGACTCGATCGAGTCCGCGAGATCAGTCATCGGAACCTGCCACCACCCTCGTCGCCACCACCAGCACCAGCGCGATCCCCGCCGTCACGTGGATCGGCGCCGGCCCGAACGTCGCCGCCAGCACCGCCACCGCACCGGCCGGCAGCAGGTACTTGCGGAGGCCGTCCTGACCGGGACAGTCCTGCACGTACCAGACGCACAGCAGGAACACCGCGAGCGGCACCGTGGTGAACGCCGCCACCGTCGTGCCCGGTGCGTGCGAGACGTGCAGATCGTAGTCGACGCTCGCGGCGAGACCGGCACCGAGCGCGGCGACCGAGCCGAGGACGAACAGGTGCGCGTACCCCCACAGGAACGCCCTGCGCAGGTCGAGCAGACGGGTCGGCGCCTCGAAGTACAGCCACCACACCGAGAACACGATGACCAGCGACGCCGCGGCCAGCGAGATCAGGTTGACGCCGCTGTCGAAGCCCTTCTGGAACGCGAGGGTCGCCGCCAGGATCGACTCGCCGAGCACGATCAGCGTGAACAGGCCGTGCCGCTCGGCGATGTGGTGCGGGTGCCAGGTCGTGGCCGACGCGCGTTCCGCCCAGGCCGGCACCACCAGCTCGCCGAGCATGAACAGCACCCACAGCGGGATCTGCAGGGCGGGCGGCGCGACGAGCACCCACAGCACCCAGAGCACCTGCATGAAGGTGATCCCGGCCGCGTACCGGAGGGTGCAGGCGCGGTGCTCCGGGTTGTCCCGCGACGCGCGCAGCCAGTGCGCGACCATCGCGAGGCGGATGACGACGTAGCCGCCGACGACGACCCGGTAGTCCTGGTGCTCGAAGACGGCCGGGATGCCCGAGGCGACCACGAGCACGCCAGCGATCTGGACCATCGTGATGATCCGGTAGAGCGTGTCGTCGTTGTCGAACGCGCTCGCGAACCAGGTGAAGTTGAGCCACGGCAGCCACAGCGCGAAGAACGCCATGCAGAACGCCACGACACCGGCACCGACGTGGTTCTCGGAGACGGCGTGGTGCAACGAGGCGGCGGCCTGGGCGACCGCCACCACGAAGCTCAGGTCGAACAACAGCTCCAACGGCGTCGCGACCCGGTGGGCCTCCGCCGTGTCGCGCGCGAGGAGCTTCCTGATCATCCGGGCACCACCATGATCCTCGACTCGGTGAGGTCCAGTGCGACCCGCGTGCCCGGCTGGTACGCGGAGGCGGTGTTGGAGGGCTGGTCGACGCGCAGCACCTGCTCACCGACCCTCACCGAGATCCGCGTGACCGGCCCGAGGAACGACTGGGTCAGCACGTCGCCCACGATCTTGCCACCGGTGTCGCCGGTCTGCTCGGACACCCCGATGTCCTCCGGGCGCACGATGACGCGCACGTCGCTGCCGGACGGCTGGTCGTGCGGCACGGGCACGGTGACGCCGTTGATCACGACGGTCTGGCCCTGCGCCTTGGCCTCCACCGAGTTCGTGACGCCGACGAACTGCGCCACGAACGCCGACGCGGGCTCGCGGTACACGACCGACGGCGTGTCGAGCTGCTCCAGCCGGCCGTGCGACATGACGCCGACGCGGTCGGAGACGGCGAGCGCCTCCTCCTGGTCGTGCGTGACGAACAGCGTCGTCATGCCGAGCTCGGTCTGGATGCGCCGGATCTCGTCACGCAGGTTCACGCGGACCTTGGCGTCCAGCGCGGACAACGGCTCGTCCAGCAGCAGCACGCGCGGCTGGATCGCGAGTGCCCGCGCCAGTGCGACCCGCTGCTGCTGACCACCCGACATCTGGTGCGGGTAGCGGCCGCCGAGGTGCGACAGGCCGACCAGCTCCAGCAGCTCACCGGTCCGCTTGGTGTCGCCCTTGCGCAGCTTCAGCCCGAACGCGACGTTCTGCGCGGCGGTCATGTTCGGGAAGAGGCTGTAGGCCTGGAACACCATGCCCATGTCCCGCTTGTTGGCCGGGACCTTCGTGACGTCCTTGCCGCCCACGGTGACCGTGCCGGAGTCGGCGGTCTCGAAACCCGCGACGATGCGCAGCGCCGTCGTCTTGCCGCAGCCCGACGGTCCGAGCAGCGAGACCAGCTCGCCCTCGGCCAGGTCGAGGTCGAGACCGGCCAGCGCCGTGTTGCCGCCGAAGGACTTCCGCAGCCCCTTCAGTTCCAGATGACCCATCTTCACTCCTCGACCACGGTCTGACGGCGCCGTTGGCCGACATAGGAAAGTGCGAACAGAAGGACGAACGCGAAGACCAGGCACAGCAGCGACACCGCGATGGACACGCCCGCGTTGCGCTTGCCGAGCAGGTTGACCTGCACCTGCAGCGTGTCGAAGTTCAGCAGCGACGCGATGGTGAACTCGCCGAGCACCAACGCGACGCTCAGCAGCGACGCGCCGATGAGCGCGACGCGGATGTTCGGCACGACGACCTTCCACAGCACCGTGAGCCACGACGCGCCCAGGCTGCGCGCGGCCTCCGACAGCGTCTTGAGGTCGATGGCGCTCAGACCGGCGTCGATCGCCCGGTAGGCGAACGGCAGCACCAGGACGGTGTACGCGAACGTGAGCGTCAGCGCCGAGTCGCCGAGGAAGTAGTTCACCCACGCGTACAGCGGCGCCATGCCGACCACGAGCACGATCGCGGGGATCGCGAGCGGCAGCAGGCAGAGGAACTCCACGAGCCGTTGCAGCTGCGGCAGCCGCAGCCGGATCCACGCCATCGTCGGCACCAGCAGCACGAGCATCAGCACCGCGGACGTGACCGACAGCAGCAGCGAGTTGCCCAGCGCCGCCATCAGGCCCTCGTCCTCGACGATCGACGTCCAGGAGCCGAGGCTGCGGGTGCCGCCGGCACCGCGGGTGGAGAACTCCGCCATCGCGATCAGCGGCAGGACGAAGTAGACGCCCAGGACCAGCAGGACGACCGTGCGCAGGACGCGCTGCCTGACTAGCGAACCCACTTGGCCACCCTCCGCTGCAGCAGCACGTTGACGCCCATGGCGATGCTGACCACGACGACCATGCCCAGGCCGAGGGCCTTGCCGAGGTTCTCCTGGCCGAGCACGACCTCGCCGGTGAGGAACCCGCGGATCTGCAGCGGCACGATCGGGCTGCCCTGCGACACGAGCGCGGCGGCCGTGGCGTAGGCGCTGAAGGCGTTGGCGAACAACAACAGCAGCGCGCCGAGGAACGGCGGGGTGAGGATCGGCCCGCCGACGTGCCGCCAGAACGTCCAGGTGGTGCCGCCGAGGCTCGCGTTGGCCTCCCGCCACTGCGGGCGCAGGCCCTCCAGGGCCGGCAGGAACACGATCACCATCAGCGGGATCTGGAAGAACGTGTAGACGAG
The DNA here is from genome assembly GCF_040647275.1 of Lentzea sp. NPDC042327. NCBI lineage: Bacteria > Bacillati > Actinomycetota > Actinomycetes > Pseudonocardiales > Pseudonocardiaceae > Lentzea > Lentzea sp. NPDC042327. The sequence continues at coordinate 83,314 of NZ_JBEZBX010000006.1, forward strand.
CGTCAGACCGGGCAGCTCGAACAGCCACGCGCTGCCGGCGAACAGGTCGACGCCGGCGCTGTCGCGCAGGAACTTCGTGACCAGGCCCTCGAAGCCGATCGTCGCGAGGAACGCGAACGCCAGCGGCACGCCACCGAACTGGGCGAGCACACCGGACCCGGCCACGACGGTCCTGCGCAGCATCCCGTCGGGGTTGCCGACGGCGACCGCCCACGTGAGCAGGGCGCCGAAGATCGCGCCGATGACCGCGGTGAGCGCGGACAGCTCGATGCTGAGCACGAACGCGTCGAAGACGACACCGGTGAACAGGGTGGAGAGGTTGCCGAGCGTGAACGCGCCGTCCGAGTCCTGGAAGGCGCCGACCAGCACGAGCACCGTGGGGTAGACGAGGAACGTGCCGACGAACGCGAGGAACGGCACCACGACGAGCCAGGCGGCCGCAGACGGCCGACCGGCGGCCCCACCCTTCTGCCGGGTGGAACCGCCGGGCGTCGCCGCTACGGGAGCGACGGAGGTCATCCGATGGCCTGGGCCCAGGTCGCGGTCAGGACGGCCTTGGCCTTGTCGGCCTGCGCCTGCGTCTGGAACACCTGCTTGCCGTCGGTCTTCGGCAGCTTGTCCTTCGCCGCCTTGTCCGCCTTGTCCCCCATCTTGTCGAGGCGCACCGGCCGGGCCAGGCCCTGCAGGTACAGGTTCTGCCCCTCGTCGGAGTAGAGGAACTCCTGCCACAGGCGCGCGGCCGCCGGGTGCGGCGCGTCCTTGCTGATGGCCTGGTTGTAGTAGCCGCCGATCTGCGCCTCGGCGGGCACGACGACCTTCCAGTCGAGCTTGCCCTTGAGCTTGTCGGTCTGGGCGGCGTTGGTGTAGTCCCAGTCGATGACGACGGGCGTCTGACCGGACTCGATCGTGGCGGGCGACGGGTCGACCGGCTGGAAGTTCCCGGCTGCCTTGAGCTGCTTGAAGAACTCGACACCGGGCGCGATGTCGTCGGCGGACCCGCCGTTGCCCAGCGCGGCCATCACGACACCGGCGAACGCGGCACCGGCCTGCGTCGGGTTGCCGTTGAGCGCGACCTTGCCCTTGTACTCGGGCTTGAGCAGGTCCTTCACGCTCGCCGGCGCCGGCACCTTCGCGGCGTCGTAGCCGATCGACATGAAGCCGCCGTAGTCGCCGTAGTAGGCGCCGTCCGCGTCCTTGAGCTCGGCGGGGATGTCGTCCCAGGTGCTGACCTTGTAGGGCGCGAACAGGTCCTTGTTGGCCAGCGCCACGTTCAGCCCGAGGTCGAACACGTCGGGCGCCCGGTCGGTGCCCTTGAGCTGCTTGGCGGCGTTGATCTCCTCCTGGCTGGAGGCGTCCGGCTGGTCCGACTTGACCTCGATGCCGTACTTCGCCTTGAACGCCTCGATGACCTTGCCGTAGTTCGCCCAGTCCGGGGGCAGCGCGATGACGTTGAGCTTGCCCTCCTTCTTGGCCGCCTCGACCAGCTTGTCCATGCCGCCGAGCTCACTCGCCGACTTCGCGGTTCCGGCAGCACCGGCCGGCGTCTCCTTGGCGGGCGGGGCGCCACAGGCAGCCACCGCCAGCACCACCGCGCCGACGCCGATCAACTTCGTCGTGACGTTCCGTCGCTTCAGCACGAGCGGAGGATTCGCGCGGGATGCTTTCGTTGTCAAGCCAGCCGCGCCGGTTGAGACCTTCTCGACTCCTGCGGTGAATTCTCGGAGGCGCGCGGGTGCCGTACCGGGAAACCGGTCCGGCACCGTCGCTTGTAGACGAACCCGGGCCCTGCCCGGCCGGCCGGCCGCCGACGACCCCGGGAGGGCCGTCTCAACTGGAGCCGCAGGCGGAACGGCGAGGTGGGCGGACGTCACCCGATCTCCAGCCCCAGCGGCGTCGGCACGTGCCGCACGGTGTTGCGGTGCCGGTGGCTCGTGATCAGCCCGGCGTCGCGCAGCACCCCGGCGTGCTCGCTGGCCCGTCCCGGCGAGATCCCCAGCGCCGCCGCGATCTGGCTGGTCGTGCTCGACGGGTTGTGCGTGATCGTCCGCAGCACCGCGGTCCGCGTCCGGCCGAGCAGCGGGGTCAGTGCCGGCGTCCGCTCGCTGGCCTCGATCAACGGCATCGGCACGCGCGCCGGGTAGACGACCACCCGCGGTTGTCCGGGCATGGCGCTGCCCAGCAGGGTCGAGCCGAGCCGGAACGCCGTCGGCAGGAGCACCACCCCCTCCCCGCCCAGGTCGATCGCCAGCTCCCGCGCGTGCGGGACCTCCAGCACGTCACCGTGCCACCGCGCCGCCGGAAAGACGCTCTCCAGCGCCGCGCCGAGTCCGGCGGTCATCAGCACCTCCCTGCGGTGCGCCACGTCCGTGTGCCACGCCGCCCGCACCCGCTGGTGGTCGAGCACCGGCCGGGCGCTGCGCAACGCCCGTTCCAGCACGGCCTGCGCCGAGCGGTCGCCCGAGGCCAGGCCGCGCGTCCACGCCGAGCCGGGGCGGCCCACCGCGGCCAGCGACTCGCGCACGTACGCCGGTGGCGAGGCCAGCACCCGGTCGACGGCGGTGTCGAAGTCGTGGTCGAGCGCCCACAGGTACTCGACGGCGCCCGCGTCGGACACGAGCTCCAGCAGCGGCAGCGCCTCCCGCGGCAGCGCCCTCCGGGTCCGGGCGACCCACGGCCCCAGCAGGCCGCGGCCGTTCCCGCACAGCGCACCGGCCGCCAGCGACAGCTCCACCAGCGGCGCCGGGGCGGGCAGGAACCGCGTGCGCAGCAGATCCTCGGCCGTGAACCGGATCCTCAGCACGCGCGCGAGTGCAGCACACACCACCGGGCGTTGTCCTGTGCTTTTCCGACTTTCCGCCCTGCCGGAAGGTCCGTGCCGTGCCGCGGCGAGCACGCCAACCTCGGTGGTGTCCGCAAGAACACCCAAGGGGAGAAACCGAATTGCGCAGGATCACCTTGTTGCTCGCCACCGTCGTCGCGCTCTGCACCGGGTTCGCGACCTCGGCCTCGGCCGGCACGATCTTCTTCCAGCTCAAGGTCCAGCACACGCTGAAGTGCCTGCAGGTCAGCGGCGGCACCACCGCCGTGCAGTCGACGTGCGGGGGCTTCCAGCAGCAGAACCAGATCTTCGTGCTGGACCCGCTGCCCAACGGCAACCACCGGATCAGGAACGTCTCCACGAACAGGTGCCTCGACATCCGCGGCGCCAACCCGGCCACCGGCGCCGACGTCATCGAGTTCACCTGCACCGCCGGGGCGAAGCACCAGGAGTGGGGGTTCGGCTTCGACGGGGCCGGCCACTACGAGGTCGTGTCGGCGCTCAACCAGAAGTGCCTCGACGTCGACACGTTCGGCGGTGGCACGAACAACGGGGCCCGCGTGCAGATGTGGGACTGCCTGGACAACCCCGCGCTCAACCAGCGCTGGAACCTCCAGTCGATCTGACCCGGCGGGTCGGGGACCGTTTCCCGGACGGGAGACGGCCCCCGGCCCGGCCGGGCCGCTACTGCCGCATCAGACCGACCGCGTCCCGGGCGTGGAACACGGCCGGTGAGCCGGCCGGGGCCTCCTGGTACGAGCCGCGCCGTTCCCACCGCACGCCGTAGATCAGGCCCGGCAGGAGCCGCCGGAACCGCAGGTGCACCTCGCCCGCGGCGTCCACCGGGAACGGCTGCCCTGCCGGGTCGCGGCGGTAGGCGCCGTCGAAGCGCTGTACCTGCGGCTTGTGGTCGGGGCCGAAGCGCACCCGCAGGTCGAACTGCTCGCACGGGCGTTCCGGCACGTGCAGCAGCTCGGGCAGCAGCGACTCGCGGTCGAGCGGGTAGCGCAGCGCGAACTCGAAGGTCTCGCCGCGCGGCAACGGCTCGGCGGGCACCACCGTGAACCCGGGCCGGGCGTGGGTGACGACGCCGTGGTCCTGCAGCGTGCCGCCGTAGAGGAGCCGGGTGTCGCGGCGCGGCACCGCGAACAGCGCGGTGAACTCGACCTCGTCGACGTGCTCGGCGTCGATCACGAGCCGGTGCCGTTCGACGACCTCGGGCCTGCCGTGGTCGAGGACCACCGACACGTTCAGCTCCGCGAGGTGCCAGCCCCCGGTCTCGCGGCGCGTGGTCGTGGCGGCGAGCTCGGCCAGCTGCTCGACGGCCTCGTCGACGCGGCGGCGCACGGTGCGCGCGTCGCGGTCGACCTCGGCGGCCACCCAGACGACCCGGTCCTGGTACAGCGGCAGGCGGGTCTCCGGGGTCAGCGCGAACGCCGCGCGCGCGGCGAGCTGCAGGTCGTCCGGCAGCTGCTCGACCAGCTCGGTCAGCCGCGTGATCAGCTTCTGCCGCGCGGCCAGCGGCCCGTCCGAGCGGGTGATGCCGCACGCGGCGCGCAGCGTCGGCCCGATCTTCTCGTCGATCCCTCCCGCGTGCACACCACGCCCCTTGCGCACCCTCTTCAGCTCGCGGACCAGGTTCTTGTGCGTCGTCACCGTTCGCCCTCCCCTTCGTGTGCGGCGCAGCGTGCGACGGGGGCGTGGACGGGAAGTGGACACACCGTGGATTGATCAGTGGTGTTCTGGACGCAGCACCGACGCGGCGAGCGCGATGCCCAGCCGGACGCCGTCGCGGGCGAGGAAGACGCGTGAGACGCCGATGCGGTCCAGTGCGGGCACGTCGACGGCACCGACCCCGAAGACGATCATCTCGGGGCCGTTGTCCGAGGTGGTGAGGCCGGAGAGCGGTGTCTCCCAGACCGCGTCGGTGGCCCGTCCGTCCGAGATGAAGAACAGCACGGGACGCCGGACTCGGATCTGTTGCGCTTTCAGCACCGTCACGTCACGGTCGATGGTGGTGCGCATGAGGGTGAACGTCGCGCCGAAGTCCGTTCCGGATTCCTGGCGGGGGCGAATGATCTCCATGCCCTCCAGCGCGGGTCTCAGCGGCTGCACGACGCACGGGCTCCGCGCGAACGCCACCACGCACACGCGGACCTGCGTGAGGCCCAGGCCCTCCGCGTGCACGGCACCGCGGAACTCGCGCAGCCCGGCGTTGACCTCGTCGAGGTGGTCGGTCATCGAGAACGACACGTCGCAGACCACGTAACACGGCAGCACTTCGGACACCATGCGTCTCCCCCAAGTCACTTCACGTGACCCCAGCTTTCCGCTCCCGTGTAGACCAAAAGTGGAAAGAATGCTGATTCGCGACACACCAAAGGGCCCTTGTGCGACATCCATGCCAGAAGTGAAGCTGGCTCGAAGGAGGCGGAGTGGAATTCCGGATGCTGGGTCCGCTGGAGGCGTGGCAGGACGGCGCGCCGGTACCACTGGGGGACCTCCAGCAGCGCTACGTCCTCGTGGTCCTGCTCCTCAACGCGAACAGGCCGATGACGCCGGAGCGGATCACCGAGATCGTCTGGCCGGACCAGCCCGAGCGCAAGAACCTGGTCCGCGGGTACGTGAACAAGCTGCGCAAGGCGTTCGCCGAGGCCGGTGCCTACGACGTCGTGATCGAGACGACGCCCACCGGGTACGTGCTGCGCGTCGCCGAGGAGAAGATCGACACCGTCCGGTTCGACCGGCTGCGCGACCAGGCCGCGCGGGCGGTGCACGACAACGACGGGCGCCGTGCCGTCGACCTGCTGCGGGAGGCCGTGGCGCTGTGGCGCGGCCGGTTCATCGAGGACATCGACATCGACCGGGTCGGTGGCGCCGACGTCGTCTTCTCCGACGAGGGCCACCACGACGCGATCGGTGACCTGGCCGAGCAGGAGCTGGTGATCGGCGACCACCGCTCGGCGCGCGACCGGATGCGCCGCGCCGTGCGTTCCCGCCCTGACCACCAGAAGTACGCCGAGCTGCTGATGCGCGCGCTGATCGCGGGCGGCGACCAGGTCGGTGCGATCAAGGTGTTCGAGGCGGCCGGTGAGGCGCTGGCGCAGGCCGGGTTCGAACCGGGTCCGCTGCTGCGCAACCTCGCCGAACGGGCCCGCCGCGGCGAACCGGTGAGCTCGCTGCCCTCCCGTCCCGGCCGGTTCACCGGGCGCGCGGCGGAGCTGGCCGCGGTCGAACGGGCCGCGGCGGGAACGGGCGAGCGGCGCGCGGTGTGGGTCAGCGGCGCTCCCGGCGTCGGCAAGACGGGACTGGCGGTCGAGGCCGCGCACCGGCTCAAGCGCCGGTTCCCCGACGGTCAGCTGCAGGTGCGCCTGAACGGGTTCACGCCCGGTGTGGCCCCGACGTCGGTCTCCGACGCGCTGACCCAGCTGCTGACCGAGCTGGGCGTGCCACCCGAGCAGATCCCGGACACCGTGAACCGCAAGGCCACCCTCTACCAGACGCGTCTCTACGGCACGAAGACGTTGGTGGTGCTCGACAACGCTGTCTCGGCCGAGCAGGTGCGGCCGCTGCTGCCCGAGGCCGAGGGCTGCTTCGCGATCGTGACGAGCCGGCAGATGGGCGAGCCGGACATCAGCGCCCACGTCCGGCTGTCCCCGTTGCCGCCGGACGACGCCTTTTCCCTGTTCACCGCGCTCATCGACCCGTTCCGCGTGCAGGGCCGCTCCGCCGACGTGGCGGGGCTGGTCAAGCGCTGCGGCTACCTGCCGATGCCGATCAACGTGGCCGCGGCGCTGTTCCGCAGGCACGACCGGTGGTCGCTCGACCACCTCCTGGGCCTGATCGACGAGAGCGGCCCGTGGCAGGAGGACGGCACCGCGGCGGTCCGCGCGTCGTTCCGCCAGCTCGACGCCGCCCAGCAGGAGGCGTTCCGGCTCTTCGGGCAGCTGCCGGGACCGGACGTCGACCTGAGGGGTGCGGCCGCGCTGCTGGGCCGCGACATCGCTGTCACCCGCGAGCTGCTCGACGACCTGCACGAGGTGTGCCTGCTGGAGGAGGTCGCGCCCGACCGCTACCAGATGCTCGACGTGCTGAAGGAGTACGCCTCCGCCGACCCGCCCGCGACGGGACCGGAGGCGTTGCTGCGGCTGCTCGACTTCTACGTCGTCACGCTCGCGTCGGCGGTGGGCACCGCGTACCCGTTCGACCAGGCCGGTCGGCCGTCGGTGGACCGCACGAGCCCGTACGCGCTGGAGTTCGGGAGCGAGGAGACCGCGCTGGCGTGGGTGACCACCGAGCGCGACAACCTGGTGGCCGCGGTGCACCACGCGAGCCGCACCGGGCTGGCGGGGCACGCGTGGCGGGTCGCCGTGCTGGTGTGGCGGCGGTTCGCGTCGGCCAACCGGTTCCACGACTGGATCGAGGCCACGGAGCTGGCGCGGGAGGCGGTGGGCACCGACCGGTACGGCCGGGCCCACGTGCTGCTGCGGCTCGCCTCCACGCACGACCGGCTGGGCCACCACGCGCAGGCGCTGGAGCTGGCCACGAAGGCGCTGCCGCTGTGGACCGAGCTGCCCGACGTGCGGGGCGAGGCCGCGACGCTCGCCACGATGGCGATCTGCACCATGCAGCTCGGCGACCACGAGAAGGCGACCGGGCAGTTCGAGACCGCATTGCGCAAGTACGAGCAGTGCGACGACCTGCGCGGCCAGGCGCACATGCTGAGCCACCTCGGTTACCTCGACGAGCAGCACGGCGAGTTCGAGACGGCGTTGCGCCGGCACGAGGCCGCCGTCCGCATCCAGCGCTCGATCGGCAACCGGCGCGGTCTCGCCCACGCGTTGAACAACCTCGGCGCGAGCCGCCAGCACCTCGGCGGGCTCGACGACGCGATCCCCGAGCACGTCGAGGCCTACGAGATCGCCTCCGAGCTCGGCGACTCGGTGCTGGCCGCCTACGCGTTGACGAACATCGCCGACGCGCACCGGCTCGCGGGCCGCCTCACCGAGGCGGTGCGCCACCACGAGCTCGCCACGTCCCACGCGTCCGAGGTCGTCGACGCGGACCTGCGGGCCCGCCTGTTCCGCGACCGCGGCCTCGTGGCGCAGGACGGCCGCGACCACCTGGCGGCGCTGCGGCTGTTCCAGTCCTCACTGGACGTCGCCGACGCCACCGGCAACCCGACACACCGCTCGCACGCGGAGGCCGGCATCGCCCGCGCCCTGCACGCGCTGGGCCGGCACCGGGAGGCCGCGGCGCACTGGGACGTGGCGGAGGAGGTGTACGCGGCGCTCGACCAGCCGGAGGTGCGGGAGGTGCGGGCCCAGCGCGCGGACATGACGTGCGCCTGCGGTCAGCGGTGAACCAGCCGCTTGAGGTCCGGGTACACCGCGCGCACGGCATCGTGGTTGTGCCAGCGCCCCAGCGTCCGCGCGAGCTGCCGCAGGTCGGTCCTGATCGTCGCCGAGTCCACGGCCTCGGCGTCGGTCAGCGTCGCGGCCAGCGTGCGGCAGCCCTCGTCCACCTCGCCCGCCAACGCGTGGGCGAGCGACCGCCGGGCCCCGAACCGCGTCCTGGACCGCCGTGACTGCGCCGGGATCAGCTCGATCTGCCGGTCCAGCAGCTCCGCGGCCTCGGCGTTGCGCCCCAGGTCCACCAACGACCAGCCGCGCGCCAGCTCCAGCGGGTCCGGCACGCTCGACCCGAGCACCGGGTACGGCCGGTCGTCGCGTGGTGCGTCCTGCATCAGCTCGGCCGCGCGTTCGAACGCGCTTTCGGCCGCATAACGGTCTCCCGCCAACGCGTGGCCTTGCGCCTCACGGCGTGCGGCCAGCGCGAGTGTGCGCGCTCCGGCCCGTCCGATCCACTGCGCCTGCTGGGCGAGGTTGATCGTGGTGGCCGCCTCCTGCCGGTAGAGCGCGAGCCCCGCCTCCCGCACGAACGCGTAGCAGGCGATCTCCGGGTCACCGGCCGCGCGGGACAGCTCGGAGGCGTGCCGCGTCCACCACAGCGCGTTCTGCTCGTCGCCCGCCTCCTGGCTCATCCAGCCGGTGTACTCGGCGATCCGCGCGGCCAGCCGCTGCAACGCGACGCTGCCGTCCCTGCGCGCGGTGGCGTCGACCTTGTACTGCAGCTCCTTCAACGGTTCCAGGAGCATCGTCGGACTCGTCCGCAGCCCGAGGCCCTGCAGGTGCTCGAACCGGTCGCGGATCCGCACCGCGAGGTCGGGCCCCTGCCCGGTGCCGGTGAGCGCCCCGACGCCGAGCATCGTGCCCGCCACCAGCAGCTGGCGCCGCGTCGGCTGCGGCCGGGTGGCGGCGGCGACCAGCTCCCCGCCGGTGCCGAGCGCGCTGTCGCACAGCCGGGCGAACGCGGTGTTCGGCGGTTTCAGCCCATTCTCGATCTTGCTGAGATATCCCTTGCTGTAGTGCACCAGCTTTGCCAGCTGCCCCATCGACAATCCTGCGGCGAGACGTCGTTCCCGCAACAGCTCACCAAAGTTCTCCGCCACGACTGCCTCCCGCTCAGACGTTCCCCGAGTACAACACCCCGACGAGTTCAGCGCAATGCCCCGGCCTTCCACCGAATAACGGCGGTCGACCGGGGCGAATTGCTCTCAGCTCAGTCGTGCCACGGGTTCCCACCGCCGTTGGGCGCGTCCGTGGTGGTCGTGGTGGGCGGCGGCGGGGTGCCGTCGGCGGTGGCCGCGGGCCCGGAAACGGCGGCGGCGAAGCTGAGCGCGGTCACCAGGGCGGCGACGGTCACACCGAAAGTGGACAGGGTTTTGGACATGACGAATCCTCCGAAGGAAATCGCAGTTTGATTTCTGGATTTCGCCCGTTCGATTTCGGGCTACTTCGAGAATCCATCACCGAAAAGCGCGCAACCAGATGTTTCCCGTTGCCCGGCACAGCGGGCAACGGCCTCCACACCTGTTCCACTTCTCATCCACCAGGACAGCAGAAAGGCGGTGCCCCGGTTCAGGGCACCGCCTCGTTCACCACAGTCCGCGCTCTACCTCCGCGCGCGCTCGACCACGTCCTCCAGCCGCAACGGGCTCGGCGGGTGGTGGCTCAGGCACAGCGGCGCGCGCATCCGCCGGAACCCGAACGTGTCCCCGGTGACGTAGAACCGCCCGCGTTCCAGCCGCGAGATGTCCGCGACCGTGCTGCCCTTCGCGCGCGCCATCTCCGTCGCCGCCGCGATCTGCGCCGGGCTGTTGAGCCGGCCGAAGAACTGCGTGGTCGCGTTGCCGGTCACCTGGTTGTGCACGCCTTTCGGCGCCTGCGTGGCGAGCAGCAGCCCCAGCCCGTACTTGCGCGCCTGCGAGGCCAGCAGGATCGTGCTCTGCGTGCTCGCCGTCCACGCCCCGGACGGCGCGATGGTCTGCGCCTCGTCCATCACCAGCAACCCGCCCAGCGGCCGGTCGGCCGCCGGGTTGCGCTTGATCCAGGCGAACACCTCCAGCTGCAGCTGGCTGATGAACCCCTGCCGCTGCTCCTCCGACGGCAACCCGACGAAGCTGATCACCGACACCCGCGCGCGCCTGCCGTCCGACGGCGTGAGCAGCACCCCGGGGTCGGTCGGCTCGCCCTGCCCGCCGAGCAGCGGGTCGTTCACCATCGCGGCCCTGAGCGTCTCCGCCAGCTCCACCGCCGTCGCCGGCGCCGAGTTGAGCTTGCTCACCCCGTCCGGCAGCTCGGCCAGCACCTCGACGAACCCGTTGAGGTCACGCCGGTCCCTGCGCGCGTAGTACGTCAGCGCCTCTCTGAGCACTGCACGCCCACGCACCGCGAACCGCGACTCGCTGGCCACCCGCGCGTGCGGCACCAACCGCGCCACCGCCGCTTCGACGGCGGCACCGAACTCGTCGGGATCTCCCCGCACCTCCGCGAAGTCCGGCAACGGGTGGAAGCTCAGCGCCCGCCCGCCCGCACGCCCCGGCGTCCACACCACGACCTCGGTGTGCGCCAGGTACTCCGCCGCGCGCTCCGCGTCCCCCGGCCGCCACTCCCCCGGCGGCTCCGGCCACGCGTCCCCCAGCCGCGCCAGGTCGTTGTTGGGGTCCAGCACGATCGCCGACACCCCGCGCAACGCGCACTCCTCGACGATCCGCCGCAGCAGCACCGTCTTCCCGCTGCCGGACCCGGCGAACACGATGGCGTGCTTGCGCAACGACTCCAGCTCGATGCGGATCTCCCCGTCCATGCCGAGCACGATCTCCCCCGGCGCCGCCTCCGGCACCGGCGGTGGCCGGGTCTCCTGGTGCGAGGCCGCCGTCCGCTCCTGCGCGGGCAGGACCGAACGCAGGAACGTGGCACCGCTGGCCGGTTTGCGCGCCACCAGCCACGACAGCAGCTGGTGGGTCTGCACCGCGCAGATCTCCTTGAGGGCGCTGAACGTCCGCAGGTCGTCGTCGCTGATGTCGACGCACCGGCCACCCGCCCGCTCCAGCGCGGCGACCTCCTGCCGGGTCTTCGCACCGGTCCAGCCCTTGGCGCCGTTGCGGATGATGACCAGGTGCCGGCCCTGCCCGCCGTGCGTGCCCTCGGCGGCGGCACGGGCGTCGCGCAGCTTGCGCAACACCCGGTTGCCGTGGCTGCTCGCGATGAACACCAGCCCCCAGCGCTCCTGGGTGTCCAGCTCCTCGTTGACCGTGAGGCGCAGCCCGGCGTGCAGGCGCCCGTCCTCGGACTGCGGCTCCGGGTGCCACTTCAGGTCGTCGTTGCCCACCTCGGTGATCCACGACTTCAGCCCGGCCAGCAGCAGCGGCGGGACGACCTCGTCCTCGTTGTGCGGCCGGATGTCCCCGGCGACGACCCCGGACTGCTCCCGCAGCCGCGCGAACCGCGCGTCGAACTCGGCCAGGTGGTCCTGCTCCCGCACGGCGGGCTCCGGCGCCTCGGCCGGCTGTGCCTCGTCGAACGACGTCAGCTCCCTGATCTCGCCGTACAGGCAGGCCTCCGCGTGCGCGTGCACCCGCTTGAGCAGCTGCCGCGGCGTCCGGTTGGCCCACGTCGCGGCGTCGAACGCGCTCGGCGCCACCGGCCACGTCGGGTGCGGCGGCGTGATCCCGTTGCGCTGGTAGATCACGCCGAGCCACTTCTCCAGCAACCGCCTGCCCAGCACGGGGTCCGCGATGGCGGCGAGGATCGGGGTTCTGGTGAACCGGTCCTCGACGGTGCTGGTCGCGATCGACTTCAGCATCGTCCACGTGTCGGGCAGGCAGGCCACCACCGTGAGCGTGCGCCTCGTGGTCTCACGGAGCTGCATCAGACCGTCGGAGATGTCACTGATCTCCTGGCGGAGCTCGGGGTTCGTGACGATGTCCCCGACCGCGTCGCGGCCCTTGTTCACCAGCGTGTCCAGCTGGTCGACCGCGATCACGCACGGCCCGGTCATCGCGAGGACGCGGGACACGTCGCGGACCAGCTCCCGCGACGGCTTCGGCTCGGCGGGCAGCCCCCACCGCCTGCGTTCCTCGCCCGTGTCGTCGCCGCCCTTGAGGTAGGACCGCGCGATCTCGGCGTGCTCGGACGCGTACAGCACCAGCGCCCTGATCGTGTCACCGCACTCCACCGCGATCCGGCTGTCCACAGTGCGCAGTCCGCTCAGGAACGCCCGCAGGTGCTCCGGTGTCAGCTCCGCCTGCCCCACCACGGCCCTGGCGACGTCCTCGGACACGTCCGCGCCCATGCACAGCTGCCGCAGCAGCACGGTGAGCTGCAGCTCGCCCTCGTCGTCGGCCCTGCGGAGCTCGCTGCGCAGCGCGTCGGCGATGTCGTCCCAGAACGCCTTCCCCGACGTCACCTCGACGAGGAAGAAGTAGCCGCCCTCCTGCTGGACCATGCGGCGCACGGACCCCAGCAGGTGCGTCTTGCCCACGCCCTTCTCGCCCTGCAGCACCAGCCCGCCGATGCTCGGCCCGACGCTGGCCCGCGCGTCCGCGATGCCGGCGCGCAGGCGGTGCTCCGCCCGCGTGTGCAGGCCGTCGACGTGGAACGGCGAGGTGTGCCACACGTCGTCGGGTGTCTCGGCGGAGTTGAACCGCACGACCGCCAGCGCCTCGCGCAGGTGCTCGGTCATGATTCCTCGATCGCCACGAGGTGCTTGTCCTCGCCGCCGATCCGGATGGCCGCCGCGTGGTCCTCGTCGGTCAGCACCTTGCGGTTCGCGCTCGCCACCAGGTGCGTGGAGCCGTCCTTGACCATCTTCAACAACGTCTGGTCGACCTCCTCGCGTTCCGCGCCGTCGAGCCGCGGCCGCAGCTTCGCGAGCCGCACCCAGTCCTGGTAGCCGTCACCGAGCTCCAGGTACACCTGCTTGATCAGGTCCTCGAGGTCTCTCGAGCGAATCGCTTCAGCGAGCAGCCCCTTCTGCCGCAGGAACGGCACGAACCGCCGCACCATCTCCAGAAGCGCCCTCGCCTGCGGTCCCATCCGTGCCGGCATCTCGCTCTCCGTCAGGTCGGTGATGCACCACTCAATGCCTTCATCCGTGATCCGGTGCGTGTAGGGCGTGACATCCGTCGACGACTCGATCAACTTGTCCCGGTTCAACGCCTCCCGGTCGGCACGACCGAACTTGATCTTGCGCTGGACGGTGAACTCGGTGTTCGCCATCTCGCGGTTCTCCAGCAGCAGCACCATCAACACCGCTTTGGCACTGGACGCGTACTTCTCCGGCATCACGCCGCCTTTCAGTCGGTGAACGCGTTGACTCGTCGCTCGATCCGGGCGAGCAGAGCGCGCACCTCGGCGCGCAGCTGCCCAGGAACCACCACGGCGGTCCCTTTGAGGTGCGATTTGGTCAGCAGGGCCAGATCCGCCGTCAGGACCCGCACCGCGTCCATGTCGCCGTCGTCGAGCGCGACAGCGATCCCCTGCACGGTCTCCCTGACCAACGCCAGCCTTGCGGAGGACGGCAGCTGCTCCGGCACCTCCCGCAACGCCACTTCCGCAGCCCGCAACGCCTCCTGGTCCGGCTCGGCCTCCGTGGCCGGAACCGCCTTGAGCAGGTCGTGCAGCTCCCTGGCCACCCGCACGGGCCGCACGTCCGGGTCGAACTCCCCGAGCTGCAGGTTTCGCAGGAAACCCGGCAGCAGGTCGCGTGACGTGTGCGGGCTGACCAGGCAGAACAGCCGCCGCTCCGTTCCGTCGGGTCCCAGCGCCCGCCGCGCGAACCGTTCCGCCTCGGTCTGCTGCCACCGGCTCAGCCGACCGTCGACCAGCAGGCACAGGTGCTCGGCGGGATCGTTCGCCTGGTCGAGGATGCCGGGGTCACCCGACAGCGAGTGCTCCGCGCGCACCCCCAGCAGGCGCAGCTCGGTGATCAGCTCGGTCGAGGTCTGCCACAGCGACCGCGGGCTGGACACCAGCAGGTCCAGGTCGAACTGGCGGCGCCGGGAACGCGCGGCGGCCACGTAGGCGTCGCGGTTGTCCGCCAGCAGGTCGGTCCGGTCGAACTCCTGCGCGACCACCGCGGCGACCGTCTCCAGCGCGAACGAGATCTGGTCCGAGGACGGCGGCTGCTCCGCCACGACGGGCAGCTGCTCGCCGAAGCTCCAGTACGAGATGTAGGGCACGGTGAGGTGCCGCATCATCTGCTCCGGCGTCACGCCCTTGATCAGCCAGTTGCCGAACAGCGGCGCGACGACCCCGGCGCACTTCTTCTGCCAGTCTTCTGCCCGCTCGTACTCGACCCGGTTGTCCAGCCTGGACAGCACCGGCAGCACCTGGTGCCGGGGCCGGTCGTAGGGCAGCCGGTCCCTCGCCCTGTCGGCGAGGCGGACGATGTCCACCACCTCGTTGAGGTTCTGGTCGTTGGCGGTGAACACGACGACCAGGCGGTCGGGCAGCTGGGCCGTGCAGATGCTCGCGATGTCGGACACACCGGTGCGGCTGTCGATCAGCACGAAGTCGTACTTGGCGGTCCACTCCTCGCGGTAGGCCTCGAGGTGCGCCGCGAACCCGCGCTCGTACAGGTCCTCCCAGTCGATCGACTGCATCCGGCGCGAGTACGAGCCGTCCAGCCGGCGGTCCTCGGTCCGCCCCGCGGCGATCAGGTCGAGCACCCCGCCGTCCACCGCGACCCGCACCTCGTGCGCGCCGGGCGTCCTCACCCCGGCCAGGAACTCGTGTGCGATGTCGACCACACCGCTGCGCGGTTTCTCCGGCAGGTGCGGGTCGAAGTAGAGGTGCAGTCCGGGGGCTTCCAGGTCCCAGTCCACGGCGAGCACGCGATAACCCCACCGAGCGAGCAACACCGCCGTGTTGGCCAGGGTGAAGCTGCGTCCGACGCCGCCTTTGTAGGAGTAGAACGTGATCACGGTCCCGGTCATCACTCGAACCTCGGCAACGGCGGAGGAGGGATGAGCACCGGCTCCGGGTGCTCGACGATCGGCCAGTCCGGACTCCAGTCCGGCACCTGCTGCGCCAGTTCCACGAGATCGCGGGCGAGCTCCCTCACCCGGCGGCAGAAGTAGATGTACTCCACCGTGTCCTGATAAACGGGTTCGGTGTAGGAGTACTCCTTGAAGTCCTGCCAGGAGCGCATGCGTTCTTTGACCGCGAATTTGTGCGAGTCCGAGTAGAGAATCGGGTAGACCAGCCCCTGCGGGAAGTCAGCGGAGGCCAGTCCGAGCACGGCCTCGCGCGCCCGCATGCTCTCCAGCTCGGCCATGCACCAGTGGGACTCGAAGTAGTGCGGCGTCATGAGCTGGATCATGATCTTGCTGCGGTGCAGCGAGTTCACCAGGTGGTGCGACCAGTCCACCGCCCGCGGCATCACCCGGTCCATGTAGACCTTGGGCGCCGGCGCACACTCGTCAGCGAGGTACTCGACGAGCTTGTTGTAGAAGTGGTTGAGCAACCATTTCTGCACGCTGCCCGTTCGGCTGTAGCTGATGAAGAAGTCATATTTGTAGCCGGACACAGCGGCCAACGATAGATGCCGATATCCGGCAAAAAAAGACAAAAAAGAGGCCGGTTTCGGTCATTCTGTCCATAAAGTGGACATAAACCGGGCAGCCTGCAACCAGCAAGAAGCCCCCGGTCCTGGTGGACCGAGGGCTTCTCATGCGAAGTGGACGATACTGGGATTGAACCAGTGACCCCTACCGTGTCAAGGTAGTGCTCTCCCGCTGAGCTAATCGTCCGAGCGGATGACGAGACTCGAACTCGCGACCCTCACCTTGGCAAGGTGATGCGCTACCAACTGCGCTACATCCGCGTGCCCCTCAGGATTCCCTTGTGGGGTTTCCCTCGGTGCGGGAGGAACTTTATCCGACGCTCCCCGGAAGTTCCAAATCGGCTGATCTTGAGCCTGCCGGCGCCTCCGGAAGGCCCCCGGAGCGCGATGCAGAGGCCGTGGAACGAGAACGGGGCGAGGTGCGTTGTGCACCTCGCCCCGCTGTCGATCCGATGGACGATACTGGGATTGAACCAGTGACCCCTACCGTGTCAAGGTAGTGCTCTCCCGCTGAGCTAATCGTCCGAGGCGGAGACGGGAATCGAACCCGTGTACAGGGCTTTGCAGGCCCTTGCCTAAGCCACTCGGCCACTCCGCCAGGAGCATGAGTCCTCGATGGACACCCATCGTGAACCCACAGAGCGGATGACGAGACTCGAACTCGCGACCCTCACCTTGGCAAGGTGATGCGCTACCAACTGCGCTACATCCGCGTACACCACTGACTTCGTGATGTTGGACAAACCTTATACGAGGGGTGCAACCCACTTTCACCGGGGGTACCCGCACCGCCTCCGCGGGCCCCCTACCTCGGGTTTTCAGCTCAGGTCGTTCGAGATCAGGTGCGTGAGCGCCTCGTCGACGTTGACCCACAGGTGCTCGTTGCCGGGCACGACGACGTCGTAGGTCCGGTCGAGGAAGTCCGCGAGCTCCTGGGCCGACGCCTCGAACATGGCGTGCCCGGACGGCGAGCTGAGCTCGATCACGACGACCTCGGGGTCGTCGGCGGCGGGGCGGATCCGGACGTCACCGTCACCGGCGTCCGCGATCAGGCCGTCCGCGAGCAGGTCGCGGGCGAACACCCACTCGACCCAGCCCGCGCGACCCGTGCGGAACGCGGCCACGACCGCGTACGGGTCCTTTGTGTCATATCGCAGCTCCACCTGGACCGGGACCGCCGGGGTCCTGGGCGCCAGCAGGTCGAAGACCGCTGTCGAGCGGAGCGTCACGTGGTCGTTGCGCATCGTCGTTACCCTCTTCTCCCTTCCCGGTCAATGAAACGACCGAGCACCTCAGTTGTGACGTGCATGTGGCGAGGAACGCTCGCCGTCCGGCCGCAGATCACCCCTTCGGGTCAGCTTTGCTGCACTCGGCGACCATTCGTGCGCGTTCCGTGCCTTCTTCGTCGTCAGCCCACGTTCAGCGACCCCCATCTTGCTGGGTCTAACCTGAACCCGGTACCGGCTGTTGCGCGAATGTTGGACGTGAGGACATCTCTGGTGGCTGACTCGCCCGGCCCGACCGCTGCGCCACGTAGCGACCGGCCGACCGACTTCGAGCTCGTGCAGAGACTCGCGCAGGGCGACCGGCCGGCGTTCGGTGAGCTGTACGACAGGTACGGCACGCCCGCGTACTCGCTGGCCAGGCGCATCTGCGTGGACGCGGAGCTCGCCGAGGACGTCGTCCAGGAGGCCTTCCTCGCGCTGTGGCGGCACCCCGCCAGGTTCGACCCCGCACGGGGCGGTTTCGGGACCTGGTTGATGACCCTGGTGCACCACCGAGCGGTGGATGCCGTCCGTAAGGAAAACACCCAGCGTCGTCGAACTGTTCCCTTGACCGAGGACGTGTCACCTCCGACGGACGGTTCCGACCACGAAGCGTTGGTGAGCGTGGTGGGCGCCGAGGTCCGGGCGGCGCTGCGCACGTTGCCCGAGGAGCAGCGCCAGGTCATCACGCTCGCCTACCTCGGTGGCTACACGCAGTGCGAGGTGGCGAAACTGACCGGCGTCCCGCTGGGAACTGTGAAATCGCGCACGTTCGCGGCGATAAGACGCCTGAGAGGCACGTTGGGGAACCTGTGGGCCGGCGAGACCGGCGAGACGACGGGAGTGAACCGGTGAACGGCGAGCTGTGCGCTCACGAGGAACTCGCCGTCGGCTGGGCGATGCACTCCCTGGAGCCCGACGAGGAGGCGGTGGCCCGCGACCACCTGCCGACCTGCTCCACCTGCCAGGCCACCGTCCGTTCGACGGAGGAGGTCCTCGCGGGCATCGGCGGCGCGGTCCGCCAGGAACAGCCCCCGGCCCACCTGCGCGCGCGACTGCTGGAGCAGATCGAGCACACCCCGCAGGAGCCCCCGGCCGCACCCCACCCGCGCCCAGCGGCACCGACCCCGCTGCGCCCGCAACCGCGCCGCCGCACCGGTCGGCTCCTGCTGGCCGCGGCCGCCGCAGTCGCAGTCCTCGCGGCAGGCGGCTTCCTCGGCGTGCGCGTGACCCAACTCTCCGACGAGGTCGCCGCCTCGAAGGCCCGCACCGACGACCTGAACAAGGCCCTGGTCCTGGCCGCCGACCCGGCCACGAACCGCGCCCTGCTGCGCACCGGCTCCGGCACCGACGCGGCCGTGGTCCTCTCCGGCCCGACCACCGCAGCCGTCATGCCGATGAACCTGAAACCGAACGACTCGGCCCACGTTTACGTGGTGTGGGGTGCGAGCACGAAGGCGCCGGTACCGTTGGCCGTGTTCAACGTACGCGCCGGCTCGACCGACCCGCAGCTCCTCTCGTGGTCGGCCGACGCCCACAAGCACACGACCTTCGCGGTATCACTGGAACCCGGCCGCCAGGCCCCTCCGAGCCCCTCGGAAGTGCTGGCACTCGGCCAGGTTGCGTCCGCCTGAGTCCCAACAGGATGATCGACACATGACCAAGCCCGACGCGAAGCCCACCGAGCACAGGGGCTGGCGCAACTGGTTCCACCGCAACCCGGCGCTGAACCTCGCCTACCGCATCGGCGTCGGCGTGATCGGCGGCGTCGTGCTGGTCGCGGGCGTCATCATGATCCCGTACCCCGGCCCCGGCTGGCTGGTGGTCTTCGCGGGCCTCGCCATCCTCGCGACCGAGTTCGAGTGGGCCGGCCGCGTCCTGAAGTTCGCCAAGCGCTACTACGACCGCTGGGTGGAGTGGCTGAAGCGCCAACCGGCCTGGGTCCGCGGCCTCGTGATGGCCGGCGTCTGCGCCATCGTCCTGGTCACCTGCTACTTCCTCAACGTGTTTGCGCTGGTAGGAGGCTGGTTCGGCCTCGACTGGGCCTGGTTGCAGAGCCCGATTTTTGGTTCTCGTTGATGATGTTGTAAGCTATGGCCACACCGCGAGAGCGGGACAGCAGGACAACAGAACACGGGCGTTTAGCTCAGCGGGAGAGCGCTTCGTTCACACCGAAGAGGTCACTGGTTCGATCCCAGTATCGCCCACAGTGTGTTTTACCTAGTCAGACGGCCTGTCGATGATCTCATCGGCGGGCCGTTTGCGTTGCGTGGGAGCAAATTGGGAGCAGAAGTCCTCCCTCAACTCGCGAGATCTAGCTTGAGTTTTAACCTGTTCGGCGTGGTCGCGGGTTGCTGGACTTGGTCTTCTTGCTGCGGCTGGATTTCTGCTTGTTTGTGCTGGTGACGGTGTTGACATCGTGGCGTGCCGCTGGTGCGCGGTTGGGTTGTCCGGCGGGGCGTCCTGGTCCGGGTCGTGAGGGTTTCGGGACACGGGCCGGACATGCGAGTTGTGGGCGTAGGTTCCGAAACCCCCGGCGGATTCGTGCGGGGCTCAACCGGTGGGCTGGGCGGGGCTTCTCCCAGGGGCGGCGCAGATCGATCGCGAGATCGCGGGCGAGGCGGAGCTGGGTGTAGGCGATGATCAGCAGCCAGGTCCAGCGGTCAGCAGCCTCGGGTGAGCGCAGTTTCGGGGTGGTCCAGCCGAGGGTCTGTTTGAGCATGCGGAAGGTGTGCTCGATGTCGAAGCGGCGCAGGAACGCCTGCCAGGCCAGATCGACCTCGATGTGGGTGAGGCCGGTGCGGGAGTGCCAGAGCCACACCGGCTTCGGGATGGCGCCGGAGGGCAGCCGCTCGACCTCAAGCCGGATCACGGTGCCTTCCAGAATCGGCAACTCCCCGTCGTGGTCGGCCCAGGCGATGCGGTGGGTCAGGCGTGGGTGCAGCCGGTCCCAGGCCCGGATCAGCGCCGGGCCGTAGAGGCGGGTCGTCGTTTCGATGGTGATGTCCGGTGTGCCCCAGGTGTGTGGGTCGCCGAAGACGAACTCGCCGCCGTGGCGGCGAGGCCGGCCCGTCGTGACGCCGGGAAGGCAGGCGGGTGCGGGGCGGCGAAGGACCCGGTCCGACCGCATCCGCACCAGCACCGCGATCGGCAGGTCGGCCAGCACGTGGGCCAGGCGGGGCCCGTCGTAGCCGGCGTCGGCGACCAGCAGGATCTCCGGGTCGCCCGCTCGCCAGTGCCCTGCGGCGATCAGCCGGGTCACGAGGTCGCGGATCTGGCGGGCGGTCACGCTCGCGGCGTCCTCGCCGGGTGCGAGCCGGACCACGTCCAGCGGCGCGGTCCACGAGTGACGCCCCGTTTCCAGCGCGACGACGATCGAGTACGGCCAGCCCGGCACCATCATGTGCTGGTCCTTGCCCCGGCCGTAGGTGTGGCACAGGATCCGCTGCGCGCAGGTGTGCGCTTCGGGCCGAAGCCAGCAGGTGATGTCCACCGCCAGCACCAGCCGCCCGTCCGCGGCACGAGGCAGCGACACCCCGGCCAGGGCAGTGCGTAACCGGTCGACGTCCACCCGGCCTCTCGCCAGCGCGGCATAGCCGCTGCCATGCCCGCGCCGATGCTCACCGGCCAGCGACAGATCCGCCACCGAGCGGACCGGCCCATCCGCGCACAACACCGCGTCGGCCAGTTCGAACAACGCGTCCGCCCGCCGCGTCAGGCACCGGTAGAACTCCTGCCGCAACGCCGATAACTCCCCGGACGCCGCGGCGTTCCGGGCATGGTGCACACTGATCAACTGAAGCCCTTGGTTCGATCTTCTTTCTGTCGCAAGAGGAATGATCAACCAAGGGCTTCACTCATGATCAACCAGGGTCCCACCCAGCAGCTCAGAGGTTAAAACTCAAGCTAGGCGAAGTCTTGTCACCAAGACTCACAAAACCACAGGTCAGCGAATCGAGGCTCATCAGACTACTGGTGACCTCTTCGCTGCCACATAAGTGTTCACCATGCCTCGTCTTTGCCCTCAGAGGCAACGCTTACGGCTTCACCCTCCGACTCACTCGGTTGCCACCTCGCCGACCGACTCGGAATCGAACTCCGCCGAGCAGGCAGCGGCTGACCCTCACCAAGCCAGGCGAAGCACTGCTCTCAGAGTGGATGGCCGAGCACGCACGCGTAGCGTTCATGCTCGACGACGAACCATGGCTTCTCGAAGACGAACTCATCCGCATAACGATGCTTCCCCTCAACATCGCCGACAACTTCTACCTCCCGACGCGAGCCCTCCGCGCGAAACACCGACTCAAGGCCCGCGAACTACCGATCGTGTGACGGCGTGCCCACGCAGCTCCGCCTCAGCTTGAACCGTCACGGATTTGAGACCGCTTCCGTTCTTGAAGAAGATGGTCGTCATCATGTCGAAGCGTTACCCGCCCGAGGTTCGTGAGAAGGCCGTGCGCCTGGCCCTTGAGCGTCTGGATGAGTTCGAGTCTCCGTATGCTGCCGCCAGGGCGATCGGCCCGGTGGTCGATGTGCACTACGAGACGTTGCGGGTACGGATCAAGAAGGCGCTTGCGGAGGGCTCCCAGCCCGCTGCTCGGCCGTCGCAGGGACTGCCGCCGGCCGAGCACGAGGAGTTGCTGCGGTTGCGGAAGGAAGTCCGGGATCTCAAGCAGGCCAACGAGATCCTGAAGCTGGCCTCGGCTTTTTTCGCGCGGGAACTCGACCCGCGGCACCACTGATCGTCAGCTTCATCGACGAGTACCGCCAGGTCTACGGCGTAGAGTCGATCTGTGACGTGCTTACCGAGTACGGAATCCAGATCGCGCCCAGGACCTACCGCAAGGCCCGCCGCCGGCCACCATCGGCCCGTGATGTGGCGTTCTGCACCATCGATCGGATCATGCGCCGGCTCGGCCTCAACGGCGTGGTCAAAGGCCGCAATCAGCGCACCACGATCCCGGCCAAGGACGGGATACGCGCCGCAGACAGACTCAACCGCGATCGCGCCGAACCTGGTGTGGGTCGCTGACTTCACCTACGTCTCCACGTGAGCGGGATGGGCCTACGTGGCGTTCATGTTCGACGCCTACTCCCGCGCGATCGTCGGCTGGACCGCGTCGGGCTTGAAGACGGCAGGACAGTCGAGTGACTGGCCATGCACTCGCCGCATTGTCCGCGACCTGGCCGAGGCCTATGAACAGCACGCACACCGCTCGAACGACAGAGCGGAACGCCGACGTCGTGGGCTTCCGGACTGAGCGCAGCGGCGAGGAACGCGGAAGGTCCTTCGCCCTCACCGACTGCACGCCGTGTCCGAGCAGGGCATTCGCTCGTAGGTCCACGGGAATGACGACGTCCCACGATGCGACGGAAACGAGGCGTGCATGTCGGTCGGCTTGTTGAGGTGTGTACTTCCGTCTCCAAGCTCTGCTAGCTCGATGATGACGGATCTCCTTCTACCCGAAGGAGATCCGCGCCGGCGACAGACCTGTTCGTTCCGATCTCGCGCCTGGCGAGTTTCGGGGCGAGGCTGGCCTTGCTGACGTCAGGAGTGCTGGGAAGACGTTCGCGCGTCGAAGTGCTGCCGTTTTCGAGAGTGCGGTGTACATCGACGCGGGTGTGCTCGGCAGGAACGGGTTGAAGGCTCGGATCGACGAGGTGGTGCTGCGGCACGAGGTCGCGGTACTGCGCCGGACCAACCCCCGACCGCGACTGCGCTGGGCGGACCGTGCAGTGCTCGCCGCGCTTGTGCGGCGCCTGCCTCAGCAGTTGCGCGGACACCGATTGGTGACACCAGGCACGATCCTGCGATGGCACTGACACCTGGTCGCGAAGAAGTGGACCTACCCGAACCGGACCAGACGCACCCGCCGGCGATCATCTGCGGTGCTAATGTACTTTCGTTTGGGTCTGAAGAAGCCATTTAGGGGTGTGTGGTGGATGGGCGACCTCAGGCTGTTCCGGATAACCGCTGGTCGCGCGGACGAACTGGCCAGTGGCTCGGTCGCCCTGGAGCGCCATCTGCGGCGAACAATCGAGTGTTGCCGACGACTTCACTCGTTACGACGAACACGCCGTGCGCCAGAACAATCACAACATCGAGCGCGTTCGGTACCGCGATTCCGGCGGACCTGACCGAAGCCGAGCAGTACTTGCGAATGAGCTACGACGCGAGCTGAGCCAGAGGCGCACAGGGAGCAAAGCGTGAGTGGAGCCGACGTCAGTCGAGCCGAGATCATCAACTACTGGCACACGATCGAGATGTTCAGCCCTCCCGATGTTCCTGCGGTGAGAGAGGAACACCGGGTCTACCAGGTGGCACCAGGACAACCACTGCCCTGGGAGCCCACCCACCGGCTGCAGAAGGTCCAGCTCGAGGAGCACCTCACCTGGCGGTACCGGGTCTACTGCGGGGTCTTCTCACTCGAGGACATGAACACCGTGCTGGAGCGCGTGTTCCCGCCGGACCAGGACAGCTATGACGAACGACCCGCAGGGCACAGCGCGTTGACGGCGTTCGTCCTCGACGTCGAAGGGCGGCCGCTGTTCGACAGCAACATCTTGTCGACCTGTGCCTGGGCGACAGGTCGGGCGGTCGATCCTGGACCTCGGCGCCGTGACTGGCTTGACGGGTTCGACGAGGACGAGGCCGAGGCCGACGAGCTGTTTCGGAAGCTCGTGGCTGCCGCCAAGGATGATCCGCGTGTGCGCGCGCTCGCCGAACAGGGAATCTCCGTAGGCAGGCCGCTCGCTGCCGCAGATCTGACGGGTTACCAGAAGACGTTGTGCGCGAAGCTCGGCCTGCCGGGCGACTTCGACTGTTCCGAGATCCGGATCAAGTGCGAGCTCGTGAGTCACACGAACGCATACCGGGAGGACGACCAGGATTTCCTGAACAGCTTCATCGCCGCGGATCTTCGCCAAGTGTCGGCCGATGTCCGAGCGGGCAGCTGTGGCACGGCTCTTCGACAGTACCTCAGCGGAGACAGGGAGATCGACACAGCGGCGAGGATCGACGTGCGGGAGGAGTTGGGCCAGGTGTTGGACGTTGTCCGGCCGGACGCCGTGCCGCTCGGGCGTTGGCCCAGCAACGTCGAACATCCACTCGCGCTGAGCCAGCAGCTGGCCGTCAACAACGTGCTGAGCAGGCTCAGCGCGTCGGCGGGCATCTTCGGCGTGAATGGGCCGCCTGGGACCGGCAAGACCACCATGCTGCGGGATCTGATCGCGGCGATTGTGGTCGAACGTGCGTGTCGGCTCGCCGAACTGTCGAGGCCGGCGGCCGCGTTCCGAGGTAAGCGTCAGTGGAAGGTGGGCGACTACACGCGCACCGTGCACCTGTGGCGAGAGGACCTCACCGGGTTCGAGATCGTGGTCGCTTCGAAGAACAACGGCGCGGTCGAGAACGTGACCAACGAGATTCCCGCTGTCGGCGCGATCGACGACGCGTGGCGTGACGAGGTCGACTACTTCCCGGAGATCGCAACCGCTCTGCTCAACGTCGACCAGCTCGACGCCGACCGGAAGACCTGGAAGCAAGCTTGGGGCATGGTCGCCGCGCGGCTTGGCAACAAGACCAACCGCGGTAAGTTCGCGACCGCGTTCTGGTACGGGATCAAGCCCAAGCCGAAGAAGAAGCAGCAAAAGGATGTCGCCGAGCCGCCGCCGATCCCGGGCATGAACGACCTGCTCAAAGCCGTGATCGCGGAAGGTCCCGACCAGTCGTGGACGGATGCGGTCCGTGACTTCCGCAGTGCGTTGGCGGCGGCCCAACAGATCCAGGCCGATCGTGGTGCAGTCGACGGAACCTTCCTGCGCCTGAAAGAAGCGCGTGACCGTGGTCAAACTGGTAGGGGTGCGTTCGAGCGGGCCGGCCGGCAACTGGAGCAGGTGAACGCCGCGCTCAGCGAGGCTCGGCAGAACATCTCAGCGTGGCAAGCGGAACAGCACAAGCGAAGTAGTGCGCGGCAACAGCACCTCAGCCATCGACCGAACCTGGTGCAGTCGCTGTTCGGTTGGGGACGACCCATGCGTAACTGGCAACAAGTCGACGACGGCCTTGCCGCGCAGTTCGCGGAGGCATTTGCGATGAACGCCCAGTGGGGGCACCGGCTCCAGCAACTCGAGCGCGACACCATTGCGGCACAGCATGAGCTTGACCATCACGGTCGGGTTGTGCGAGAGGCTGACCAGGAAGTGGGGCGACTGGAGGCTTCGCTGCGCGCCGCCGAGACGTCCCTTGGTGACTTCTTTCCGGGTGACACATGGTGGACCGACGATGAACGACGTGAATTGAAGGCGCCTTGGACCGACAGCACGTGGAACGACGCGCGAACCCGCCTGTTCTTCGCGGCTTTACGGCTGCACAAGGCGTTCCTCCAGAATGCCGCGCACGAGATGCGGCAAAGCCTGCAGGCCGCCATGGACGTCGTACAGGGCGCCGCACCCAGGGACCTGCCGGAGGCAACGATCCGAGCGGCCTGGCAGACCCTCTTCTTCCTGGTTCCGGTGGTGTCCACGACGTTCGCGTCGGTCAGCCGGGTGTTTCCCCGGTTGGGTCCTGAGTCGCTGGGGTGGCTCTTCATCGACGAGGCGGGACAGGCCACCCCGCAAGACGCTGTCGGTGCGATCTGGCGCAGCAGGAGGGTGGTCGTCGTCGGCGATCCACTTCAGCTCGAGCCGATCGTCTCACTGCCCTTCCGCGTTCAGCAGGCGATCCGGGGCGACCACGGCGTTGACGAGAAGTGGTTGCCCGCACGGACATCCGCGCAGCAGTTGGCGGATCAGCTGACGCCGCTCGGCACCCATCTGCCCACCGACGACGGGCCGATCTGGGTCGGGTCTCCGCTGCGTGTGCACAGGCGGTGCGACGAGCCGATGTTCGGCATCGTCAACCAGATCGCGTACGACGGAATGATGATCAAGGGCGGTCGTCGCAGCAAGGACCTCATGCTTCCGTCGGGTGACCAGCCGCTGCCGGAGAGCAAGTGGTTGCACATCTCAAGCGAGGAAAGCAGCGGCCATTGGAAGCCGGCCGAGAGCAAGAAGCTCGGTGACATGCTCGCCTACCTCGCCAAGTCCGGGTTCGACATGTCCGAGGTGATGGTGATCGGACCGTTTCGAGACGTCGCAAGGGAGATCGGCAAACACCGGCGGCAGTATCCAGGACTGGTCGCTGGAACCGTCCACACAGCTCAAGGCAAGGAAGCGGACATCGTCATCCTGGTCCTGGGCGGAGATCCGCGCAGGCCGGGCGCGAAGAAGTGGGCGGCGAGCAAACCCAACCTCGTCAACGTCGCGGTCAGCCGTGCGAAGCGCAGGCTCTACGTCATCGGTGATCGGACGGAGTGGTCGAAGCAACGGCACTTCGACGTGCTCGCGCAGGGCCTTCCCTGCCGTGAGTGATCAGCGCGTCAGCGTTCTGCACAGAGAAACGCAGCTGGGGCAACGTCTTGTGCGACTTGCCGACTCAGCTGATCACTGCGGCTGTACGGCGGCGTAGAACTGTATCGCCAGTTCGCGCACGGGTCCGCGGCTGCTGTCGAGCGTGCATGCCAGGCCCAGGCGCGACAGAGCCGATGAGTCTTGGGAGCAAGGGGTGAAAGCAGGTTGGGAGTAACTCCGTCCGTTTAACGTACTGGAGCGGTCCTCAATGGACCTAACGGACCCGCGCCGACCTGCAGGAGTCTTGTTTCCGCAGGCTAGCGCGGTATTGGCGCCACAGTTCACACCGAAGAGGTCACTAGCTCGATCCCAGCATCGCCCACAGCGTGTTTCACCTGGTCAAAGGGCCTGCCGATGATGACCATCGGCAGGCCCTTTGCGTTGCGCGAGGGCAAAGTGGGGCAGAAGTCCTCCTCCAGCCCAAGCACTCTTAACAGAATGATCTTGGACTACTGCTGATCGCCTCGGGCGCGGATCATTCGACACACGGGCGACCGGATGACCACCAGGATCTTGCATGGACACGGACGCGCTGACCATCTCGCTCACAGGCGGCATTCGCTACGACATCACCCAACCAGTTCTGTTGATGTCCGAATTCCAAACGCGGCGTCACCTCGATGTCGCCGCCGTGGCGGTGACCACTGAGCCAGGAGTTCTTGGGCCACTCCAATAGGTCGATCGCCTCGATCTCGAGCCCTGAGTCGCGAAGCGAACTTTCGAGCCACCACGGTCCCGGAATGCGTTGTCCTGAAAGGATTTCATTTTCACCGTCGGTCATTCGGCCCAACGAACAGCCACCACCAGGACGGTTTCGCCCCCACAACAGGCTCCGACCGTTTCAAGACCTCAGGGAGCGGCAAAGGTCTGGACCACCAGCCGATCGAGATACCGGTCGGCGCGCCGACGGACTGGAGTGACGGATGAGCGAGGCGAAGCTGCCCCCGCTGTCGATGGACGAGCTGGTCGCCGAGTGTGGCACGGCGTTGCCGGACAAGGAGGTGTACTCGCTGCTCGACCTGAACGTCGACCTGGACCTCGCCCTCGACCTCGCGGCGCCGATCGGCTTGGCCGTCGCGGGCAACGCCAACATCGCGGCCCCGATCGATGCCGCCGTGGGCGCGAACGTGCTGTCCGACGGGTCCACCGCGCAGGCCATGGCCGACCAGGGCGTCGCGATCCAGCAGGGCATCACCGGCGAGGCGGTGGCCAACTCCGACCAGGACAGCGCCATCGGTCAGGGCACGTCCCCGGCCCCCGCCCCGCAGCCGCCGGCCGGCGGGGCGCAGGTCCCGACGCCCACGGATCTGGCCGGCGCGCTGGACGGCGGTCTGCTCAACGTGGACGTCGACCTCGCCGCCGACCTCGACCTGGCCGCCCCGATCAACGGCGCGGTGGCGCTCAACGCCAACGTGGCCGCCCCGATCGACGCCGCCGTGTCCGCCAACCTCGGCTCCGTGGGCTCAGAGGCGACCGCCGTCGCGCAGCAGCAGGCGATCATCCAGCAGACCATCGACGGCACCGCCGAGGCGAATGCCGCGCAGAGGTCCGACATCGACCAGTGAGCGACCTGATGAACGCCTCACCACACCCGGCCGGCGGGGACGTGGTCACCACGACCCCGCCGCGCCGGGCGCGCGACGTCGAACTGATCGGCGAGATGCGCGGCTCCGGCTACCGCCGCCCACCGGCCCTGGTCCGCCGCGCCGACGGCCAGGTCCTCCAGCTCACCCCGCTGCTGTACCGGGTCCTTGAAGCCGTGGACGGGCGTGCTGACCACGCCGGGATCGCCGCCGTCGTCGGGCCGGCCATCGGCCGCTCGGTCACCGCGGAAGACGTGCGCACCCTGCTGGAGACCAGGCTGCGCCCGCTGGGGGTGCTCGAGCTTCCCGACGGTTCCCAACCCGTGCACCGCAAGGCCGAACCGCTGCTCGGCCTGCGCCTGCGCCGGGTGATCAGCGAGCCCCGCGTCACCCGGCGAATCACCGCGCCGTTCGCACGGCTGTTCCACCCGCTGGTGGTGGCCGCGGTGCTGGTGGCGTTCGCGGCGGTGTCGTTCTGGGTGCTGTTCGTCAAGGGCCTGGCCGGTGCCACGCACCAGGCGTTCTACCAACCCGCCTTGCTGCTGCTCGTGTTCGGGGTGACAGTGCTCTCGGCGGGCTTCCACGAGTTCGGGCACGCCGCCGCCGCGCGGTACGGCGGCGCGACACCCGGCGCGATGGGCTTCGGCCTTTACCTGCTGTGGCCCGCCTTCTACACCGACGTCACCGACAGCTACCGGCTCGGCCGGGCCGGTCGGCTGCGCACCGACCTGGGTGGGCTGTACTTCAACGCGCTCGTCGCGGTCGCCGTCCACGGCGTCTGGTGGCTGACCGGCTGGGATGCGCTGCTGCTGGTGATCGCCACGCAGATCCTCCAGATGGTGCGCCAACTCGCGCCCATGGTGCGCTACGACGGCTACCACGTGCTCGCCGACCTGACCGGTGTCCCCGACCTGTTCCACCACATCAAGCCCACGCTGCTGGGCCTGTTGCCACACCGCTGGGGCAGGCCGGAGTCGAAGGTCCTCAAGCCGTGGGCGCGCGCGGTCGTGACGACGTGGGTGCTCGTCGTCGTGCCGATCCTGCTGACGAGCACGGCCCTGCTGGTGCTGGCGTTCCCGCGAGTGGTGGGGACGGCGTGGCACAGCGCCGGTGAGCAGTGGCGGTCGGCGCACGCGGCGCTGGGCGAGGGAGACCTCGCGCTGGTGCTGGTGCGGGTGCTCGGGGTGGTCGCCATCGTGCTGCCCGTGCTCGGCGTCTGCCTGCTGCTGGCCCGGCTCGCGGGTCGTCTGGTCACCCGTAACTGGCGCTCCACTGAGGGCAGGCCTGGCCGGCGCGCGCTCGTGGTGCTGTGCGGGATCGCTGTGGTCGCGGGCCTGGCGTGGGCGTGGTGGCCGCAACCCGACCGGTACCGGCCGATCCGGTCCGACGAGCGCGGCACCGTGACCGACGTCGTGCCCGTCGCCGCGGCGGGCCCGGCTCCCGTCCAACCGGCGCGACCGGTGTCCGCCCAGACCGTGTGGCCTGCTGGCAAACCGTTGCCCAGCAGGGACAAGCCGGTCCTGGCGATGGTCCTGGAACCGGTCTCGCCGGGTGCCCCGACGTGGGTCTTCCCGTTCGACCGGCCGAAACCTCCTGGTCCGGGCGACAACCAGGTCCTGGTCGTCAACACGACCGACGGCGCGGTCCGCTACAAGGTGTCCTTCGCCCTGGTGTGGGCGACCGATGGTGTGGTGGACAACAGGAACGAGGCGTACGCGCTGGCCTCGTGCCGGGGCTGCACTACGGTGGCGGTCGCTTTCCAGGTGGTCCTCGTGGTGGGCCAGGCGAACGTGGTGGTGCCGCAGAACATCGCCGTCGCCGTCAACCACTCGTGTGTCGAGTGCGTGACGTACGCGCTGGCCTCGCAACTGGTCGTCAGCCTTCCCGAAGACCTGAGCCCCCAGGCGAAAGCCCGGCTCGAAGCGGTGTGGGCCGAGCTGTCCCGACTGGCCGCGGACGTGCCGAGCCTGACCGCGCAACAAATTCAGCAGGCCTTGGAGGGCGCCAAGTCCCGCATCCTCGACGTGCTCCGGCAGGAAAGCGTTCCCCTGCCCAGCACCGCGCCGACCACCACCCCACCGCTCAACACCACGTCGGCGGAAAGTTCCCGTCCGGCCACCTCGTCCGACGTGCCCACGACGACCGCGCCACCGAGCACCACGGTGACGACCACGCCACCGTCGTCCGCGGAGCCGACGACCACGGTCACGTCACCTCCCAGCGCAGTCCCCTCGGCCTGATTCCAGTCGCGCTCGGCGAGCGGCGGGCGAATCAGAGCAGATCCACACGAGTGGTTCTCCGATCCGCTGCATTGTTTGACAGCAAACGCTATGGTGCGTTCGGAGGAGGCAGCCATGGGCGGATACGAGGTGGACATCGCCACACTGCGCAAAGCTGCGGAGTCCGCGGTCAGCGCCGGCGAGCAGGCGAAGCAGATCAGGCTGGGCGAGGGGCCGGCCGAGATTCCGGCGGGCATGCGGGGCTCGCGGTCCGCGGCCACCGCACCCAACCTGGCCAAGGCCTGGGACACGAGGCTTGCCGCGTGGTCGGGCGAGATCACGGCCTTCGCCGCGGACGTCCGTGCCGCCGCAGATCGATACGAGAAAGACGAGAACGCCGCGGAGGACGACCTCTCGATCCTGGGCTGGTTGTTCAAATGACCCTCACCTACCACGACGTGCGCACCTGGAACTCGGGTGTGCTCGACAGCGCGGCCGCCACCGTCAAGGCGCGCAAAGACAAGATCATCGGCTTGCAGGACGAGCTCAACCTCGCGTTCGGCCCTGTTCATTGGCACGGCGACGCGGCGACCGCGGCCCAGACCAAGCTCGCCACCCTCGTCGACCGCGCGGAACACGTCGTCGCCGAGGCAGGCACGGTGTTGCGAGCCCTGCACGACTCGGCTGACGCCCTCGCAGCACTCCGCCACGAGGTCGACAACACCGACTCCGCCGCGGCGTCCAACCAGTTCACCATCAGCGCTCAGGGTGACGTCGTCGACGAACGTCCGCCGGACGCGCGGGACACGCCGGAAAGCGTGCAGCAACGGGCCCGTCTCCGTGCGGAGCTCACCGAGGCCGTCGGCAGGATCCTGCGGGCGGCCCACGAGGTCGACGAGGTGCTCAACAGCGCGCTCACCAAGGCGGAGCAGGCGCAGATCTCCGACGGCGGTGCGACGAGCCTCGCCGAGGCGGACGTCAGCAACAAGACGCAGGACGGCCGCTACCGGATCGGTCCACCCGACCGTCCGGACATCAAGTTCGACGAGGACTTCGTCTACGACTCGAAGGAGTCCACGGTCGGTGACCACCTGGACAAGGCGAAGTGGCTCGCCAAGCTCCGCGGTGCCCAGGCGCTCGGCATGATGCCCGACGGCACCGAGATGTACGAGCACTACTGGAAGAACACCGGTGAGCCCAAGGAGTTCGACTACGAGAAGGCGTACCGCGACGACTCGGGCATCCGCCAGGGCGTCGACTCCGAGATCACCCGTGCCGCCGCGGCGGCCGAAGAACTCATCCGCAGTGGCAACACCAGCTTCCCGATGACAGGGCAGGCCTCGGTCGCCCAGCCCTATCCGACGACGGAGAACTGGCAGAAGGCGGTCGGCGGCTACCAGGTGTGGAGCCACTCCAACGTCCGGGTGGAGGGCAACAAGGTCACCATGGAGATCACCGTCAAAGCCGAGGACCGGTACAACTTCAACCGCGACCAGGCCGACATCGCCACCGGTGCCGGCGACAACGAGAACGGCCGCTTCACCGAGATCGGCTGGGCCAAGCCGTTCGACACGCACGGCACGATCACCAGGACCGTCACCTGGGAGGCCGGTCACCCACCCGGTGGACCGACCGGAGAGCCTGGCGAGGATCGTGAGCCACGCGGGTCGGGCCGCGACCGGGGACCGACCCCGGACAACCCCAGGGAGCGCCGGTGAGGTTCACCAGGTTGACCGCCGTGCTGCTGTGCGCGGTGCTGACCGCGGGCTGTCAGTCGTTGTGGAACGGAGGAACGAACGTGCGCACCACCGACGCCGCCGGCAAGTCCGGCACCGGCGAACTGCGAACCGACCTCGAGCCGCTCACCAAGCGGTTCGCGGCACTGGGCTCCCCGGAGCAGGCCCGCTGGATGTCGGGCACCCTCGGCTCCGACCGCGCACCCGGCCCGTCGACCTACTGGATCGACGCCGTGATCACGCTGCCGGAGAGCAAGATCGACGAACTGAGGTCCGCGTACAGCCCCGAGCCTGCCGGCAAGGCGCCGGACGTCGTCGATGGCCTGCGCGGTGAGCTGCCCAGTGGCAGCTTCCTCACCAGTGATCGGCTCGACCAGGCTTTCACCGCCGACAAGTGGTTCGCCAAGGCCTACCTCGTGCCGGACGACCGTGCGCTCGTGCTTGTCGCCACCGGGACCTGATGCCCACCGCACGCACCGTTGACGTTCCAACGGTCGCCGGTGCCGGCTGCCAAGCGTCGGTGACCAGGACCACGGTTCTGCGGTCAGGACGACTGTGGGCGAGCGCAGCAAAGGCGGTGGTGGCGACCGTTGGCGGAGGTGGCCTTCATCCTGTCGACCGCGAAGACGGCCGGCAGGACCCCGCCGCGGTCTTGCGGAACCCGGCCGGCCGGACCGCGACGGTCAGAAGAGTGCGGAGTGCTTGCTCCTGGACGACAGCGGGTTGTGCCGCGGCTTGCTGCGTGCCATCGGCACCATCGCGTGGCACTCGGTGGTGCGCGGGGGGCTGTCGCGGTGGTCGAAGGTGCGCAGGGTGTCGGCGGTGCGGCGGAGGTCTTCCGCGCAGCTCGCGAGGATCTGGGCCACGGCGCTGCGGCCGTGCGGCGGGATTCCGGGTGCCAGGTCGCGCCAGTCCTCGATGCGGCGCAGCTGGGTGTGCAGCTGTTGCAGGATCTGCCTGCCGACCTCGTTGAGCCGGAACGACGGGTCGTTGCAGAGCACGTCCAGCACCGACAGGTGGTTCGTCAGGCCCGAGGTGGCCGCTGTCAGGCGCTCGCGTTCGGGTACCGGGTCACGGCCTTCGGCGAGCCTTTGCCGGACGTCGCGAGCCGTTCCCACGGAGATGCCCGACTGGCGGGCGATTTCGCGCAACGACGCGGTCGGGTGGTCGCGGATCACCTGGGCCGCGGCGGTCCGGCCGGAGGCCGTGGTCATGGGGCGGGCTCGGCCGTCACGGCCGGTGCGCACGTCCATGGTCCGGGGGACGGTCTCGCGGCGCAGTGCGGCCACGCTCTTGGCGCCCAGGCCGGCGGCGAGTGCGATGGCGCGGTCGGAGAGGTCGGGGTGCGTGTTCAGGATGCGTATCACGGCGCGTTTGCGGTCGTCCCTGGTCAATGGGAGACCGTGGGTGACGTTGAGCTTGACGGCGTGCAGGAACGCGTCGCGCTCGCCGCCGTCGAACCACTGCACGGCGATGGTGCGCTGGCCGCGGGCACGGGCCGCCTCCACGCGGTGCGCTCCGTCGATGACGCGCATGGTCGGGCGGTGCACCAGGATCGGAGGCAGGTCCGTGTCGCACTCGACCAGGATCCGGACGTGTTCCGGGTCTGTCCTGGATCTGGGCGAGTCGCCGGGCAGCACTGTGTCGATGTCTACTTCGGACGTTGATGCCTGTTGGTGCGACGCCGCTTTTCCTGACATGAAGAACTCCGGTGTGGTGGATCGCCGACCCCGTGCCGCGGGTCTGGGCGACAAAAGTGATGGAAGCCGCTCAGGCTCGTTGTGGTCACGCGCAGCACAGCCCCAGTCAGCCCCCAGCTGTCCAGCTCGTTTCTTCTTAACAAACCAGGTTTCCAGCTGGTTATCCACCTCGTCGCCCGATCGGACCAGCACGTCGAACAGTGCCCCCACCTGCGAAGCGGCAGTTTTCCCACGCTCGTGGGAGCGCTCACATACAGCGCAAGCTGCGAGATCATGGAATAACTCTGAGCACACCGCGGTTCTGTCAAAGTTTATTTCCGCTAAGCATCAGCCACGCGACTCGTGCGCGTTGACCGTGCGTGATCAGAACCGCAGGTGGGACTCCCGTAACACTCGTCCCGGAGCAAATCAACACGACGTTGAACAAGATTGCCGGGAACACGCCAGTCCCCCGGTGGGGTCTCCACCGGGGGTACCTGGACCTCGCGTCAGACCTCGTACTCGACGCCCACGCCGCCGAAGTGCAGCCGGCCCTGGATGACGACCTTCTCCCCCGCGCTGTCGAAGCCGGTGATCAGGCCCGCCTCCATCAGGCGCGTGACCAGCTGAGCGCTGATCTCCTGCTTGCCGATCGCGCCGAGCTTCTTCACCAGCGCCCGGTAGCCGAAGTTCTCCTCGGCGAGCTCCTGGAACACCTGCCGTTCCGCCTCGCCCATCACGTACTGGGTGAGGTCCTCGTCGGCGTCGTTGGCCAGCACGTGCACCGGCTCCAGCCGCATGCTCAGCGGTTCGACCTTGTAGTGCGGCTTCAGCAGCACCTTGCTGCCGGTCCAGACGAGCTTGCTGATGCTGTTGAGCCGCTGGGTCAGGCCACTGATCCAGCGGACCCTGGCGGCGTCCAGCTCGGCTTCGGAGAACTCGTCCGAGAGCTCCTGGCGCTGGTGCTTGCCGATGTGGATCATCGTCGCGGCGCGGTCGTGGAAGTCCGCCACCGCCGCGCTCTCGTCACCGTCGGACAGCCGGTCGAACCACTGCCGGCGCACCAGCCGGTCGTCGTCGGACTCGGTGATGCGGCGCTGCCGCCAGAACTCCGACTCGGGCTCGGTGAGCGAGGCGAAGGTGTAGAACGACGCGAGGAACTGGTGGTAGCCCTCGTAGGCGTCCCGGTACGAGCGGTTGTACCAGGCGTGCACGGCCTCGGACTCGCCCGGGTTCGCGGTCATCCGGTCGATCGCCGCGGCGGCGCTGACCGCCGACTGCGAGGCCAGGTGGACGCCCTGGGAGAACAGCGGGTCCGTGAAGCAGGCCGCGTCACCGCAGAGGAAGTAGCGGCCGGCCGAGAAGTGGTCAGCGTCGTAGGACCAGTCCTGCACGATCCGCACCTCGTCGACCATCTCGGCGTCGCCGAGGATCTCCATGGCGCGCTTGGCCTTCGGCAGGGTGGCGCGGTAGAACGCCTCCGCGCCCATCTCCCTCACCTCGGCCGCACGCGAGCGGTCCACCACCAGGCCGACGCTGTAGAGGCCCCCCTTCATCGGGATCATCCACACCCAGCCGTCCTCGAACGTGATCGAGTACGTGGTGCCCGCGAGGTCGCCGGTGAACGGGTCGGGCAGCTTGAAGTACGACCAGACCGCGAAGTTCCGGTAGAACTCGTCGTAGCGGCGCACGCTGAGCTTGCGGCTGAGCGGGCCGCCGGAGCCCCCGGCGTCGATCACGTAGTCCGCCGTCACGTCCCACCGCTCGTCGGCGCGCCGCAGCGACAACGTCACGGAGTCGGCCGCGGACACGTCGACACCGGTGACGGTCGTGGCCTCGTGCACGGGGATGCCCCGCGACCTGGCCTCGTCCATCAGCATCTGGTCGAACTCCTCGCGCTTCACCTGCACCGCGTGGTCGAACACCCACGGGTTGATCTTCGGCGCGGCGAAGGAGAAGGTCCAGGGCGCCTGGTCCTGTCCCCACAGGAAGGTCGCCGACGGCTTCTTGACGAAACCGGCGGCGTCGATCCGGTCCTGCAGCCCCAGCCGGTTGAGGATCGACATGGTCCCCGGCAGCAACGACTCACCGATGCGGTACCTCGGGAACGTCTCCCGTTCGAAGACCTCCACGTCGTGCCCGAGCTTGTGCAGCGTCAACGCGGCAACGCAGCCCGCGGGCCCGCCGCCGACGACAGCTACTTTCGACCGTGCCATTCCGCTCCCCCTAAGGGTTTTCGTGGTGTCATCAGGCGGATGGTCCGCCTGAAGGTCAGTCCTGGTCGCTGTGCGGGCGCAGCCGCACCTTCTTGAGCCGGTCGGACATGCCGATGTCGTCGATCACCGTCACCTTGGACGGGATCTTGAACGGTTCGACCCGGCCGGTCAGGAACTCCCGCACGTGGGCCCTGGCCTCCGCCCTGGTCAGGCTGCCCACCGGTTTGACGTCGACGCACACCGCCTGGCCGGTGATGGCGTTCGGCCTGCCGTAGACCACGCAGTCCTCGACGAGCGGGCTGGTCAGCAGCACCGACTCCAGCTCGAGCGGGAGCAGCTTCTCGCCGCCGACGTTGATGACCTCGGTGGCGCGGCCCTTGACCCGCAGGTAGCCGTCGCCGTTCTCCTCGACCAGGTCACCGGTGCGGAACCAGCCGTCCTCGGTCACCGCGTCGGCCGGGTGGTTGAGGTAGCCGAGGAACTGCGTGCTGCTCTTGAGCTGCAGCTCGCCGTCGACCACGCGGTAGCGGGTGCTGTCGTCCGCGATCTTGAAGTAGGTGCTGCTGGACGACTCGCTCGTGGTCGCGGCGATGCCGGTCTCGCTGGTGCCGAAGGTCTGCACCAGCCGCACGCCGGGGAACGCCGCGCCGACGCGGGCGAGCAGCTCGGCCGACATCGGCTCGGTGCCGTAGGTGATCAGCCGGAGGCTGCTGACGTCGTGCCGTTCGAGGTGGCCGCCGACCATGATCAGGTTGAGGAACGTCGGGCTGGCCGGCAGCACGCGGATGCGGTGCTGTTCGATCAGCCCGCAGATCTCGTCGGGCGTGCGCTTGGCGGGCAGGACCGCCGCTCCGCCCACCAGCATGGTGCTCAGCAACGAGTTGATGCCGCCGATGTGGTCGAACATCAGCACCATCAGGATGTTGAGCGAGACGGAACCGCGGGGGCGTTTGGCGAGCTTCTGCTCCACCAGCGCGTCGAGGTCGTGCAGGATCGCCTTCGGGGTGCCGGTGCTGCCGCTGCTCAGCAGCACCAGTCCGGCGGCGCCCCTCCCGGCCAGCTCGTTGAAGGCGGGCGACGGCGCACCCGCGGCGGACATCGGCACGACCTCGACCGCGTCGGCGGTGCGGAGGGTGAAGCGGGGCGCGCACGTCTCCCGCACGGTGTCCGCGGTGACCGGTGTGCTGCCGACCATCGGGACGACGGTGTTGCGGTCGAGGTAGAGCGCGAACAGCGCCGCGACCGCGTTGGGGGAGAAATCCCCTTCCAGGACAACGGCGTCGTGCGCGCGGGCGCCCGCCTCGGCGAGCAGGCGGCGGATCTCGCCGATCCGGTCCAGCAGGGCGGCGTAGCTGTGCGGGACACCGTCCACCCACAACGCGGTGCGCTCGCCGAAACCGGCCATTCGCTCCAGAAATGCTTCCCGCACGTCAGTTCACTCCTCCCAGGAAGATCGTTTCGCCGGTCACGAACGCGGACTGGGAACCGATCAGGAACTCCACCGGCCCGCACAGGTCGGCGGTGGTGCACATCCGCTTGATCGCCTGCCTGCCGACAAGTCCGTCGATGCGCTCGCGCGGCACGGTGCGCGTGAGCGTGGTGCTCACCGGCGGCACGCCGAGGCCGTTGACCCGCACACCGTGCTCTGCCAGTTCCTTGCTCATCACCCGCACGAGCTGCTCGACAGCGGCTTTGCTCGCCGAGTAGGCGAGCTGCCCGTCGATGGCCCACGGCACCGCGACCGTGGACAACGCGACGATCGAGGTGCTGGGCTGCTCCGAGCGGCGCAGCAGCTTCACGGCCTCGCGGCAGCAGCTCAGCACCGCGAAGAAGTTCAGGTCGAACAACCGGCGCGTGGTCTGCTCCGGCGTCAGCATGAAGTGGTTCATGACCGACGTGCCGGCGTTGTTGATCAGGGCGTCGAGGTGGCCGTGGGTGCGCCGCAGCTCGCGGAAGAGCGCCTTGACCGCGGTGGTGTCGGTCAGGTCGACCTGGTGGTGGTCGTAGCGCTCGTGCTCGATGCCGCCCGGTTTGCGGCTGCACCCCACGACCTCGTGGCCGGCCGCCAGCAGGTGCTCGGCCAGCGCCTTGCCGATGCCGGTCCGGGTACCGGTGATCATGACCTTCACGGTTCGGCCCGCCTCACCGCGGTGCCGCGACCAGCCGCAGTTCCTCCTCGGCGAAGCCGACGAGCCGCCGGACGCTGCTGAACGGGCTGACCCGTTGCGACACCGCCTTCTCGGAGGCGAGTGCCACCTCCACGTCGAACTCGTCCTCGAGCTTCTCCTCGACGAGCGCGAGAAAACCGACCAGGTGCATGGACTCGAACACCCCTGAGTCACCGCCGTAGAGCCGCAGGTCGAGCACATTGTCGGTCGGTATCTTTTCCTCCCGCGTTTCGTTCAGCTCCTCGATTGCGGAAACAATGATCTGCAGGATGCGATCGTCCACCGTGCTCTCCTCTTACCGGTTCTCCAGGCGCGTCGAATTGCGCCGGATTCACGATCTCGTCTGGAGGCCCTCCGCCGCACGGGCTGTCCCGATTGGGGGCCGGCCGCCGGATGGGTGCGGCACCGCGTCGGGTGCCTGCCGGTTTCGGACGCTAGCAGCGGATATCGGCCTTCGGAAGCGACTCCGGCGACTTTTGCGGAGGTTGAACGCACCACCGGTGTGCGAGTGCGGCACTGCCGCAGTCGCACGTGTCCGCGCGGCGCTCAACACCACTTGTCACCGTTCGGGGCGCTCGACAAACTCGGCGGCAGGAAATCCACTGCGATATTCGACAGCGAGAGAGGTGTGCCATGGGCAGTCAGGCCGATCCCGATGCCGAAGGCGGAGGGCTGACCGAAATCGCCGGTCTGCCCGCGTTCGACCGGACTGATTCCGCTGAAAGCGCGGTGATTTCCAGGTTGGTTGGAAATTGGCACCGGCGCGCGGCGGTGAAGCGCGCGGAACCGGACGTCCACGCGTTGTTCGACCCCGACCGCCCGGACTTCCGGGTGGACATGGTGCCGTTCAGCGCCCACCCGGTGTGGGAGCGGTGGTCCGACGCGCAACGGTCGCGCATGACCAGCTGGGGCTGGATCGCCTACAACCGCAACACGGTCCTCATCGAGCAGGGCATCGCGAACCCGGGCTTCCAGCTCGTCGCGTCCGGTGAGTACCCCGGCGCCGGCGGCCAGGAGCTCGAGCTCGCCATCGCGCAGGCGATGGTCGACGAGCAGTACCACACGCTCATGCACATGAACGGCAGTGCGACCACCCGCCGGATGCGCCGCTACGAGTTCTCCGACCGCGTTCTGCCGGACTCGCTGATCACCACCATCCACGACGAGCACGTGGACCGCTGCGCGGAACGCTGGGAGCGCAGCCTCACCACGCTCGCGTTCGCGACCGTCGCGGAGATCTCCATCAACGCCTACCTGGACCTGCTCGCGAACGACGAGGACATCCAGGTCGTCAACTCCACCACCGTGCGCCTGCACAACCGGGACGAGTACTGCCACGCCTCGATCTCCGGGGAGATCCTCAAGCAGGTCCACGACGTCCTGCCCGCGCACCAGAAGCGGTTCGTGCTGGACAAGGTGGTCGCGGGCCTCGCCGCGTTCGTGGCCCCCGACTTCACCACCTGGGAGACCATCGCGGACTTCGAGGGGCTGCCCGGCTGGGAGAAGGCCGCCGCCGAGATCCGCGAGGAGCAGGGCGGCACGCACCTGGTGCAGGACCACTCCGGTGTGCACGCGCTGCTGTCCGAGATGGACGTCCTGGACCAGGTGGAGTTCGCGTGGGGCACGACCGCGGCGAAGCAGGGCTGACCGCGGTGGCCACGACACCGGTCCTGCGCGAGGACGCGGTCGCCGTCCGCGACCTGTTCAGCTTCCTGCGCGACCTCGGCCTCGACTGCGACGTCAACCCGTGCGCGGCCGCGTTGGGCGTGCTCGCCACCGACCCGCGCGACACTGAGGACTTCCTGCGGCAGCTGGGTGTCACCGCCGCGCTGGGCAACCTCATCGGCGTTCCCGAGCACGAGGTCAAAGCCACCTGCGTCGTCCACGACACCCGCGTGACGGGCAGCCCGGACGACCTGGCCGAGGTGACCACCGCCTACCACAACACCCGGCCGCTGGGCCTGGACGAAGCCGTCCACGTCGCCTTCTGGCCCCACGACGACGGCCGGCACCTGGTGTTCGCGAAGTTCAACCACA
Source organism: Lentzea sp. NPDC042327 (assembly GCF_040647275.1). Taxonomy (NCBI): domain Bacteria; kingdom Bacillati; phylum Actinomycetota; class Actinomycetes; order Pseudonocardiales; family Pseudonocardiaceae; genus Lentzea; species Lentzea sp. NPDC042327. Next base: position 123,451 of record NZ_JBEZBX010000006.1, read on the forward strand.
TGGTCGTCGACCTTGCCGACGTCGTCGCGTTGCTCGGACAGCTGCGCGCACACCTGCGCGGTGAGCCGGTGAAGCGGCCGGGGTCGCGCTACCGGGACCACTCGGGGATGCTCGCCCGCTTCGCCGCGCTGCCGGCCGCCGACCCTGAGGTGGTGCAGCGGGAGCTCGGAGCGCTGCCGACACCCGGCAGACCCGGTGTGCCCACGATCTCCGGCAGCTCCGAGCGCTGGCTGCTCCTGCGCCCCGGCCTCTCGTTCGACGACCTGCTGGCCGCGGTGACCGCCACCGTGCTGCGGGTGGTCGGCGGAGGACTCGTGCTGCAGTACCCGTTCTCCCGCTGGGACTTCGCCCGCAGGGGCGGCTACTTCGTGGAGATCCGGCCGCTGGTCGTGCACCGGGAACGCGCAGGCGAGTACACGCCGGAGCACTTCGCCGCCACCAGGGCGCGGCTGGAGGGGCTGGGCCGTTACACGATGTCCGACCTGACCGCGTTCGCCACCGCGTTCAGCCGGGGCCGGATGCCGCGGATCGTCGTCTCGGACACCACCTTCATGCGTCCAGAGCCGCGCGACTGGGACTGGGTGCGGGTGCGCAGCGACCGCGTCTTCGAGGACCTGAAGTTCCTCGCCGACCGCTCCTTCCCCGGACCGCCGCTGATGAAGCTGCAGTACAAGAGCCGGTTCATCGGCGAGGACACCGTCGCGGTCGTCCTCTCCGAACTCGAACAGCGAATTGGAGCCCTCCGTGCGACTGCCTGACCTGCTGAGCGGTGCGTTCGCGCGCCACGCCGACCGGGTGGCGTTGCGCTGTGCCGGTCGCGAGTGGACCTACTCGGAGCTGGACCGGATCACCGGCGCACTGGCCGCGCGGATCGGCCGCGAGTGCCCGCCCGGCCGCCGGGTGCTGGTGGTGGGCGAGCACTCCGCCGAGTCCGTGCTGTGGGCGCTCGCGGCACTGCGCAGCCACGCCGTGCACACCCCGGCCAACCCCGCGTTGCCCACGGCGAGGTTCGTGGAGTCGGCGCGCGTCGCCGACCCCGGTCTTGCCGTCTGCTTCGACGACGACTCGCTGGCGAAAGCCGCGGCGACGGGTGTGCCCGCCCTCGACACCCGCACCGTGCCGCTCACCGCCTCGGCGGCCGGCGTGCCGGACGCCGGTGACAGCGCGGTCGCCTACTCGATCTTCACCTCCGGTTCGACCGGCACGCCCAAGCTCGTCGACGTGGGGCACGGCGGCCTGCTGAACCTCTGCCGGTCGCTGACCCGCCTGCTGGACATCGGTCCCGGGCAGGAGGTCGTGCAGTTCGCCTCGCTGTCCTTCGACGCCTCGATCACCGAGATCGTCGTGCCGCTGCACGCGGGTGCGACCGTCGTCGTGCCCGCCCGCGGTGTGCAGTCGTGGCTCGGCGCGCTGTCGCAGCACCTGGCGGAGCACGGCGGTGACCTGATCATGGTGCCGCCGTCGGTGTACGCCCGGCTCGGCGAACGGGCTCAGCGCAACGTCCGCAAGGTGCAGTTCGCGGGTGAGGCGCTGGGCAAGGCGGAGTTCGACACGGCCGCGCGCCACAGCCGCGTGTTCAACGCCTACGGCCCGACCGAGGGAACCGTGTGCTTCTCGGTCGCCGAGCTGACCGAGTTCGCCACCACGATCGGCACGCCCATCGACGGGTTCTCCGCACTGGTGCGCGACCTCGACACCGGCCGGTTGACCGAGTCGGGCATCGGCGAGCTCGTGATCGTCGGTGACGGGGTGGCGCTGGGCTACGTGGGCGGGGACCCGCGCGAGCGGGAGAGGTTCGGCGAGGTGCGGGGCAGCCGCGCCTACCGGACCGGCGACCGGGTCGCGCTCGACCGGGGTGGCCTGACCTACATGGGCCGCGTCGACGAGCAGGTCAAACGGCTGGGGCACCGGGTCAACCTGGCGCACGTGGAGTTCGCGCTGAGCGCGCACCTCGGCGTGCAGGTCGCCATGGTGCAGCTGGACGACGAGCTCGTGCTCGCCACGACGGAGGCACCGGACGGCGAGGACGCGCTGATGGTCCGGCTGCGGCAGCTGCTCCCGGCCTGGGAGGTGCCGGACCGGGTCGCCGTCGTTCCCGAGTTCCCGTTGGCGACCAGCGGGAAGCTGGACAAGAACGCGCTGGGTGAGCTGCTGGCCGAACCCGCGGCCGCGCCCGGCGGCGCCCGCGGTGAGGAACTGGGCCAGGTGCTCGACGTGGTTGCCGCGGTGCTCGGCCAGGAGGTCGGCGCGGACGTGTCGATCTTCGACGCGGGCGGCAGCTCGCTCGCGATGATGCGCATCCAGGTCAAGCTGGCCGAGCTGTTCGGCCAGCAGGCGGTGGAGGCGGCGTTCGAGGCCATGGAGTACGACTTCGTGGCCGCGGACTTCCTGCGGCACGTGCGCGGCGAGGAGGTCGTGCGCGACCTCTCCCCGGCGGAGCTGGCCTTCCGACAGGCGGAGACCGAGCTCGCGGCCCTGCGCGCGGAGCTGCCAGAGCTGCGGCGCGGCGCGCCCACCGGTCCGGGCCCGGTGCTGCTGACCGGTGCGTCCGGGTTCATCGGCGGGCACGTGCTGGAACGGTTGCTCGACGACGGTCACCGCGTGCTGGTGGTCAGCACCAGCAGCGCGCAGCGGCTCAAGGCGGGCCACGCCGCCAGGTTCGGCCGGTCGGAGGCCGGACTCGGTGCCGTGGAGGTCATCGGCTACCCGGAGCTGGAACGCCACCTGGCGCAGGGCACCGGGCCGGCGGTCGAGGCGGTCGTGCACTGCGGTTACGACGTCAACCACCTGCTGCCGCTGGACCGGCACATGTCCGGCAGCGTGCGCACCACCGCTCTCGTCGTGCGCGCCGCCGCCGCGTGGGGCGCTCAGTCGTTCGCGTTCCTCTCGGCGGCGTCCGCGGGAGAGCGGTTCGGCACCTTGTCCGCCCAGGCGCTCACGGCGGTGGGCGAGCCGTACTCGCGTTCCAAGCTCATCTGTGAGTCCTATGTGGACGCTTTGGCCGCCGTCGGGTGCGCGGGCGCCAGCTATCGGGCAGGTCTGGTCTACGGCCACGGCGAGACGGACAGGGCGTTCCTGCGGGACGACTGGTTCTCGTCCCTGCTCGACCTCTCGGTCCGCCTGCGCGCCCTGCCCCGGCTCGACGGGTACGTGCCCGTCTGCGACGTCGGTCTGCTGGTCGACGCGCTGCTGGCCGGCGTGCAGGGCGCACCCGCGCGTTCCCAGGTCGTCGTGCACCGCACCTACGGCCTGGCGGACCTGCTGGCGGTCACCGGGCTGACCGAGTCCGACGTCGTCGACGTCGGCGGCTGGTTCGACCTTGCCAGGGTTGGCGGAGCGGCAGACCCGAGGGTGCTCGCCGCGACGCAGTCGGCACTGGGAGGACGGGGCTGGCGGGAAGCGCGCCACGAGACCGACCGCGACGTGCTCGCGGACCTGCTGGCCCTGCTGCCGGGCACGTCCGTCGTGAGCGCCTGACCCCCGACGCACGAACGGAGCCCCGAAATGCGCTACTACCTGCGTGACGACGTCGCGGTCGAACCGGTGGTCGCCGGCTGGTACGGCTGGTCGTACCTGCTGCCGCCGCAGACGCTGGCCCGCTTCCTCCGCAACAGGTTCACCCCGATCATGGAGTCCTATTCGGACTCCCCCGAGGTGCACGCCGCCGCGGTGCGCCAGCCCCGCATGCACGGCGGCCCGTGGGTCCACGCCCACGAGCACTACGACACCATCGTCAGCTGGTGGCGTGACACGGCACCACGACGGGCGAAGCTGGACGAGCTGTTCGAGGCGATCCGGCAGCTGGAGGACGAGATCCTGCCCCGCTACACCGGCCAGTGCCTCGACCCGGTCTACCGGGAGCTGCCCACGGCACTGGCCGGCCGGGTCGAGGTGTTCTACGGCCGGGACAACCACAGCCCGGACTACCGGTTCATCGAACCGCTGATGTACGCCTCGGAGTACTACGACAAGAGCCTGCAGCAGGTGCGGTTCTCCTTCGTCACCGAGGACGCCAGGGAGTTCGCGCTCACCACGCCGATGCTGGAGTACACCCCGCAGCAGCTGCTGGTCGACGTGCCGCTGGACTCGCCGCTGCTCGACCAGGTGTTCCGCGGCGGCCTCGACGACGCGGGCCTGCACGAGCTCACCGTGAACCTCGGCCTCTCCGGGGAACGGGCCCAGCGCTTCGCCGGGTACTTCACCCTCGCGCAGGTGCCGGAACCACGGGACGAGCGGTCCCTGCCGGACGTGCTCGACTACGCGGGCCACGCCTGCGTGTTCATCCGCCACGAGGGCGGCACGTTCCTCATCGACCCGGTGCTGAGCCACACCGGGTACGAGGGTGAGACCGAGGGCAGGTTCACCTACGCCGACCTGCCCGACCGCATCGACCACGTGCTGATCACGCACAACCACCAGGACCACATGCTGTTCGAGACGCTGCTGCGCATCCGCCACCGCGTCGGCACGGTGCTGGTCCCCCGCTCCACCAACGCGAGCCTGGTGGACCCCGGGCTCGCCGGAATCCTGCGCAGGCTCGGGTTCACCGACGTGGTCGAGGTCGACGACCTGGAGGCCCGCCCGTGCGGCACCGCGACCGCGATCGCGTTGCCGTTCCTGGGCGAGCACGGGGACCTGCGCATCCGCAGCAAGACCGGCTGGTTGCTGCGGCTGGGCGACCGGCAGGTGCTCTTCGCCGCCGACTCGACCAACGTCTCCCCCGCCACCTACGCCGAGGTCGTCGCGCTCGTCGGCCGGGTGGACACGGTGTTCATCGGCATGGAGAGCATCGGTGCGGCCGCCAGCTGGATCTACGGCCCGCTGTACCCGAAGCCGTTGTCGCGGCGCGAGGACCAGAGCCGCAGGCTCAACGGTTCGGACTTCGAGCAGGCGAAGTCCATCGTGGACGCACTCGGTCCGAGCGAGGTCTACGTCTACGCCATGGGACTCGAACCGTGGCTCGGCACCGTCATGGCGATCGAGTACGACGAGGAGCACCCCGCCATCGTCGACAGCGATCTGCTGGTCAAGTACGTGGTCAACCAGGGCAACGCCGCCGAGCGCCTGCACATGCGCAGGACCCTGACCCGGTAGCGCGTTCCCGCCCGAGACAAGGCGCAGCGCATGCGAACTCTTCTGATCGACAACTACGACTCGTTCACCTACAACCTCTTCCAGTACATCGGTGAGGTCGCCGGCCGCCCGCCCGTGGTGGTCCGCAACGACGCGGAGTGGTCCGACATCGACCTCTCCGAGTTCGACGCCATCGTGGTCTCCCCCGGTCCCGGTCGTCCCGGACGGCTGAAGGACTTCGGCATCAGCGCCCGCGCGGTGCTCGACAGCGACCTGCCGGTGCTCGGGGTGTGCCTGGGGCACCAGGGCATCGCGGAGCTGTTCGGCGCCACGGTCGCACTGGCGCCGGAACCGATGCACGGCCGCGTGTCCCAGGTCCGGCACACCGGCGAGGACCTCTTCGCCGGTCTGCCCTCGCCGTTCACCGCCGTGCGCTACCACTCCCTGGCCGTCACCGACCTGCCCGCCGAGCTCGACGCGACGGCGTGGACGGACGACGGGGTGATCATGGGGCTGCGGCACCGGCACCGGCCGCTGTGGGGGGTGCAGTTCCACCCCGAGTCCATCGGGAGCGAGTACGGCAGGGAGGTCCTGGCCAACTTCCGCAGGCTGGCCCTCGCCCACGAGCGGGCCGCCCACGAGGTCCTGGTGCGCCGCGTCGACGTGGCGCCGGACGGCGAGTCGGTGCGGGAGGCCTGCTTCGCCGGCGCGCGGTCGACGTTCTGGCTGGACAGCAGCGAGGTGATCGACGGACTGTCCCGGTTCTCGTTCCTCGGTGACGACAGCGGTCCGCTGGCCGAGCACATCACCTACCGGGTCGCCGACCAGACCGTCACGGTGCGGGACGCGCACGGCCGCACGACCCACGTCCGGCAACCGTTCTTCGACTACCTCCAGGAACAGCTGCACCGCAGGAGGGTGCCCGCTCCACCGGGACTGCCGTTCGAGTTCAACCTCGGCTACGTCGGCTACCTGGGCTACGAGCTGAAGGCCGAGACGATCGGGGAACCGGCCCACGTCTCGGCGCATCCGGACGCGGCACTGCTGTTCGCCGACCGCGCGGTGGTGCTCGACCACGCGGAGGGGTGCTGCTACCTGCTGGCACTCGCCGCGCCGGGTGCCACGGCGTGGCTCGACGACACCGAGGCGAGGGTGCTGGCGATCAAGCCGGCGACGGCCCGCGGGCGTGCGATCGCGCTGGCGGCACGGGACTGGGACTCCTTCGGCAAGGTCGCGATGCCGCGCCACGACAAGGACGCCTACCACGACCGCATCGAGGACTGCCTCGCCGAGATCCGGGCCGGGGAGTCGTACGAGATCTGCCTGACCAACATGATCACCGTGCCCTCCCGCGCACGGCCGGACCGGCTGTACTCGGCGCTGCGGGAGATCAGCCCGGTGCCCTACGGGGCGTTGCTGGAGTTCCCGGAGCTGGCGGTGCTCAGCGCCTCCCCCGAGCGGTTCCTGACCGTGGGCGCGGACGGCGGCGTCGAGTCGAAGCCGATCAAGGGCACCCGGCCGCGCGGCGGCTCCCCCGCGGAGGACGCCGCGCTGCGCGCCGACCTGCTCAGCCGGGAGAAGGACCGCGCGGAGAACCTGATGATCGTCGACCTGGTCCGCAACGACCTCAACGCGGTTTGCGCTGTCGGGTCGGTGCACGTGCCGCTGCTGTTCGACGTGGAGACCTACGCCCCGGTGCACCAGCTGGTGTCGACCGTCCGCGGCACGCTGCGGCCCGGTGCGACCGCGGTGGAGTGCGTGCGGGCGGCGTTCCCCGGCGGCTCGATGACCGGTGCGCCGAAGAAGCGCACCATGGAGATCATCGACCGGCTGGAGGACGGTCCGCGCGGCGTGTACTCCGGCGCGCTCGGCTGGTTCTCGCTCAGCGGAGCGGCCAACCTCAGCATCGTCATCCGCACCATGGTGCTCACGCCCGGGGTGGCGGAGTTCGGGGTGGGCGGCGCCATCGTGGCCCTGTCCGACCACGAGGAGGAGTTCACCGAGACCGTGGTCAAGGCGGGCGCGCTGCTCGCCGCGCTCGACCGGGCGGCGGGTGCCGCGCATTCGGCCGGCACGGTCGCGGGTGAGGTCGCGTGACGGCGCTGCGGCACGCGGTGGTGGCCGGGGGCGGAGGTGCGGTCGGCGCGCTGTTCGCCGCCCTTCTGAGGGACAGCGGCGTGACCGTCACCGCGGTGGACCTCGGCCCCGGCGACGGCGACGTCCTCCAGGGCGACATCACCGCACCGGACGCGGTGGTCGCCGCCGCCGTCGCCGCCGCGGACCTGGTGGTGCTCGCGGTGCCGGAGCCGGTGGCGCTGCGGGCGGTGAAACCGCTGGCCGGGCTGCTCGGACCGGGCGCGGTGCTCGCCGACACCCTGTCGGTGAAGTCGCGGCTGAGCGCCCGCCTCACCGACCTGCCCGGCGAGGTGCAGGTGGTGGGCCTCAACCCCATGTTCGCCCCCGACCTGGGCATGGCGGGCCGGCCGGTGGCCGCCGTGGTGGCACGCGGCGGACCGGGTGTCGACGCACTGCTCGACCTCGTGCGCCGGTGGGGCGGGCGGGTGGTGCGCTGCACGTCCGGCGAGCACGACGCCACGGCGGCCGCCACCCAGGCGCTGACCCACGCGACGGTGCTGTCCTTCGGGCTGGCGCTGGCCAGGCTGGGGGTGCCGGCGGATCGGCTGGCCGCCACGGCACCGCCACCGCACCTGACCCTGCTGGCCCTGCTCGCCCGCATCACGAGCGGCCGGCCCGAGGTCTACCTGGACGTCCAGGAGGCCAACCCGCACGCGGCGGGTGCCCGGCAGGCGCTCGCGGACGGCCTGCGCGCGTTCGCCGCCGCCGTGGAGGAGGGCGAGGCCGGTGTCGCGGCCGCCTTCGGTGAGATCCGCGCCCTGCTCGGCGACAGGTGCGCCGAGCACGAGCGGCGCGCGCACGACGTGTTCACGACCATGCACTGCCACGCTGAGGAGCTTCGATGACCGAACACGACGGCCTTGCGCAGTTGCGCGAGGAGCTGGACCGCCTGGACGCGGAGCTGCTCGACATCGTCCGCGGCCGGCTGGACTGCGGCCTGCGCATCGCGGCGTACAAGTCGGCCAACGAGGTCCCGATGATGCAGCCCCACCGGGTGCGGCTGGTGAAGGAGCGCGCGGCCCGGTACGCCGCGGAGCACGGGATCGACCCCGGTTTCCTGGTGCGGCTCTACGAGCTGCTCATCCAGGAGATGTGCCGGGTCGAGGACGTCGCGATCGCCGCGGCCGCCGGGAGCGGCAGGTGACCGCCGCCGACCGGCTGGTCCCGGTCCTCGACTCCCCGGCCGCGCTCGTGCGGGCGGAGATGGCCGCACGCACCGCACGGCAGCAACCCGTCTGGCCGGACCAGGACGCCGTGGACGGGGTTGAAGCCGAGCTGGCCGGACTGCCCGGTCTCACGACCGAGGACGAGGTGGTCGACCTCGCCCTCGGCATGGCCCTGGTCGCCGAGGGCGCCGCGCTCGTGCTGCAGGGCGGTGACTGCGCGGAGCGGTTCCACGAGGCCGTGCCCGAACTGGTGCGGCGCAAGGTCGACCACCTGCAGGGGCTCGCCGCGATGATGCGGGCGGGCAGCGGGCTCGCGGGCGTGGCGGTGGGCAGGCTGGCGGGGCAGTACGGCAAACCCCGGTCCTCACCGTTCGAACCCGACCCGTTCGAGACCGGGCTGATGGCCAGCTACTGCGGTGACGCCGTGAACGACCCGGAACCGGACCCGTTGCTGCGGGTACCCGACCCGCGCCGGCTGCGCACCGCCTACGACTGCTCGCAGGTCGTGCTGCGCGAGGTGCGGCGGGCCTGGTGGGGAAAGCCGTTGGAGGAACGCGTCTACACCGCGCACGAGATGCTGCTGATGCCCTACGAGCGGCCATTGGTGCGTGACGGCGTACGTGGTGCGTACAGCGCGGGTACGCACTTCGGCTGGATCGGCGAGCGCACGAGGGAGATCGGGGGCGCCCACCTGGCGCTCGCGGCAGGGGTGCGGAACCCGCTGGGGGTCAAGATCGGTCCCACCGCGACACCGGACGACGTCGTGGCGCTGACCCGGCACCTCAACCCGGACGGTGTTCCCGGCCGGTTGAGCCTGATCCTGCGCTACGGAGCGGAGCAGGTCGACGAGCTGCTGCCCGCCGTGGTCGCGGCGGTCGCCAGGAGGGGCACGCCGGTGGTGTGGCTGTGCGATCCCATGCACGGCAACGGGCTCAAGCTGCGCGGGGTCAAGACCCGGCTGATGGCGGCGATGCGGGCAGAGGTGACGTCGTTCGTGCGGGTCGTCGCCGGGTACGGACTCCGCCCCGCCGGGTTGCACCTCGAACTGACGCCGGACCCGGTGACCGAGTGCGTGTCCGGAACGGACGACGAACCGTCCTTCCCGGACTACCGGTCGACCTGCGACCCGCGGCTCAACCCGGAGCAGTCGGTGGCGCTGATCGCCCACTTCCTCGACCGGCTGGCCTGGACCGGGTGAACGCTCAGGGGGTCACCCGCGGGCGACCCCCTGAGCCGGGGATCACACCGCCTGCACCTCGGCGCGCTGCCCGGCGCCGGCCCTGGTGCGCGCGGCCAGCAGCCCGGCACCGCCGACCAGCAGGGCCGCGACCACCAGTGCGGCGCTGACCAGCAGCGGAGAGCGGAAGCCCGCGCCCGCGCTGATGGCCGCACCTCCCAGCACGGGTCCCACCGCGGCGCCCACGTTGAGCGCCGCGGTGGCGAAACCACCGGCGAGGGTCGGAGCGCCGGCGGCGGAGTAGAGGGCCTGGGAGATCAGCGTCGAGCCGACCGCGAACGAGAGCGTGCCCTGGATGAACATGAACACGAGCGCCACGACCGGGTTGCCCGCCGTGGCCGCGAACACGAGCCAGCCTGCGAGCAGCGCGACGGCGCCGACCGACAGCAGGCCCGTCGGGTTGCTGTCGGCGAACTTGCCGCCGAGCGTGACACCGGCGAACGAGCCGAGGCCGAACAACAGCAACGCGAGCGGCACCCAGCTCGGCGACATGCCCGCGACATCGGTGACGACCGGGGCGAGGTACGTGAACGAGCAGAAGGTCGCGCCGTTCACGAGAGCGCCCAGCACCAGCACGATGATCAGGCGTGGCGTGCGCAGCGCACGCAGCTCGTGCAGTGCGCTCGGGGCGTTGGGATCGGGCGCGGTGCCCGGAACCGACCGCAGGATGGCGAACACCGGCGGCACGGACAGCACCGCGACCGCCCAGAACGCGGAACGCCAGCCCCACAGCTCACCCATGTACGCGCCCGCGGGCACGCCCGCGATGCACGCGATGGTCACGCCGCTGACCAGGACCGCGGTCGCCTTGCCCTTGGTCTTGTCGTCGACCATCGAGGCCGCGGCGGCGATGCCCACGGCGAGGAAGCCGGCGTTGGCGAGGGCGGCGACGACCCTGGTGACGAGCAGGACCGAGAAGCTGTCGGTGAGTGCGCCGACGACGTGCATCAGCAGGAAGACGACGAGGAACGCCAGCAACGAGGTGCGGCGCGGCCAGCGCAGGCTCAGCATCGCCACCACGGGCGCGCCGACGATCATGCCGACGGCGAAGGCGGAGATCAGCGAACCCGAGGCGGGGATCGACACGCCCAGCTCGACGGCGATGTCGGGCACGAGCCCGGACAGCATGAACTCGGACATCCCCATGGCGAAGACCGCCAAAGCGAGGACGTACACGGCAAGAGGCATTTCAGAACTCCTGGAACCGCAAGAGAAGAGGTGTCAGCCGGCGGTGCGCGGTGCGCGCACGGCAGCGCCCCGGAACGAATCCGGGGTGTGGGTGATCTCGATGCGGTGGCTGGGACCGGAAAGCCCGGACAAGGGCGAGGTCCACGTGCGTCAGCGCCGGAAGAGCGCGACAGCGACGAACGCCACCGGAGAGGTCCGGTGGCTACCTACTGGAAGCCTCTGGGCTGGACACGCCGGTCAACATACCAACGCCGTTCCCGCGTTGTCCAACCGCTTCCACCCGAACGACCGACGACCGATCCCGGAGTGACTCCCCCATGACCCCACTGAACACGCTCCTGTTCCTGTTCGCGCTGGCGGTGGTCCTGGTGGCCGCCCAGCTGCTGGGCGCGCTGGCCAAGCGGCTCGGGCAGCCCGCCGTGGTCGGCGAGATCGTCGCGGGTGTGCTGCTCGGCCCGACGCTGTTCAGCGGCGCCGTTCCCGCCGCGCTCTTCCCCGCGGACGTCCGGCCCGGCCTGACCGCGCTGGCCAGCGTCGGCGTCGCGGTGTTCATGTTCGTCATCGGGCTGGAGCTCGACCAGAAGCTGTTGCGCGGCAAGGGTGGTGCCGCCACCGGTGTGGCCGTGGGGGCCATCGCGCTGCCGTTCGGCCTGGGGTGCCTGCTGGCACTGCACCTGGCCGGCGACCACGAGCACCGGGGACCGCTCCTGGCGTTCGTCCTCTTCTTCGGCGCGGCGATGTCCATCACCGCGTTCCCGGTGCTGGCGCGCATCCTGGTGGAGCGCGGCCTGCACCGCACGAACGTGGGAGGGCTGGCCATCGCGGCCGCGGCGATCGGTGACGTGGTGGCGTGGTGCCTGCTGGCCGCGACGCTGACCTTCGCCGCGGGCCGGAGCGCCTGGCAGACCGTGCTCGTCGTGCCGTACGTCCTGGTCATGCTGTTCGTCGTGCGCCCGGTGCTGGCACGACTGGTCGCCGCGCACCAGCGCACCGGCCGGGCCCTGCCCGCGGGTGCGCTCGCCGGTGTCGTGGTGTTCGCGGTGGTGTCCGGCGGGGTGACCGAGTGGCTGGGGCTGCACTTCATCTTCGGGGCGTTCTTCGCGGGCGCGGTCGTCCCGCGTGCCGGAACGGAGAGGCTGCGCGAGGAGGTCATCGGCCGGGTGGATCCGCTGGGCTCGGTGCTGCTGCCGGTGTACTTCGCGGTGGCGGGCCTGGGGGTCGATCTGTCCACAGTGGACCTGAGTGGCGCCGGCGAGCTCGCGCTGATCCTGCTCGTCGCGATCGCCGGCAAGTTCTTCGGCGCCTATCTCGGCGCCCGCGCGTGCGGCCAGGACGTCCGGCACGCCCGCACGCTCGCCGTCCTGATGAACACCCGCGGCCTCACCGAGCTGATCATCCTGGGCGTCGGCCTGGAGACCGGACTGCTGGACGCCTCGCTGTACTCGCTGATGGTCGTCATGGCGGTGGTGACCACGGCGATGACCGGCCCGCTGCTGAGCCTGGTCCACCCGCGCACCCGCGTCAGCCCTCCGGACCGCTTCCTGCCGGCGACGAAGTCCTGACCCACCAGGAGAACTCACCGTGACCAGTTCCTTTTCCCTCTTGGACTCCCCGCTCCCACCCCTGGCCGTCGGCACGATGTACTTCGGCACCCGCGTGCCCGCCGCACACGCGCATGTTCTGCTGGACCACGCGATCGAGCTCGGCGCGTCCTTTGTGGACACGGCGAACAACTACGCGTTCTGGCACCCCGGCGCCACCGGCGACGAGTCGGAGAACTGCATCGGCGACTGGCTGGTGAGCCGACGGCGCAGGGACCGCGTCACGCTGGCCACGAAGGCCGGTGCCCGTCCGTCCCACCCCGGCGGCGACCTGTCCACCGCGCTCGGGCTGAGCGCACCGGCGGTCACGGCGCAGGTCGAGGCGAGCCTGCGGCGGCTGCGCACCGACCACGTCGACCTCGTGTACGCCCATGTCGACGACCGCTCGGTCGCACTGGAGGAGACGGTCGGGGCACTGCAGGACCTGGTCGCGCGGGGTCTCACCCGGGCCATCGCCTGCAGCAACACGTCCGCCGCCCGGCTGTCGGCGGCACTGGCACTACCGGGACCGCGCTATGCGGCGGTGCAGAACCGCTTCACCTACCTCCAGCCCGATCCCGGCCACGACCCGGCCCCGCACGTGCTGCTGGACGACGAGGTGCTCGCGGCCGCGAGCGCGGGCCGCGTCCTCCCCGTGGCGCACTCCGTGCTGCTCGGCGGCGCGTACACCCGCCCGGACCGCCCCCTCCCGGCCCCCTACCTCCGGCCGGGCACCGCGGCCGCGTTGTCCGCGCTGGACGAGGTCGCGGCGGAACACGACCTCGACGCCGGGCAGGCGGTGCTCGCCTGGATGGTTCGCCGTCCGGCCGCCGTCCTGCCGATCGTCGGCTGTTCCACGCCCGCTCAGCTGGAATCGGCGTGGCGAGCGGTGCACACGCCGTTGTCCGATCGCGCGGTCGAGGCACTGGAGGCCGGCCGGTCGTCGTGACCAGGGCGGTGGAGGCGGCCGGTCCTGTACTCCTTCTGCGACCGGAGGCGTCAGGACGGCGGCTCGATGCGGCCGGGAGGGCGCGGTAGATTGGGAGCGCTCCCAGAACGTGTCCTCCACACCCTGCTCGAGGAGCCGAACCATGTCGCGACGGCGTTGTCGCCGGTCCACCCTGCTGGCCGGCCTGCTCATCCTGGCCTCGTCCGCGTTCCCGTCACCCTCGTCGCCGGCGGCCGGCACCGCCGCAGCCGAGACGTACCGCACCCGCGCGGTGCCACTCACCCAGTTGACCGTGGTGTCCGAACGGGTGGCGTCCGGTCTGCGGCGTCCGATCGCGATCACCGGGCTGCCGGACGGGCGGATGCTGATCGCCGAGAAGGACGGCACCGTCCGCGCCTACCACCCGGACACCGGCTTGGCGGCCGAGCCGGTGCTCGACCTGACCGCCCGCATCGACACGTCGGACAACGAGCGCGGCCTCCTGGGCATCACTCCCGCGCCGGACTTCGCGCGGACCGGACTCCTCTACGTTGCCTACACGAGCCTGCCGGCCGGTGCGCTCACCCTGGCACGCGTGCCCCTCGGCGCCCCGGACCGGTTGCAGGTGCTGCTCACCCAGGCGCACGCCGAGTACGGCAACCACAACGGCGGACAGGTCGCCTTCGGCCGTGACGGGTACCTCTACTGGTCGACGGGCGACGGCGGCCACGCCGACGACCCGTTCAAGTCCGGTCAGGACCTCGGCACCCTCCTCGGCAAGATCGTGCGGATCGACGTCAACCGCACCTGCGGGGCGCAGCCCTACTGCGTGCCCCGCAACAACCCGTTCGTCGGCGTGCGCGGCGCGCGGCCGGAGATCTGGCTCTACGGGCTGCGCAACCCGTGGCGGTTCTCCGTCGACCCCGTGGACGGCTCGCTGTGGATCGGTGACGTCGGCCAGGGCCTGGTGGAGGAGGTCAACCACATCCGCCCGTGGCAGGGCGGGGCGAACCTCGGCTGGTCCTGCCGGGAAGGCACCCCGGTGTTCGACCAGGGGCAGTGCAAGCCGGGCGTCCGGTACACCGACCCGGTCTTCGAGTACGACCACTACAACGACAACTGCTCGGTGACCGGCGGCGTGGTGTACCGGGGTTCGCGGACCCCGCAGGCACGGGGGACCTACGTGGCGAGCGACTACTGCTCGACCCGCGTGTTCGCCGTGCGCCCCAGGTCCGACGGCGGCTACGACACCGCCACGATCGGCAACTTCCCCACCCAGCCGAGCGCGATCGGCACGGACGTGCACGGTGAGCTGTACGTGCTCAGCGACCTGCCGGGAGGGCTCAGCCGGGTCCGGTTCGAACTGGTCCAGCCGGGTCAACGCTGAAGCCCCGGCGTGCTCCCGCATTTGCACGACTTCAGGACGACCTCGCGCTGACCTGCAGGAGTCTTGTTTTTCGCAGGTCAGCGCGGTGTCAGCTCTGGGTTCACGGCCAGAGCAGGTCAGGGGCAGGTCGAGTTGAGGATTTCGTTGCTGACGCGTTTGGTGAAGCGTTGGGTTCTGGCCAGTTCCCGGGCGGCCACGCCTTCGGCCTGTTCCGTGTCGATCGCGCGTTGCAGGGGCGTCAGCAAGTTCAGGACGAGCCCTTCCGCTGCCGACTTGTCCCACATCACGTCGAGGATCCGCTTGCACTCGCGTTCCGCCGTGCGGGAGGTGTGCTGGACCGGCGCCCGGCCCAGCACCCGGAGCTTGATCGCGTTGAGGATGTGGAAGCGGTAAGGAGCGTAGGACTTCGGGATCCGGCCGTTGCGCAGCAACCAGTCCAGGCGGTAGAAGGCGGCGGCCGCCGTGTAGTAGACGACCGGCTGGTGGCCCTCGGCGAACAGGTTGCCGCTGCCTGAGGAGATCAGCGACCGGTACTGGCCGCGGCGAGTGGGCTCGTTCAAGAACATGGCGGTGTAGGAACGGACCAGCTGGGCACGGGTGATGATGCGGGTCTTCACGACCGTGTGGTGCTCGTACTGCTTGGTCCTGCGCTCGTAGAAGAGCCTCCGCTCCGGGTCACGACTGTGCGTGAAGTAGTCCTCCAGCAACCGGTGGAAGCTCTCGCGGATCGTCAGGTCTTCTTCACTGATGGTGGTCTGCCGGTTCGTCGCGCCGACGATGCCGTTGATGACGTCCTCGTCGTGCGAGTGCACGATCCGCACACTGACGTGCACGTTGTCGGTGAGTTCGGCCCGGTGTTCGAACAGCACGTGGCAGGTCTGGCAGCCGTTCACGATCTCGAAGTCGTCGAGGTAGATGTCGTCACCCACCACGTGCAGGCCATGCGTGACTATCGTGATGCCGTTGTTCAGGACGGCGAACCGCTCACGTCGCGACGGATCGCGCAGGGTGTTCGCGATCTCGCGGTTCACCGGGTTGTCGTCACCGAGGTAGTCGCGGACATTGCCGTGGAACAACGTCCTGCGCAGCCTGCCGGACTCGTCGGAAAGGATGTGCGACACCAGGTCCCTGGCCGACAGCAGGCCGAGCAGCGCCTGCTCGACGTTCGGTACCTTCGGCACGGACACCTTGCGCGGCATGGGGAACTGGACCGCCACCTTCGTCGTTGCCCGCCGGTACAGCTGGCGGAGCTCGTCGCGGGTCACGCAGCGGAAGTCGACCCGGTCGAAACGACCGAGGCTTCGCAGGCGCTCGCCGGCGGAGGCCGCCTTGCTCGCCACCATGTCCGCGACTCGATCTCCGGTCGTGACGTAGTGGACGTGGAGCTCCGGCAGCGCGCCCGACAGCTTCGCGATGTTGCCGTACACCGCCTCCAGGCACTCGCGGAAGTTGGCGATGTCCCCGGACGCCGCATAGGGCAGGCTGCCCGTACCGGTGATGTGGCTGAGGTTGTCGGCCAGGTCGGAGATCACCCGGCTGTCGAATCCCGCCGTGGTCTTGGCCTGGATCACGACGATCTGCACGTCCACCCGGCGCGACCGCTGGATGTGGGCCCGGACATCGGCCGCGTCCCGGAACAGGATGCCGTCGACGAGCACTCCGATCGCGTCGATGCCCAGGTCGTTGCCGCCACCCGTGCGGAACTCGTCCGGGTTGAACTCCTCCTCGTAGTAGGCACTCAGCACGCAGTACGCTGCGAACACCTCGAACGCCTCGCTCTGCGTCAGGTCCGCGAGCGCGTAGTTCGTCTGGAACTCGTCGACCAGCTTGGCGATGATCTGGTCCATTGTGGTGACCTCTTCTCACGGAGCTCAGTCGGTGCGTGCCCGGACCAGGACTTCCTCGGGGGTGAGCGCGCTCGACGGGTGGTGGCTCAGGCACATGGGCGACTTGACCTTCTGGAACGGCCTGCCTTCCGCGACCGAGTAGAACTCGCCCGCGGTCAGTCGCGAGATGTCCGGCACGGTGCTGGACTTGGCTGAGGCCATCTCCTTGGCCGCGGCCACCTGCACCGGGCTGTTGATGAACCCGAAGTACTGCGTGGCGGCGTTGCCGACTATCTGGTTGTGGATCCCCTTCGGAGCCTGGGTGGCGAACACCAGGCCGAGGCCGTACTTCCTCGCCTGCGACGCCAGCGCGAGCGTGCTCGTCGTGCAGGCGGTCATCACCCCTGACGGGGCGAGCGTCTGCGCCTCGTCCATGACGAACAACCCGCCGAGCGGGCGGTCACCGGCCGGGTTCGCCTTGATCCAGGCGAACATGGCCATCTGGAGCTGGTTGACGAAGCCGCGGCGCTGGTCGTCGTTCTGCAGTCCGATCATGCTGATCACCGAGATCCGGGCGCGCTTGCCCGGCGCCGGTGTGAGCAGCACACCGGGATCGAGTGGCGCGCCCGATCCGCCGAAGAGCGGATCGTTGATCATCGCGGCAAGCAGCGTCTGCGCCACGTCACCGGCGATCGCGGTGGCGTTCGCGAGCTGGGTCACCTCCTCCGGGAGGTCGGTGAGGTAGTCCAGGAACGACCTCAGCCCCGAACCACCGGCTTGGGCGAACGACGTCAGCGCCTCGCGCAGCACGGCCTTCGTGCGCTCCGCCTTGGCCGTCGAACCATCGGCACGGGCACGTGGCGCCAGTGCCGCGACGGCGATGTCCAGCGCGAGGGCGAACTCGTCCGGGTCACCGAGCACGTCCGCGAAGTCCGGCAGCGGCTGGAAGCTGATGGGCCTTCCCATCTCCCGGCGGGGTGTCCAGACCAGGACGTCGGTGTTCGCGAGGTAGTCGGCCGCCTTCTCCGGGTCTTCCGGCGCCCACCCGCTGGGCGGCTGGGGCCACGCGTCGCCCAGCCGCGCCAGGTCGCTGTTGGGGTCGAGCACGATCGCCGACACGCCCAGGAGGGCGCACTCCTCGATGATGCGGCGGATGAGCACCGTCTTGCCCGAGCCGGAGCCCGCGAAGATGACGGTGTGCTTGCGCAACGACTCCAGCGACACGTGCACCGGCTCGCCGGTGTCCGCCCGGTTGCCGAGGGAGATCGACACCGGCGGAGCGGACGGGTGTTGCCGCGACAAGTCCGGGTCATCGGTCGGCCACTCGCCGTGTGCCTGCACGGCCACGTCATCCGGTTCCGGCTCCGGCGGACCGGGCGAAGGTCGCGTCTGCTCGTCAGGAGGCCCGAACACCAGGCGGAACAACGCCGTTCCGCTCGCCGGCTTCCGCAGGTGCAGCCACTCGTGCAGCTCGACGCCCGGATGTTCGAGCATGAGCTCCAGCGCCGCGAACGTCCGCAGGTCCTCCACATCGACGCTCTCCACCAGCACACCACCGGCGGCGCGGAACTCCGCGAGCGCCTTCTTGGTACTGGGGGAGCTCATTGACCACGTGCCGGTGCGCAAGAGGTACGCGAGGCGCTTGCCGGTGTGGGGGTCGACTTCTGAGCTCACCCGCAGTCGTTCGATCCGGTTCTTCGCCGCGCGGGTGTTGTCGGTCGAGATGCCGCGGAACGACCAGAGGACCGCGTCCTCGGTCGTGTCGTCGAGCACCAGTTTGAACCTCGAGTGCAGAGCGGGGTTACTCCCACCTCGCACCTCGTCCACTTCATAGTCGCGCCCCTTCTCCCCCAGCTCGTGCCGGTACGCGGTCAGCGCTGCGCTCAGGAGCGCGGTCATCCGCTTGTCCTCGGTGTCCTTGTGGACAGCCGGGCTCGGGTCGGCTTCGTCGCGCAGCTTGGCGAACGACTCGTCCAGCGGGGCGAGTCGTTCCTCATCGAGGCGGAAGGACTGCACCGGGGGAACCCCGTTCCGCCGCACTGCCACGACCTGGTCGAGCGACCGCAGCTCCACCACCTGTTCGTTGTCCAGACAGGACGCGATGTGGTCGTTGATGCGTTTGAACAACTCGCGCGGGGTGTACTGGGTCGCGTCCGCGAACGCCTCCGGGTGGACGGGCCAGGTGGGGTGCGGCGGGGTGAACCCGCAGTCCTTGAACCGCGGCGCGAACCGCGCGGCGACCAGCGCCCGGCCCGTCTCCGCCGTGGAGATGGTCCGAAGACGCAGCTCCTCGCGGAAGCGGTCGACCGCGGCCCGGTGCGCGAACTTGCGGATGGCCTCCCAGGCGGGGAACTGGCACGCGACGATCAACAGCGACCGGCGCGCCGCCTCACGCAGCTCCATCAGGCCCGTGCCGATCTCGTCGAACAGTTCGTTGCGCGGCAGGACGAACGGCGAATCGTACGTCGACTGCGTCGTGATGCCGGCCTGTGCGATGAGAGCGTCGATCTGATCGATCGCGAGCAGGCTCGCTCCCGTCATGCCGAGCAGACCGGAGATCTCGCGGACCATCTCGTGCGGGTGCTTCGGATCGGGGTGGATGCCCCACGCCGCGCGTTCGCCGGGGACCAACTCGCTGCCCGACGTCAGGTACGCCTCGCCGATCTCCTGCACGGTCGGATCGACGGCCGCGAGCAGGACCAGTGCTCGCGCCGTGTGCCGAGACTGCCGGCCTTCCGCCGGGTTCACCTCGCGCAAGGCGACCACGACCCGGTCGAGGGCCTCCTTCGTCACCGGTTCCTCACCGATCACCTGGCGGCGCACCTCGTCGGGTAACGAGAGAACGTCCGAGAAGCGGTGCAGGAACGTGGACAGCTGCGATTCCGCGGCGGCGTCCGGCTGGTACAGGCCGTCGCGGAACGAGTGGACGATGTTCTGCCAAAAGTTGTTCCCGTGCACCAGCCTGATCAGGAAGAAGTAGCCACCACGGCGCTGGACCTCGACGCGCACGGCACTCAGCAAGTGGGTCTTGCCCGCGCCCTGCTGCCCCGTCACCGCGATGCCGAGCGGGTTCGTCGTCGGATCCACGTCGGCGTCGGTGAAGGCGCTGAGCACCGTGTTCACCACATCTGCGTTCAGTTGTTCCACGTGTGCCGGCGGCGGTGCCCACACGGCGGTGGATGTCGGCGCCCAGTCGAACCTCAGGTTGTTCAGCGCACGCCGTTCCGCGTGGTCCACGGCGGCCTCAGGAAGCCTTGACGGACAACAGGTGCTTTGCTTCCCCGCCGAGCCTGACCGCCGCCGCGCGATCGGCGTCGGTCAGGAGCTTCTGGTTCATCTCGGGGGTGAGGAACACCGACGGCAGCTCGGCGACGCGGTGCACGGCCGCGTCGAACTCAGGCGCCTCCACGTCGGGCAGCGCCCCGCGCAGCTCGGCGAGGCCCACCCACGCTCCGGGATCGCTGACTAGCCGGTGGTAGGCGGAGAGGATGCGTTCATCCACAGTGGACTCGATCTCCCGATCGGCCTCGGCTTCCCATTCCGTGTACGCGTCGGCGAGTTCCAGACCGTGCTTGACGAAGATCCTGTCCACCCATTGGAGAACGCCGTACAGCAGCCGGTCCTTTCGCTGCACTCCGGCAGGAGAGGCGTCCGCCAACTGCTCACGACAGCGTTTCCAGCCGACTTCAGTCAGTTCGTGGACCCACGCGTTCCTGTGCGCCTTGGACTGCTCAGCCTCGATCAGTTTCTGGTCCACGAGGCTCTCTCGGACCGTCCTCTCGATGGTGAAGCCGTATGAATCCAGTATTTCAGGGTTGGATGCGCTTCGGCCGATCATCAACAGCGCCAGCAAAGCGGATTTTTCCGGGATGCTGAGCGGTTCGTTCGCCATCTGTGCTCTCCGGTGTCCGATGATGATCGTCAGTCGACCCTAGCGGCGATGTCACGTGTACGCACACATGTCGCCCGGCTGGACCAACCTCCGCAAAAAAGTGGAAAAATTGTGGACGCGATTCCAGGTCGTAGCAGAATCGCTCGTTTGTTCGAATTCCAGGTCACCTTTACCGATTTTCGCCGACCACGTATTCCTCTGCTCGTTTCGCGAGATGCAGGGCGAGCGGCACGGCGAGCGGTACGTAGTCGTCGACGTACCTGAGCTGGTGCACCAGCGCAGCCCAGGTCCGCGGTTCCTCGGGCTCGCCCGTGGTCGTCATCCGGCTCGCGAGCACGGTGAGTTCGCGGATCTCGGGGTTCCAACCTCGGACGTTGACACCTTTCGACGCCACGCCGTCGCGGTACTTCACCGCTTGGTTGGGTGCGGCACCTTGGACCGGGACCTCGGTGATGCTCTGGAACACGCGGTTGTCTGCCTCGGCGTCGAACGGGTGCCAGATGCCGCTCGCGTGGCCCGCGAACCTCGCGTCGTCGCGCGGCGCATACCACTGCGGCACCTCGTCCCGCCCACCGCTGTCGCGGATCACGACAATCCGCAGGTCGGGACCGAACAAAGCGGTGCGCTGGGCCGGCCAAGAGCCGAAGCCGAGTGAGTCGGGCACCATCGAGCTGTTGAGGAGCCACGGCCACGAGTGGCGCAAGTTCCCCGCCTGCACCAGCAGCAGCGTCGGCGTCCCGCGGATCTGGAAGAGCAGCGACCTGATCCGGCGTTCCGCTGCCGCACGCTGTTCCGCCAGCGACAGCCACGCGCCCCCGTCCTGTTCCGCATCGACGTCCCCGTGCAGGCTCAGCAGCAGCTCGCGGTACGACACCCAGCTCTTGCGGTGTTCGTTCCAGCCCTCGACCCGCTGGCCGTGTTCGGCCGGACGGATGCGCACCGCCACCAAGGCGCGCCGCGCGGTGCGAGCCGTGGTGTGGTTCTTCCGGATCATCCAGAGGCCCACGTACTGGAGGTCCGGCGGGATCGCCGCGCCGAGGGTGTGCTCCGGTGGCAGCACGGCGCCGAGCTGGCGAAGGCCGTCGAGGATCGAGGAGCGGGCTCTGTCCGCGAGCGCTGTCGTCTCCGTGGTGATGAACTGGCTCACCCGGCGTGCGTCCGCGCAACCTAGGCGGATCGCGCTCTTCGGATCGCGACCGGGACCGAACTTGTCCGCGTCGCGCAGCTCCACGAGGACGAGGCGGATCGGCGCGTCCAGGGGTGGTGCGCCGAAGTGCCGGATGATCATTTCGCGGCGGTCACGGGTCGCCGCCGCGACCGCGCGTGCGCGTGCCCTGCCCCAGGAGCGGGACACCGGCAGATCCGTCACGACCTCCTCCCACGTGGCCGCGTCCAGCCGCACCTCCAGTTCGGGAGTGCGCCAGTGTGGAGCGGAGGCCGGGTCGAGGTCGAGGACGTCGCACAGCGCGACGACGAGGGCGTCACGGGTCCGGTCGTTCTCGTGGCGAACGTCGATGTCCAACGCGCCTCCGCCGAGCGCGGCAGCGCAGGCCAGCCGTCGCGCGCGGCCCTTCAGCACCTTGCTCGCCGCCTTCGCCTCGTCGTTCTTGTCGCGGCGCCACACTTGGGGTTTGCCGAGCAGCGTCGCCTTGGTCAGGTCCGTGGCGCGGCGGAGGACTCCGGTGAGCGACTCCTCGACCCATTCGTCGAAGTGACGTCGCTCGACGGGCATGAGTCCCGATTTCGCCGCGTGGGCTCCCATCGACGTCGAATGGGCCACCCAGACCGAGACACCGTTGCGGCCGAGCGCCCACTCGGTGGGGTTGTCGATCAGCTCCTCAGCGGTGGGCAGCGTGAAGGCGGAGCTGTACTCCGGCAGCAGCGTCATCAGGCCGTCGGCACGCCATGCCGGTGCGCCGAGCCGGGGATCGTGACGAACACCGTTGGCGATCAGCCTCGGCACTCCGCCGTCGCGGATCGTCCACGGCAGGGGCACCTGCAGGCAGGCGGTCACCCCGCGCTGGGGATCCAGTTTCACCGGTTCACCGGTCACCCAGCGGCGGACGCCGTAGGTGACGTGCACCCTGGGCAGGTCCGAGAACGGCACGGTGTGCAGGGAGACCCGGATCAGCAAGGAATGCCGCCAGTCCCGGCCGCGGCTGACGTGCGACTGGGGCGGCCACGACACCAACTCGGTGCCCCGGGCCGAGGACACCACCCGGAACGACAGCTCCGTCCCCTCGTGGTGATAGGTGCGTGCGGCCAGCCGCGCCGCGACCACTTCGGGCACCAGGTGGTACAGCCGACGATGGGGGTTGGCCGTACCGCCCTTGGTCAGTGTGGTCTCGGTCAGGTCCACGGAGGTGGACTTCCACGCCGGCATGGCGTCTTCTAGAGCGTCGAGCAGGGCGTCCACCTCCTCTCCGTCAGCATCGCCGTGGCGGGACAGGATGCGGGTCAGCCATGCGTTCGTGAGACGGATCATCGCGTCGTGCGGCACGTGGTCAGCCGCGTAGAGCCACGGCATCTGGTCATCGGTCGCCACGCCCGGAGCGGCGAGCACGTCCGGCACGGCGCCCTGGAGCAACGAGTTGAACTGCTTGATCGGTGCTGTCCACCGCGGGTCCTTGCGGGGGAACTGCTTCGCGAACCGCTGAATCACCTCCGCACGCCACTCGCGGGCGAAGGCGATGACTTTGAAGTCGTGCGACCACGGATCGCGGCCGAGGTCGTATGCGGTGAGCCGAACCGTCGACGTCATGTGTTGTGCAGGCCTTCCGTCGCATTCGCCAGGCATCTGCCGAGCGCCGTCCACAGCGGCCCGTACAGCTCGCGCACGAGTTGCCGTTCGTGTGCGGGGATCGCCGTATCGGCCTTGGGGGAGCAGTAGCGGTCCAGCACCGAATGCATGGAGACGAGCAGGCTCGTCTCCGCGGTGTCCTTCCGCCCGTGCGCCAGTTCTGGGGCGAACGCCGCGTCCACGAACACGACCCGCGCGGGTACCCCACCTCGTACCAGGCGGCCGATCACCTGCCAGATCACGACCAGCAGGTCCCAGGTGACCGACTCGCGGTCGTCACCCAGGTCCCGCCACGTCATGCTGCGGGCCACCACCCGGCGCCATTGCGTGCGGGCCACGGACCGGAACGCCCTGGCCGCCTCGTCGAGCGAGCCTGCCGAAGCGGTCATGGCCCGGAACCGGCCGTCCCGGCGAACTCTGGACGCCCAGTCGTTTACCGCGTGCACGGCGAGGGCCAGGTCGTCGGGCCGCGGGCTGGGGCGGACGAGGAAGAACACGGAGCCGATCGCGGCGACCCGGTGCTCGTTGAGGATGTTGTGCCCGCGTTCGACCGCCAGCAGAGGCGCGATCAAGAGGTCTGCGCGCGTCAACGCGAGCGTGTCGACGTCGCCACGCCGCAGCACCGGTGCCTGGTGTTCCGCAGGCTCGATGATCTCCTCGTCATCTGCGACGAGCCGGAACACCTTGTCCCGCCACCGCTTCATGCCGTGCAGGAGGTCGGCCACCAACTCCGCCTCCTCGTAGCTGCCGACCAGCAGCAGGATGCGGCGCCGGTAGTCGTCGGCGATGTCCGCGAGCTCGTCTTCGAGGACGCTGACCTGCCCGTCCGGCGCTTGGGCGAGCCGCGTGACGATGCCGCTCAACGCACGTGGCCGGTCATCGAGTGATGTGCCGGAGACGCGCACAGGGATTTTGCCGTTGCGCACGGGCGCGAAGCGGAAGTCGCTCTCCGAGGCGATCCGTTCGATCTCCGCCCTCTCCGGCGCGAGCAGCGCCCGCACCGGCACGTCCAGGTGGTACCGGCTCGACGACCCCGCCCAACTGCTGCCGGACAGCAGCACCACGTGCGGCCCAGGCCGGTTGTCGGCTTCCGGCAGAACCGCCATGGCCTTGAGCAGGTCGCGACCGACACCGATGCAGTGGAAGAACCTCAGCTCGCCGCTCACCACACCGCCGTCGTCCCTGCCCTCCGGCAGGAACTGGAAGCCGATCACATCACCCATGGGCGGTTCGGGAATCATCGGCCCGTAGTCGTCCGGCACCCGGAAGCCCAGTGCGGTGTCCAGGTTGAGCACGGCCTCGACGCGCGGCCACATGACGGTCATCAACGCCAGCTTCGGTTCGAGCGCCGAGAGCAGCAGGGTGAACTCGAACCGCATCACCCACCGGTCCAGCCACTCCTGGCTGGGGATTTCCCCGTCGCGGCTGGTCAGCTCGGCAAGAGCATCCCGCAGCTCCAGCCGGGTGCGCCGCAACGACGTCGCGTGCAGCAGCTCACTGGTCAACCGCACGAGCGACGGGTTCGCCGGCGGGAAGCTGCGGCGTTCGCCGAACGGGTTGTCGCGGAAGCGGTCGAGTTCGCCGAGCAGCGCGTCGCGGGCCGCCTCGTGCGGATCCGGCGCGGAGCCCGCCGAACGGGGGTGGCGGTCCGCTGCGAGCCTGCGGTGCAGGAGCCACGCGCTGAAGTGCCCTTCTCGCAGCCACTGCCTCAGGTCGTGGTGGCGCACCAGCAGCGCGTAGATCCGGTCCGTGGCCGCGCAGGCGGTGTTGACTGCCGCCGACCACGCCTGGACGTCGTTGTCCGACAGCGGAATGCGAGCGCGGTCGACGAGCTGGCCGATCTTGTGCGCGTGGACCTTGTCGAGCCACGACACGGCGCCGCGCCCTACCAGCGTGTCCACCGGCGCGAACTGGGAGTCGAGCGTGATCTGCACCCGGTCGACCTCGTCCACGACGACGACGTCGCTGCGCCGGCACGCCAGCTCCAGGAACCGGATCCGTTCGGCGTTCTGCGGCCAGGGCACGGCCGTGCTCACCAGGCTTTGCGGCGTCGCCACCCACACGTCCGCCGCGACGAGCTCGTGAGCGGAGTGGTGACGCGGGCAGGCCGACCAGAACGGGCACGCTCGGCGGGCGTCGGCACCGGCCTTCACACCTCTCGGACGGAGCTTGGCGCAGGGGGCGTGCCGGTAGGGCGGCGGTGGCTGGTCGTCGCCGCAGAGTGCGGCAAGGGCGCACGACGTGCCCACGTGGTCGAAGCCCGCGTCGACGTGCCCGAGAACGCCGGGTGCACCGCGACCGGCGAGTCTGCGGTGCAGCCGCTCGGCGTGCCGCACCCTCGTCCCCGCACCGATGACCGGGGCGGCCCTGACACCGTGGGTGCCGAACAGGTCGACCAGCTTCAACGCTTCCGCGACGTCACCGACGACAAGCGTGACGCGCAGCCCCAGCTCGACGACCGCGTGAACGGTCAGAACGTCCCGCAGGGTGCTCTTGCCCGCACCGACGATCCCGAGCAGGTGGGTGAGGCCGTCGAGGTCGATCGTCTCGCTCTCCGCGAAGCGGTCCCCCGTCAGCGACAGCAGGGAGACCCGGCTGAGGCGTCCTTCCCACTCGGCGTGGGCGGTCGAGTCCATGTCACGTGCGGTCGCGAGGAGCGCCGACTTGTCGATCTTGAGGGGTTTGCCCTCCCCTCGCAGCGGATCGTCCAGGCGATGTCCTGCCGGTGGCGGCAGGTCGAGTACCGGTAGCGTCACTGCCCTCAGTTCCTCTCCGGCGACGAACGTGTGCGGACCGGGTCCGGCGACTCTCAGGCCGCTGCCGGCGAACGGCGCGGCTTCGCGGAGCAGCCGCTCGTAGACGGACCAGCGTTCCGGTGCGGTGGACACCGGCCGGCGTGCGGGCGGCCGGTTCAGGTCGATCTTCTGATAGCCGCGCAGCTCCTCGTCCAACTCGTCGTAGTCTGCGAGCGCGGACTGCCAGGCGGCGGGGCTCCGCATGGTCCACAGTTCGTACCGCGCGGTCCGCAGCACGTCGTCGAAGCCGTTGATCCCGCGTTCTCGCGCGAACGGGAAGCCGCTGAACAGCGGCCACGCCTCGGTGACCGGCGCACCGGGCAGCACCGTCTGGGCGACGAACAGCCCGAACTCCGTCGTGAACATCTTGTGCAGGACGTCGCCAGGAATGCGGTAGATCTCCGCCAGCGGGGCGGACATGGTGTGGAACAGCTGTCTCGAACTCCGCATCACGCCTCGTTCCGCTTCGCCGAACCACCGACCAGGTCCACCAGTTCCGAGTCGGCCACGAGCGTCGGCGCACCGGGCAGGAGACTGCTGAACATCACCCGGTAGCCGGACCTCGACCACAGGCGCTCCCCCGGTACGACCACGAGAGGGCTGCGGTCGCGCCAGGCCGACCTGTTTACAGCGCGGGCCAGCAGTGCCGGGTCACCGTGGTCGAACGTCAGCACGAGCCTGTGGCCGCCTTCAGGCCAGTCGATCCGCAACCCCTCGGCTTCGCACGTCACCGCCGCGTCATGGTTCCGGGCCAGCTTGGCCACGGCCTGCTCCACCCGGCCGACACCACCGATCGTCCGTCGCGCCGCCTCGGCGAGCACCAGGCTTCCCGTCGCGGGTAGCAGCTCCGGTGGCTGGTCCGCTGCGGCGCACGTCTCGCGTTCACAGACCCAGCCACCGCCGGGCAGCGGCACGGACAGCGCGTGACAAGCGGTGCAACGGGCCACCTCGCCGCGCCGGACGAGCGCCCTGGGAACAGGCCCGTAGAGACCGCGCACCAGGCGCCACGTGCGGCGGGTGGCCCGGTCACCGGCGAGCTCGGTCACCACGTCGTCCGGCACGACCTGGTGCTCGGCCAGGAACAACCGGCACTCCAGATGCCGGTCCGGTTCGGCGGTCACACTGAGGTGGTCCCGGACCGGATCGGATCGCACGGCACCGCTGTCCTCCGCCCATTCCCGGCACAGCCCCGTCGGACGCGACCGCCGGACGTCCACCAGCAGCCCGTCACCACCCAGGACCTCGTCCGGTAGCCGCAACGGCCAGTCGGCCAGCGGCCGGGACCCGCACCACCCGACCAGGCCCGGCAGGCTGCGGGGTGGGAGCGCACCGCGGGACAGGCACGTCAAGGTGAGCTGGTCCAGTGCGGACTGCGCGCGGTCCGGGTAGGGCGTCGCGAAACCGGTCGCCGGATCCGCCTCGTCGAGGTCCAGCACGGCCAGGGCGACCGCGTGCACCAGCGCGACGTCGTCGTCCGCCGTCACGGAGCGACCTCCGCCTGGCCGGCCGGGCACCACCGCACCACTTCGCAGGTGCGACAACCTGGGCCGGGGTGTGCGGGGAACTCGTCGTCACCGTGCCACGGCGCGGCCAGCGACGTGACCACGGCCTCCGCCTCCGCGCGGACAGCGGGATCCCGGACGTCGTAGATGCGCAGGTCGTTGCCATCCGGGTGGAGCAGTTCGAGCTCTACCCGTGGATGGGGACCGGCGTCGCGAATCGCGCCCTGACCGAGCAGCACGACGGCCAGGGCGAGTTGCGGGATCTCCGTCAGCGTGCGGAACAGCCGGTCCGGGTCCGAGCGAGTGGTCTTGAGCTCTCGCCAGACCAGGGAGTCACCGTCCCGGTAGAGCAGGTCGGGTTTCGCGATCACGACCACGTCGGCGGCGGTGTCGTCGAACGTGAGAACAGGCTCCATGCGGAGTTCCGACGGCGCCAGCGAGAGCGGGCACACCTCCGCGTGGTGCCGCAGCATCGCCGTGCCGGCCGCGATCTCACGGGCAGGCAGCTCGCGGTCCGGCCAGGTGTCGGGCACATCGGGAACGCAGCCGGCACCAGACCGGTGGCGGTGCTCGACGTAGGCGTGGACGGCACGGCCCCGTTCGGCGGCAGGACCGTGCTCGACCGCCGCGGCTTTCGGAAGTCGCAACCGCCCCAGGTGGTCCCGTGCCGGACACTCGCGGTACTTGCGGGCGTTGGTGACGGACCACGTGCGGCGCGGCCGGCTCCGGTCCGCGATGCCGAGCACGCCGGGGGTCTCGACCCGTTCCGGGCAGACCGCCCTGAACCGGCACTCCACACATGGCTCACCCGGCCGGTACTCATCACCGTCGACGGCGTTCCTGAGCGCATCCCGGCCGTGCTCCCGGTAGTGCTCGAGCACCTCTGCGCGCGTCCGGTCGTACACCAGGGCGGCCTCGCCGGTCAGACAGGAGAACTCCCTGATCCGCACCCGTTCGGGCGCGGGCTCACCGCTCGTTGCCACGAATCCCGCGACGGCGAGCTCTCCCGTACCCCGCTTCCCGTTGCGAAAGCCGATCATCCTCAGCTCGTTGACACCGTCAGCGGTCCGGTACCTCCTGCCCCACGCGTTGATCTCGTAGTGCCGGACGCCGCGCTGGTCGGGTTGAGCCAGCCTGACGACCTGCTGCCACGGCATGCGGACGGGCATTGCTTCGTCACCGCCGAATGCTTCGAGGTAGCCCGCCACCGCATGCCTCGTCCACTCCGCGATCCCGTCGTGGTTGTACCGGCCACGCGTGGGAATGAGCGCCCTGCGCACGGCCTCGGCCGCTTCGACACCGCCGAATTCGACGAGGTCGAGCGCCGCCATGAACGGACCGAGCGGAAAGTCGTTGAGCTTGGAGCGCTTCGGCCTTTCGTTTGTGGGACGCAGTCCGCGGCGTGCTTTCAGCGCTTCCGACATGGGACAGCGGAATTCGATGGAACCGACGCTCGCGACCGAGACGACGATTCTGTGTGGACTACCCGAAATTCCGTCCGGCAGGTGCCAGCGATCCACGCGTTCTCCTCCCCCGTCGGCCGGAATCATGTCAGAGACGCGCTACTCCGCTGGGGTGAACCTTGTAACAGGACAGAGTTAGGCTCGATTATCGGACACGGGTGAGTTTGACGTGAGGGGGATTGGTGAAGGTCGGCACCGTGCTCGGTGATCGTTTCCGCTTGACCGAGCCGCTGGGAGAGGGCGGCATGGGGCGCTTGTTCCGCGCGCTCGATCTCGAATGCGATACCGAGGTCGCGGTCAAGGTGTTACCGCCCAGGTTTTTACAATCCGACACCTGGTACGCCGAGAACGGCCAGAAGCTAGCGATCGAGGGCGACATCGGCCGACAACTGCACGACGTGGACGGCACACCCGTCGTGCACTTGATCGGCGTGCACAATGAACTGTCCTATGTGGTCATGGAGATCATCGAGGGCGTGTCGCTCACCGAACTGATCAGTCGCAACAGGTCGATCAAGCGGCGCGCAGCAGTGGCGATCGCCTGTCAGCTGGGTGAGATCCTGGTTGCGGTGCACCACCGTGGTTTCGTGCACCGGGACGTCAAGGACGAAAACGTCAAGGTCGATCCACGTGGTCGCGTGTACCTGCTCGACTTCGGGATCGCTAAGCACATCGACGCCGAGAACAAGTTCGGAGGAACACACGGCTACGCACCCTATGAACAGGTGAGGCACAAGGAACTGACGTTCCAAAGTGATGTCTACGCCCTGGGATGCCTGGTGTGCCAGATGGTCGCGAACCGCTTGCCGTTCCTCGAAGAGGACGACTGGAACGTCGGTGAGGTGCCCGCCGAGGTGCCGGCCAGGGTGCTGCACCGCCTCGGGCCCGATCTCGCGGCGGTGGTGCTGCGCATGATCGACCGGGACCTCGGTCGGAGATTCGCCACGATGGCAGAAGCGGTGCGGCACCTGAGCAGACTTCTGCCACCGCCTGACTCCCCACCGGATCCCCAGGCCCTCGATCCCGATCCCGAGGCGTGGCTTCGCGCGAACCCGTTGCGCCTTCCGCTGGTCGGTGGTCAAGGAGTCGTGAGCTGACGCAGCCTGGCGAGAAGGTCCTTGTCGCCGGGTGACGACTTGACGAACTCCTCCAGCGGCCCCTCCAACAGCTCTTGTGCCCGTTGCCAGGCCTCCCGCGCGGCAGCCGGATCGCCGGTCCCGGCAAGTGCATGGCCGAGCACTTCGCGGACTCGAGCCTCGTTCAGGAAGGCGCCGGTGCGGCGGTACTCGTCGGCGGCCTGCGCCGCCGGGGTGACGGCTTCGGCGGAGTGGCCGAGTTCGAGGTGACAACTCGCGACCGTTCGCCGCGCCGCGGCCAGCCCGTACCCGTCGCCGGCGGTCTGCACCGCGCGCTGCGCGAAGGAAAGCGCCCGATCAGGGTGCCCGGTCTCCAAGAGCACTCCGGCCATACCCGCTGCCGCGTAGGCGATGCCTCGGCGATCACCGACGGCCTCGTAGGTTCGGAGCGCGGCGCTGTAGTGCTCAGCCGCGGCGCCCATGTCCTTGCGGCTTTCATGGATTGCACCGAGGATCTGGTGACTGTGCGCCTCGCCGACGACGTTGCCGGCTTCCCGCTCCAGCGCGATCGACTCGTGGACAACGGCCATCGCACGGTTCAGGTCGTTCAACTTGCGGCGGGTCGCACCGAGTTGCCGGTGCACCGCTGCCCGGTAACGGGGTCCGGTGGTGCCGGCAGCCGTCTCCATCGCGTCGGACAGGAACTTCTCCGACTCCTGCCAATGGCCGCGCTGGCGCTGGTAGAGGACGAGGACGAGTGCGAGCCTCCACTGGTAGGACTGGTAGTTCCGATAGGCGGGGTGTTTCAGCACCGACGTGAACACACCGTATTCAGCGTCGAACCACGCCATGGCCTCTTCCTTGGAGAACGCCGGCACCTCAAGGGCCGGCGGTGGTGCCGTGTCGGGGAACTCGCGTTCCGATTCGAGCGCCAGGTCAGCAGCTCTCCCCACCCAGAAGAGGTGATCGAGCACTCGAGTCCGCGCGATGCCCAGGGCCGTGCCGGTCAACTCCGACTCGGCCTGGCGCGCGGCGAAGAGACGCAGCTCGTCGTGCAGTGCGAACCGGTTCTCCTCGACCTCGTCGGCGAGGTGGCTCTCCGTCAGCTCGTCCATCCGCGTCCTGAGCTCGACCGGCGTCAGGCCGGTCAGGAAACTCAGCGCGGCCGCATCGACGATCGGTCCGGGGTGCACACCGAGCAGGTGGAACACATCGGTCGCGGCCGACGACAGAGCCCGGTACGACCACGTGATCACCGTCTCCAGCCTGATCGACCGGGTCTTCGGTACGGGTGCGTCGAGCAGTGCGGACGTGTCGTGGAGTTCCTTGAGGATCGTGTTCAGGCGGTACGTCTTGCGCTGCTGGGCGCGGGCAGCGACGATCGAGATCGACAAGGGCAACCCGCCGCACACGACGACCAGTTCCTCGGCCGCGAGCCACTCGTCGTCGACTCGCCTGTCGTCGATCAGGTCGCGCAACATCGCGAACCCTGCTCGTACCGTCAACCTCTCCACTGAGACCTCCTTGCCGCTTCCGGCGAAGCCGATCCCCGGCATCCGCCGCCGGCTGGTGATGACGGCGGCGCACCGCGGTCCGGCGGGCAACAGCGGTTCGACCTGGGCGTGGTCGAACGCGTTGTCGAGGACCACGAGGACTGCCCGGTCGGCCAGCAGGCTGCGGTACTGGCCGACGAGGTCGTCGGCCGGGGTGGCGCCGAGCGCCCGGACGAATGACCTGAGCAGGCGATCGGCCGGCACGGGATCGTGCTCGTCGAACCCGCGCAGGTCGCCGTGGAGCACACCGTCCGGGAAGGCGCCGAGTGAGCGGTGCGCCCACCACAGGACCAACTGGGTCTTCCCGACGCCCGCCGGGCCGACGACCGCGACGACCTGGACCCTACCGGCGAGCAGCCGGTCCAGTTGTGCCAGCTCGTGCTCCCGGCCGTGCAGGACCTCGACGGCCCGCGGCAACTGGTTCGGCCTGAGTGGACCGGGCAAAGCGACCTGGGACGCGGCACGGGCGTCCGCGACGGCTTTCCTCACCAGGGAGGTGAGGCTGGCCGGCATCATCTCCGCAGCCTTGCGTCGGCACCTGGCGAACTCGGCCGCGGCCTGCTCGATTTCGCCGTCTTCGCCCAGGTGCACAAGTGCCCGCACCAAGGCCTCGAAGACCTCGACGTCACGCGGCCACCGTCGCATCGCCTCGCGTGCGACCGTCGCGGCCTCATCCACCAGGACGCAGCCCAGGTTCACGGTGATGAGCTCCAAACACGCCCTGCGGTGCCGGTTCGTCAGGTCCACGGACAGATCCTGGAGATGCGCCTGCCCGACGTTGGACAGTGGATCGCCGGGTCGCCACAGGGTGACGGCCTCGCGCAACGCGTGTAGCCGTCCTTCACCCTCGGATGCGCGTGCTCGGTCGAACAGCTTCCTGAACCGCCAGTAGTCGATGCGCTCGTGGTCGAGGATCAAGCGCACCGGGCCGCGTTCCTCCGGCAGCACCTGGTCTCCGACGAGCTTCCGCAGGTCGCGGACGTAGTTCCGGATGGTCGCCGGCGCCAGTGAACCCGGAGAACCGCCGAGCAGTTCGGTCAGCCGTTGTCGATCCACGGTGCACTGGGAAGCGAGCGCGAGCGCCGCCAACAAGGCACGGGTGCGGTCCGTCAGCGGCTGTTCGACACCGCCTTTGAACAGCGCCACCGGACCTAGGACCTGAACGTGGATGCCGTTGTCCTCCATCACCGCCAGTGAAGCAGACCCGCGCTTCGAAACCGCTTTTCCACACGACTTCCACACGATCGGCACACGTTCGCCGGAGATGCTTCCGCCGTCCTGGTCGA
Organism: Lentzea sp. NPDC042327; assembly: GCF_040647275.1. Classification (NCBI taxonomy): domain Bacteria; kingdom Bacillati; phylum Actinomycetota; class Actinomycetes; order Pseudonocardiales; family Pseudonocardiaceae; genus Lentzea; species Lentzea sp. NPDC042327. Next base: position 156,339 of record NZ_JBEZBX010000006.1, read on the forward strand.
ACAGGAGAACGGGAGGTCGGATGGCGACGAGGAACTGGACACGAGCACCCGTCGAACGGACACGTGCGGTGCGGCGGGTGGTCCTCGCGGTCGTGCACACGATGGCCTCGGGCCGGCGGGTGCTGGACGCGCTCTCGGTAATCGAGAGCCAGCCGGAGGTGCAGGTGGTCTTCACGAGTCCGCCGGACGCCGTCGGCTGCGGAGTCGAGGAGTTCTTGCGCAAGGAGGCCGCACTGACCATCCCGTGGCGCGACGCGGCCGACGAGCGGTTCGACCTCGTCGTGGCGGCATCGAGCCGACGAGTCGGCGACCTCGGCGGCGGTCCGGTCCTGCTGCTGCCGGACGCGGCGGCGCGCGGCGCGTTCCCCGAAGTGCCCGGGTACGACGGTCTCGACGGCATCAAGCAAGCCCTGAGACGACCTTGCGGCACCGCGCACCCTTTGTCCGTGATCGCGCTTGCGCGCCGCGAGCAGCACCGGTTGTTGCGCGATCGGTGGCCTGGCACCTCCCGGCACACCGTCGTGGTGGGAGACATGGGCTACGACCGGCTGGTGGCGAGTCTGTCGCACCGCACGCGCTACCGGACCGCACTCGGCGCCGGGACGGCCGGGCGAGTGGTGCTGGTGAGTTCAGGACGCGGGCCGCAATCGCTGTTCGGGCGGTCTCCGGGGTTGCTCGACCGGGTCGTCGCGGAACTGCCCGGTCACCTCGTGGTCTGCCACCTGCATCCGGACGTGTGGGACGTGCACGGCCACCGCCAGGTCCTGTCCTGGACGTCGGGCGTTCGGCGGGCCGGTCTCGTGATGATTCCGCCCGATGTCGACTGGCGAATTCCCCTGGTGGCCGCCGACCAGGTGATCGGCGACCACGGCCCCGTGACGACCTACGCGGCGGCGGTGGGCAAGCCGGTCGCCCTTGCCCTGCCCACGCCGTCGTCGACCACCGCGATTCCAGTGCTGAACCCGTCACAACCACTGCGCGACCAGATCGACGAACTCACCCCAACGGCGACCGCACAGGCGGCCGTCGACCGCATCACCTCAATGCCGCACCGCGCGGCCGCCGTTCTTCGCACGACCTGCAGTCGTGTGATGCGCCTACCCGACCTGGGCGCGCCCCCGGTCTGCCGGCCAGTCCCGGTGGACAGGTCCATCACCTCGTGGCCCGTGTGACCACGACGTCCAGAAAAGAGAGAGACATGTCGAACACGAAGCCGTCCTCCATCCGCCTCAGCCAGGGCGGGGGCACCGGCGACAGCCGCTGAGTTCCTGCTCGCGGGAGGTTCGACCTCGAACCTCCCGCAGTTTCATGGTGACACCCGATCGCAACCGCGGTCTTCAGCGCACGTCAACGACTTCCTCGCACCGCGTCAGAGGTCAGCTGGCGCGCGCCGTCGACGTACGGGACCGCGGCAAGGTCGAGCAGGAGCCGCGTCGTGGCGTTGAGCTCCGCGGCGATCTCCGCCAGCGTCGCATCGGCTCGGAGCTGGAACCGGGCGCCGAACATGCACTGACCGCGTTGCTTCGCCTGGTTCTCCCCGAAGCCGATGCCGAGGTGGCGCGGTCCGCCGGCGGCGACCATCCGTTCCCAGGCGGCGCGGTCGTGAGCGGCCTTGGGCTTGGCCGGCGAGGTGACCCAGTCCTGCCGGAAGGCCTCCATCACCGGCCAGAGCGCGTGCAGGTAGGCCCAGTCGAAGCCCGCCGACGTCCGCACGTCGGTCTGCATGAGGCAGACCTTCACGGACGGCCCCATGGGACTTCCCCAGTTGGGATCCCCCGCGTATTTGGGGTAGGAGCGGACGCTGAGCCGTTCCTCTGCCTCGGCGAACACCAGGTAACCCGCCTTCCGGGCGGGCGTGTGGAGCCGTGCGACCCAGCTCTGCCCGGCTGACGAGCTCACCAGGTCGTGGTCGACCCCGGGAGGTGGTCGCAGCCGGCGGTGGACCCACGCCATCCGGGCTCGCAGGGCGATGACGAAGGCCTCGCCGGGTTCCAGGTCGTTCCAGCGGGTGTCCGGGCACAGCTGCGGCACCGCCTGCTCTGCGCATGAAAGCCAGTCCGACGCGGTGTGCGCCACCCAGGGGTTGTCGCTGCCCGTGAGAGCCCGCAGGAGGTCCTCCCAGTACACCGAACGCCATCCGCTGGAACGCGGAGCGTCGAGGGGAAGGCGCTCAGGGGAGATCAGCACGTGGTGGGCGACGTCCGGGAAGGCGTCGCGGTAGCGCTGCAGTTGCCTGGAACCCAGACCGGAGAGGACTTTCGCCTCCGCGACGCAACGCTGCTCGCCCTCCACGGTCACGAGCAGGTCGACCCGGTCGCGGTGACCTGCTCGCGCTTCGCGGTGGACGGAGACCCGCTGCGGTGAGTCGCCCAGGCCCAGAAGAGCAGCCACGGGCTTCGGGTCCAGCTCGATCAGCGTCGCGATCAGGTCGCTCCACCTGTTCTCGGCTCCCAGCGGCACCAGATGGCGGAACGGCGACTCCACGCTTCCCGTGATCATGCCGGGAGATCGCCGGGCCCTCACCGGTCGTTACGGCGGGCGGGTGCGGGGACGCCCGGCCGGTGGGGGTACCGGCCGGGTGTCGGCTCAGCGGGTCACCAGAGGGTGAACTGGTAGTTCTCACGTCACCCCGAGATCATTCGTCTTTTGCGGTGACCGTCGGCATACCCGTTCGGGTTTGACCGCCGTCGCGACCAGGGCTGGGGTCGCGGCGAGGGTCAGCAGGCCGAGCGCGGGGTACGCCCAGCCGAGCGCGGCCAGCGGCCAGGGCCGCGGGACCTCCCAGATCGACGGCTGCTGGTCGATCAGGAACGTGATGACGTCCGAGCCGGTCACGACGACCCACGCGCCGGCGAGCCACCAGGCTGCGCGGCCGGTGACGCCGTGCACGAGCCACAGCACCACCGGGATCGCCCACAGCCAGTGGTGGCTCCACGAGATCGGCGAGACCAGCAGGCCGAACAGCTGCACGGCGAGCACCGCGGCCAAGGTGTCCGACGCGCGCACGGCCGAGCGCAGCGCGAGACCGGTCAGTACCGCGGACGCGGCCACCGCGAGCAGCCACGGCCAGGACATCCCGACGTCGTGGCCGAGCGAGCGGGACAGGGCGCCGCGCAGCGACTGGTTGATCGCGGACCCCACCGGGCCCACGCGGTCGGCCGCGCCGAGCAGCTCGAACCAGTAGCGCCACGAGTCGGCCGCGGACACGGCGAACCCGGCGGCCACGGTCAGCGCGAAGCCCGCGAACGACCAGGCCGCGGCCGCCCACCGGCGGGTGACCAGGAAGTACAGCCCGGAGATCGCGGGTGTCAGCTTGAGCCCGGCGCCGATCCCGACGCCCAGGCCGGCCACCGAGCTCCGCGCGGCGACCATCGCGGCGAACACGAAGGCGACCAGCACGAGGTTGATCTGCCCGAAGTCGAGGGTCTTGCGCACCGGCTCACACCACAGTGCGAGCCCCGTCCACAGCAGCGCGCGCCGCGGGTCGTGGGTGGTCTTCGCGGACAGCAGGCGCAACGTCGTGCGCACGATCCACCACAGGCACAGCAGCGACAGCAGCTGCCAGACGACCCGTGCCGCGAGCCACGGCAGCGCCGACAGCGGCAGGAACACCACCGCCCCGAACGGCGGGTAGGTGAACGGCAGCGGGAAGTCCGCCGTGAACGGCATGGTGAGCGCGTACAGCCGGTCGGTCAGCACGTTCGGCGCGAGGCTCCAGTACACCCTGAGGTCGATCATCCCCCAGCTCGCGGGGAACGTCAGCCGCCAGGCGTAGCCCGCCAGCGACAGCCCGAGCACCAGCGGCGCGAACCGCAGCACCCGGGCCTCGACGACGCGGAACCGTTCACTCACCCGTACCTCCCACGACACAGCAGCCGGCCGCCGCGGTGACAGCCGGGCGCGGGTCCATGGTGTCGTGGGGCCCGCCTGTAGCACGAACCGGTGGTTTACCTGCGGTGGGAGAACCGCGTGACGTTTCACGGCCGAAGGTGTCCTAGGGAGTGACACGGACGAACAGGTGGGAGCAGCCATGAGCGTCGAGGCCGCCGCCGCACTCGACGATGCCACGCTGGTGGCGCGGTCCCGGGACGGCGACATGCGCGCCTACGAGCTGCTGGTGCGCCGCTACCAGGGGCAGATGTACCGGCTGGCGTTGCGGGTGGTGGGCAGCGCGGGTGATGCGGAGGACGTGGTGCAGGACGTGTTCCTCACCGCGTGGCGCAGGCTCGGGCAGCTCAAGGACGACGGCGCGTTCGTCGGCTGGCTCTACCGCACGGCCACCAACAGGTGTTTGAACGTGCTGCGGCAGCGCAGGCCGGTGGCCGACGTGGAACTCGACGAGCAGCCGTCGGCGGCGCCGCGGGAGCGGCCCGACCGGGCGGTGGAGGTGAGCGCGCAGATGGACGCGTTGGCCGTGGCGTTGCGCGGGCTGACTCCGGAACAGCGCGCGTGCTGGGTGCTGCGGGAGGTGCACGGGCGGTCGTACGACGAGATCGCCGAGGCCATCGGCACCACGCAGCAGGCGGTGCGCGGAAGGCTCGCGCGTGCGCGGGCACAACTGGCGGAGGTGATGGCGCCGTGGAGGTGACGGCGGACTACGCCCTGCCGTGCGGGCGGGACGTGGAGCAGGTCTGGGAGGCGATCGAGGTCGCCGACGAGCACACGCGCCGCTGCCCGCACTGCTCGGCGGTGCGGGAGAGCCTGCTGGTGCTGCGGGCGGCGACGGAGGAGATGGCGCGCGACCGCGTCGAGCCACCGTCCGACCTGGTCAGCAGGGTGATGTCGGCGGTGCGGGCGGACGCGCGGCGCGGTGAGGTGCTGCCGTTGCCGAGCGCGGGGGCCGACCCGGCGCGGATCAGCACCCAGGCCATCGCGGCGGTGCTGCGGTTCGCGGCGGACGGCGTCGACGGCGTGCGCGCCCGCGGGTGCCGCGTCCGCGAGGCGGTGGAGTCGAGCGAGTCCGACCCGGTGATCGAGGTGGAGCTCGGCATCGCGATCGTGGCCGGGCACACCTCCGCGCAGACGTTCGACGTGGTGCGGGAACGGGTGATCGCGGCGGCCACGGCGCGCATCGGCGTGCGGCTCGCGCGGCTGGACCTCGTCGTGTCCGACGTGCTCGAAGGGTGAGCGGGGTGCTCGAAGTTCTCGAAACGGTCGTGGCGGCACCGGTGGTGGCCGCGGTGGCGGTGCACGCGGCCGAACGCGTGCCGGGGGTGCGGGTGCAGCCGGGGGTGGCGGGGCTCGTCGGCTCCGTCGTCCGCAGTGCCCGCCAGCAGGTGAAGGGGCTCACCCCGGCGCCGGTCGAAGGCGTCCGGGTGCGGTACGCGGACGCGGCGGTGCTGCTGGAGGTGGACGTGGTGATCTCGGGTGAGGACCAGGCCGCCGCGGTGGCGCGGGCGGTGCAGCGGTCGGTGCGCGCGGCGGTGCCGCGGCTCACCGGTGTCGAGGTGGCCTCGGTCCTGGTGACGGTGGTGGACGTCGCGTGCTGATCGCGGAGGAACTGCTCAAGGCGCTGCGCAAGGTCGACGGGCTGCGGCCGTCGACTCCGGTGCTGTCGGTGCGCGTGCCGTGGGACGTCGACGGGCTCGCGGTGGACGTGGCCGACGACCTGGTGTGCGTGCGGGTCGTGGCGACGCGGCTGCCGCTGCCCGCGCTGCTGGCCGAGGCGGGGGTCGTGCTGCGCGCGGTTCTCACCGGCACGCGGTGGGAGTCGGCGCGGCTGCGCCTCGTTGTGACCGATGTGGACGGAGACGCGCTCGCACCGGGTGGCCCCGATCACCCGATCAGGCCGTGACGATGTCCGGATGACGTTGTCGTACAAGGTGTCGACGGTGCTTCGGAGGAAGGAATGACGATGACCACGCAGACCTCGGAGAAGAACAGCACGGCGCTCGCCCCGGCCGGCAGGCTCTCCAGTGACCGGGGCTCGACCACCATCTCGGAAGTGGTGGTGCAGAAGGTCGCGGGCCTCGCGGCGCGGGAGATCAAGGGCGTGCACGCGCTCGGCGGCGGTGCCACGCGGGCGTTGAGCGCGCTGCGCGAGCGGATCCCGGGTGCCACGGCCAGCGCCGGCCAGGGCGTGTCCGTCGAGGTCGGCGAGCGGCAGGCCGCCGTGGACCTGGAGCTCGTCGTCGACTACGGCGTGCCGATCGCGGACCTCGCGAAGTCGGTGCGCGGCAACGTGATCGCCGCGATCGAGCAGATCACCGGCCTCGACGTGGTCGAGGTCAACATCAACGTCAACGACGTGCACATGCCGGCCGAGGACGACGGCACGGAGCCCGAGACCGGCACCGGCCGGGTCCAGTGAGCCAGGCCCGCCGCCTCTCCGTCGGGGGCGGGGCGGCGGGTTTCCCTTCGTGGCAAAGGAGAATGGCAGTGAGCACGACCGCACTGGGACTGCTGACGGGGCTGGCTCTGGGCCTCGCGGCGGCGTTCGGCGGCTTCAGCGCCTTCCTGCTCGTGCTGGTGTTCGGCGCGCTCGGCCTGGTCGCCGGCCGCGTGGCCGAGGGCAAGCTCGACCTGGCGCAGCTGCTCGGCAGGGACAGGGACTGAGCCGATGACGACCACGCTCGCCGCGCCGCAGCGCGGCCTCACGACGGTGGCCGAGCGCGCGGTCGGCCGGATCGCGACCCGTGCCGCGCACGAGGTGACCGGTGTCGCCGGTGCCACCGCCAGCGCGCACGTGACCGGCGGGGTGGCCGCGCTCGACGTGCGGCTCGACCTGCACTACCCCGCACCGGTGCCGGCGACGACCGCTGCCGTCCGCGCGCACCTGGCCGAACGGGTTGAGCTGCTCACCGGTCTGGCGGTGTCCGTCGTGGACGTGTCGGTGGCGGTGCTGCGGACGGCGGCCGAGGTGAGCGGGAGGGTGCGATGACCCGCCGGTCACGCCGGTCGCTGCCGGCGGTCCTGGTCGCGCTGGTGCTGCTCGCCGCGTGCGTGCTGGTCGCCGTGTGCGCGGTCCAGCTCGCGCTGGGCGAACCGCCGCTCGTGTCCTACCCGGCCGTGGCCGAGTACCTGAACGGGACGCGGTGGGACGCGCGGGAGGTGCTGGTCGCGGCTGCCGTGGCGGCCGTGGCCGGGTTGCTGCTGGTGCTGGCGGCGGTCGTGCCGGGACGGTCGCGGACGGCGCCGCTGGACGAGCGCACGTCGGTGTCGCGCCGGGGCCTGCGCAACGCGGTGCGGGCCGCCGCGCGGGTGGACGGCGTCGAGTCGGCGGCCGTCACGGTGGGGCGCAGCCGGGTGAAGGCCTCCGTGCACACCCGGCGCACCAACACCGAGGGCCTCGCCGACGTCGTGCGCGAGTCGGTGCGGCGCCGGCTGGCGGAGATCGAGCTCGCCCGCACACCGCGGGTCGTGGTGCGGGTCAAGGCTTCCAGGGGTGCGTCGTGAACCGTGTGCTGCTCTTCCTGTGCGGCCTGGTGCTGCTGGCCGCGGGCGGTGCCGCGGGTGCCGCTCACTTCGGCCGCTTCCCCGGCCTGTCCGCGCAGGCGCCGCTGGTACCGGGCACGCAGCTGCCGCCGCCGTGGGTGCTCGTGGTGGTCGCCGCGGTGGCCGTCGTCCTCGGGTTGCTGTGCGCGCGGTGGCTGGTGGCGCAGGTGCCCCGCACGCCGGCGACGACGTGGCGCTGGTCCGGTGACGACGGGTCGACGCGGATGTCGACCGGGGTCGCGGTGGCGCCGCTGACCGAGGAGATCAGCGGCTACCCAGGTGTGCGCAAGGTGGAGGCCGCGTTGACCGGTCCGCACACCGCGCCCCGGCTCGCCCTGGTGGTGCGCGCGCACGCCGACGCGGACCTGCGGGAGATCCGGCGCCGCATCGACTCCGAGGGCGTGCCGCGGCTGCGGGAGGCGCTGGAGTCGCCCGGTCTCACCGCGACCGTCGAGTTCCGCCTGGCCGGCTCGTCCGCCGCGGCGGCGCGGGTGTCCTGATCAGACCTGGTCGGCCAGCCGTTCGACGTCCGTGGTCTTCCCGGCGACGATGAGCACGTCGCCGGGCTGGACCACGGTCTCGGCGGTGGCGTAGGTGAAGCCCTCCCCTGCCCGTTTGACGCCGATGACGGTGACGTCGTACTTGGCCCGCAGCTTGCTCCTGCCCAGCGCCTGGCCGACCACGTCCTGCGGCGGCCGCAGCTTGACCATGGCGTAGTCGTCCTCGAACTCGATGAAGTCGAGCATCCGCCCGGTGACCATGTGCGCCACCCGCTCCCCCATCTCGTGCTCGGGCAGCACGACGTGGTGGACGCCGATGCGTTCGAGGATGCGGCGGTGCTCGTGGCTGATCGCCTTCGCCCAGATCGTGGGGATGCCGAAGTCCACGAGGACGGCGGCGGTGAGGATGCTGGCTTCGAGGTTCGTGCCGATGCCCACGACCGCGCGCCCGAACTCGTCGACCCCGAGCTGCCTCATGACCTCGGCGTCGGTGCTGTCGGCGACGACGGCGTGGGTGAGGTTGTCGGCGTGCCGCTGGATCAGCGCGGCGTCCGAGTCGACCGCCATGACCTCGACGCCCTGCGAGACGAGCTCGAGCGCGAGCGAGCTGCCGAACCGCCCCAGCCCGATCACGACGACGCGGGATGTCCTATCCGACAATGGGTCGCTCCTCGGGTAGCTCGTAGCGCCGCCGGCGTTCGCGCAACGCGAGCGCCGACACCAGTGTGATCGACCCGACCCGCCCGGCGAACATCAGCACGATGATCACCAGCTGCGCCACGGGCGGCAGCTCGGCCGTGATCCCGGTCGACATGCCCACCCCGCCGAACGCCGACGACGTCTCGAACAGCACGTCGTCGAGCCGGAACGAGGTGGTGGCGAGCAGGACCAGCGTCGCCGTGATCACGACGCCCACGCCCAGCAGCGCGACCGTGACGGCCTGGCGCTGGACCTCCGCGCTGATCCTGCGGCCCATGACGTGCACGCTCGGCTCGGCCCGCACCTCGGCCAGCAGCACGAACGCGAGCAGGGCGAACGTGGTGACCTTGATGCCGCCCGTCGTGCCCGCGCTGCCGCCGCCGATGAACATCAGCACGTCGTGCACCAGCATCGTGGCCGGCTGCAGCTGGGCGATGTCGATGGTGTTGAACCCCGCGGTGCCCGGCATGGCGCCGTGGAACAGGCCGATGAGCAGCTTGTCGGCGACGCCGTAGGGCCCGAGCGTGCCGGCCCTGCCCCACTCGACGAGCAGGACCACCGCCGTGCCGGCCGCGATCAGTCCGAGGTAGACGGGAACGGTGATCTTGGTGTGCAGCGACCACCGGCGCCGCCGCCGGCCGCGCAGGACCTCGAAGAGCACCGGGAACCCGAGCCCGCCGGTGACGGCGACCGCCACGATCGTGAGGCAGATCCACGGGTCCGTCGCGAACCGCACGAGGTTGTCCGGGTAGAGCGCGAGCCCGACGCTGTTGAACGCCGACACCGAGTGGAACGCGCCCTCGTACGCGGCCCGCTGCGGCGACATGCCGTAGCCGAGCCAGAACCGCAGGCCGAGCACGACCGCGCCGATCGCCTCGACCACCAGGCTGATCGTGATCACACCCGCGATGACCCGGCGGACGTGGCCGAGGTTGAGCGTGTTCGTCTCGGTCTTCACCGTGAGCTGCATGTGCAGCCCCAGCCGGTGCGACACGAGCAACGCCAGCACCGAGGCCATGGTCATGATGCCGAAGCCGCCGACCTGGCACAGCACCAGCAGCGTGACCTCGCCGAACGTGGACCAGTGCGACTCCGTGTCGACCACGGCCAGGCCCGTGCCGGTGATGCCGGAGACCGCGGTGAACAGGGCGGTCAGCGGCGAGGTCGTGCGGCCGGGCTCGGCGGCGACGGGGAGCAGGAACAGGACCGTCCCGACGGCGGTGGCGGCCAGGAAGGCGAGGACGACGAGGCGGGCGGGGTGCCGCCAGCCGGACATGACCGGGCCGGAGATCACCGGGTCAGCCTAGGCGGTGTCCTGTCAGTCCGTTCTACGAGAGTCCCGAGAGCCTGCCGGCGGAGTCGTTCGAGGTGCGGCCCGGTGTGGGCGCATGACGGATCAATCTGCTTGCCGGTTTCTCTACGCTCGCACCGTGAGCATCAGGGACATCACCGCCGAAGCCGTTCTCGAGGCGATCGCCGAGCACGACCGGATGGGCCAGCACCGGTTCCGGGAGACCTACGGCTTCGGGGCGGCTCGCACCTACGTGTTGGTGCACGAGGACCGTGAGTACGACTCGAAGGCGATCGTGGGCGTGGCGCACGGGTACCTGCCGGGGCACGAGGTGCTCGGGCCGGCGGAGTTCTCCGGTGGGCTGAACACCGTGGTGCAGGTGTTGGAGGGTCTCGGCTTCCAGGTGCGGGAGGAGCCGAAGCCGCGCCAGCTCAGCTGGTTGGAGGCTGAGCTCGTCCTCGCGTGCGACCTCGTGGTGCGCAACGGCTGGAAGCACGTGCGAGCCACGGACGAAAGGGCGAAGGAGCTGTCCGACCTCCTGCGGAAGCTGCCGCTGTACCCGGTGGAGTGGCGGCAACCGAACTTCCGCAACACCAACTCGGTGCAGCACAAGACGTATGACATCGAGACGCTGCTCTCCAGCTACCACGGCGAGAAGAAGAAGGGCGGCAAACTCGATCAGGAGGTGCTCCAGGCCTTCCTCGACCGGCCCGAGGAGATGCAGGCCGAGGCGGAGGCCATCCGGGCCGGGTTGCGGACGGGTGAACTCACCGACCTGTCGGTGGTTCCCGACATCGACGAAGAGGAAGCCACTCGTGAAGGACGGCTGCTGCTGCGGCGGCACTTCGCTCGGGAGCGCGACCCGAAGCTGCGGCGCAATAAGGTCGAAGCGACGCTCAAACAGCACGGGTGTCTGGAGTGCGAGGTCTGCGGCTTCGACTTCGAACGCACCTATGGCGACCGAGGCCGCCACTACGCCGAAGTGCACCACGTGACACCGCTGCACGTGTCAGGACCGACGACAACGCGGTTGCGGGATCTGGCGGTGCTGTGCGCGAACTGCCATCGGATGATCCACCGCGGGAGTCGGTGGCTGAGCCCGGCCGAGCTGCGTGAGCTCGTGCAGAGCAGGGCTTGATCAGCCGGGGACGACGTAGCGGTGGGAGATGGGGGTCAGGTCGGCGTCGTCGATGGCCCACGGGTGGGTCACGTGGAGCTCGCCACCGGAGGCCGTCACGCCGCCGTCGACGTGCTCCAGCCGGATCGAGCGCACCACCATGAGGGCGGTGTCGGGGTACTTCTCCCTGTTCAGCAGCACCTCTCCCTGGGTCAGCACCACCTCGACGCCCGAGGAGGTCGTGCCCTTCACCTCCACGTGCAGGTGCTCGTCCTGCCTGGTGGCGTCGAGGTCGTACGGCTGGGTGGCGCCGACGTCCTTGACCCGGTAGCCCTTTTCCTCGAGGTGGGCGGTGGCCACGTCGACGGCCCGGCGCTCGATCGCCGTTCGTTCCTCCACGCTGAGCCGACGACCCTGGCCCCTGCTGGTCCGGCGACCTGCCGCGCGGTGGCTCGCCTCGACGACCTCCGCGATCTCCGGCGCCGGTTCCCCCGGCACGTCCGGGGCTTGCTCCAGTGCGGTGTACAGGGTGGACAGGGTGGCGACGAGGAAGCGCAGGTCCGCCGCGAGCACCTGGTCGGACGGAATGGCGTCGACGGGGTAGGCGAACGCGGCCACCGTGCCGGCTTCGTAGCCGGGAGCGAGCTTGCGACCGCGGGCCTTGAGGTGGATGTCGTGGACGAGGTCAGCACGTAACTTCAGCTGGTCGGCCACCGCGGTGCGTGCCCAGGCGACGCGCTCGTGCAGTTCGTGGACCGGCCGGGTCTTGAACGCGTTGTTCTGCCAACGGCTCGTGCCCTGCATCAGGCAGAGGTAGACGGTCTCGCCAGGCGAGTCGAACAGGTAGACGACGTACCAGCCGACGGTGGCGGAGGGCGACTTGGCTGCGGGGTGGACGCGTACCCACGGGATCTCGCTGTACAGACCGGTCGCGTTGCTCGCCTGGACGCGGAGGTCGTCGAAGTGCACTTCGGGATCGCTGGACAACGCGCCCAACCGCGCCTTGAGCTGATCGGCGATGTCCTTGTGGATGAGGTGGCCGCGGCGGGCCATCGCCTCGGAGTTCCGCGGCGCGTAGTTTCTCTGGAGCAGCAGGACTTCCTGAAGCGCGGCACGCATCGCGCGAGCGTATGCATGATCAACGACCGACAAAGCTCAAACAGTCGCAAGCACATCGAACGGCCCAGCGCCGATGAACCGTTCAGAGCAACGGGTTCGGGCAGTCGACGTACCGGCTCGCCGCCCCTTCCGCACGGGTCCACCGCAGCAGCAGGTTCGCCTTCGCCGGCACGACCGGGCTCTCCAGCAACGACACCAGCTGCGGTGGTGACCCGTGAGCGTCGGCGCAGGCGGCGAACACCGCGCGGGCCTCGGACCAGAGGTCGGCCCCGGGGTGGCGCGCGTGCACCGCCCCGGCGATCTCCACCAGGTGGTTGACGATCAGGCAGTACTGCAGCCGTTCCCACCCCTTCGCCTCGGACACGCCGCGGGCGCCGAGCACGTCACCGTCCACTGCGGACAGCAGCGCGGAGTGCGACGGCAGCAGGCGCATGCCCTCGTGGTCGCGGTAGAACGCCTGGACGGGTGTGCCGGTCGCGTCCACGCCCACCAGGACGTTCTGCATGTGGCTCTCCATCACCACGCCGTGCGCGAAGAACGCGTGCAGGACCGGGGGCACGACCGCCTCGACGTACGCGCGGAACCAGGCGGCGGGGTCGGTCAGCGCGTCGAGCGGGTTGCCGGGGAAGCCCTCGGCGAGGCCCGCTGCCAGCAGCGGGGTGACGCCGGGGCGGGTGTGGCGGCGGATGCCGTCGCGGACGACCACGGCCAGGCCCTCGAAGTGCGCCGGGGACGTGCGGTAGCCGTGGTCCAGCAGGAAGGCCGTGCCGGGGTGGGTGGCGGCGATGTCGGCGAACACCGGTTTCAGCACGTCGGCCAGGGGTGGGATCCAGTGCAGGTCGTAGGTCCAGAGGCGGCGGACGTCGTTGGTGATCTGGATGTCGAGGCTGAACTTGTAGAACAGGTCGGCCGCCGGGTCGTAGACCGTGCGGACGGAGGAGGTCGGCCAGACCGGTGGGCCGTCGGCCCCCGCGGGCAGGCCCAGCAGGGAGAGCTGCAGGGGGTGGGCCGGGAGGGTGCCGGGTGGCAGGTCCACCTCGCCCGCGTCCACGAAGTCGCCGGTCAGCACGGACAACCGGAACTCCGCGTGGGTCTCCGGTGCGTACGGCAGCCAGGCGGCGGCGGGGAGGGTGCCGCGGCTCTTCGGGGCCGGGTGGTAGCGGTGGCCGGCGACGAGGGCCTGTTCGGAGCGCTGGTAGAGGTCCGAGGGCGGGGTGCCGCGGGCGGCGAGGATCGCGGCGATCGCGGAGTGGGAGGCGGCGATCTCGTCGAGGAAGCCGACGGGGGCGCTGCCGAGCTCCTTCACGACCAGGGCGGCCAGCTCGTGCCAGGTGACGGGGTGCCAGGTGCCGGAGTGGAGCTCGGGGGACGACGGCCAGCGGCCGGTCCGCGCGCGGAGCACGGCGCCGGTGTGCGGGAGGCGGAGGACGAGGTGGTCCGCGGTGGTGGTCACCTCGGCGACCTCGCGGCGCAGGCAGTTCAGCAACGCGGTCGCGGTGATGCCGTCGGGGTCGGAGTTCGCTTCCACCTGTGTTCCCTCTGGCGATGTGTCAGGATCACGTCATTCTCACGCAGACGCAGGTCGAGGCGGAATTCGCCGCCGCTCTGGACGGTGAGCGGGCCGAGCGGTTCCTCACCGGGCTGCCGGGTGCGCGGGAGGCGGTGCTCGCCCGGCTCCTGCGGGCGGTCGCGGTCGAGCCGGTGCCGCCGGTCGAGCGGCTCACCGGGCACCCCGCCGACGTCGTGCGGCAGTGGCCGGGCAGTGAGCGGCTCGCCGGGGAGGTCGCGCACAGCGTGGCGGGGCTGGCGTTGGCGCGGACGGCGAAACCGCTGGCCACGCCGTTCCTGCGGCGGTCGCTGGAGGAGCACGAGCAGAGCGTCGTGGACGGGCACCCGCTGCACCCGTGCTGCCGCAACCGGACCGGGTTCACCGCCGCGGACCACCTCGCGTACGGGCCGGAGCACCGGCCCGTCGTGGCGTTGCGGCTGCACCCGGCCGAGGACCACGTGGTGTTCGGGGACTGGCCGGACGAGCTGCGGGACGGCCGGGCGGTCCTGCTGCCGGTGCACCCGTGGCAGGCCGGGCGTAAGGAAGTTCACTCGATCGGAACGCTCGACGCGCACCCGTTGATGGCCCTGCGGACGTTGTCGGCGGGCGACTGGCACGTGAAGACGACGCTGAGCGCGCAGCTCACCTCGGCCGTGCGGGACATCTCGGCGGGCTCGATCGTCACCGCGACCGAGGTGTCGGAGTTCCTGGAGCGCACGGTCGAGGGCATCGAGCTGCAGCGCAACCGGGCCGCCGCGGCGGTGCTGGTGGACGGGCAACCCGACCGCGAGCTCGGCGTGATCCTGCGGGACCGGCCGGTGGTGCACGGGGGTGAGACGTTGCTGCCGCTCGCCGCGCTCACGGCTCGCCCGGTCGACGGCGGACAGCCGCCGATCAGCGGGCTCGGCGACCCGGTCGAGTGGCTCGCGGAGTTCGCCGCGCTGGCGGTGCCGCCGCTCATGACGTTGCTGGCCAGGGGTGTGGCGCTGGAGGCGCACGAGCAGAACCTGCTGGTCGGGCTCGTGGACGGGCGACCGCGGCGGCTGGTCTACCGCGACCTCGCGGACATCCGGGTCAGCCCCAGGCCGGAGCTGCCGCACCGGCTGCACGCCGACCGGGAGGCGCTGCGCGCCAAGACGTTCGCCACGTTCTTCGCCACCGCGCTGACCGGGCTCGTCGGTGCGCTGGAGGCACCGGCGGACGAGCTCTGGCGGGTCGTCGCGGACGCCGTACCGGACACGCCGGACCGGCACGCGTTGCTGCACGACCCGATTCCCGCGAAACCGCTCACGCTGATGCGGCTCGACCCAGCGACGAAGGAGTGGGCGCACCTGCCCAACCCGTTCAGGCGCTGACGAGCAGCGTCTCCCGGTGTTGCCACGCGAGCGCCAGCAGCGCCGCACCCGCCGCCTGCGTCGGTTCGTCGTGGACGAACCGCTCGACGTTCTCGGCGGTGAAGCCGAGACCGGCCAGCACGCGGCCCTCGTCGTTGTGCGCCACCAGGTCCCCGAACAGCTCGTCGAACAGCGTCGCGTCGAACACCGCGACCGTGAGCACGTCCGTCGCGAACGTCAACGGGTCCACGCCCGTTCCGAGGTACCAGACGCGCGCCTCGGCCAGCCGCCGCGCGAACGGCCAGCCGTCGTAGTCGACCGGACCCGCGTACTCCTCGGGGGCGCCGAGCAGCTCCTCGGCGAACTCGCGGACCATGCAGCGCCACAACGAGAAGTCGTTCACCGGGTCGGTGGCGGCCTGGAACACCCCGACCGGCAGCACCTGGTACAGCCCGCCCGCGTGCCCGACCTTGCGCGGGTCCCGCCAGTGCAGGAAGAACGTCGCCGCGCCGGTGGCCCGGTCGTGCCGGATGGTCAGCGTGCTGATCGCGACGTTCACCGGCCGCCGGGACGGGTCGCACGGGTCGCCGACCGCGGCGCGCAACGGCATCGCGTCGGCGTGCCCGAGCTCGCGCGCCGCGTACTCGTGCGCGCACGCCTCGCCCACGTCGATGCCGTCGAAGTACGACCCGATGCCGAACGTGAGGTGCCGGCCGGTGAAGCCGAGCAGCCGGTAGGTCGGCCGGTTCTCGAACACCGCGGGCGCCGCCAGTGCCGCCATCGCCTCGGAGTAGCTGCGGAAGCCCTCCGGCAGCCCGCCGGCCGTGAGCCGGAACTCGTTGGCCTGCTTGAGCTCCAGCGTGAGATCGTGCAGCGGCACCGGTTGCGCCGGCGTCCAGTGGGCGGCGGTGAGCAGCGGGGTCCCGGCCACCTTCGGCACGTCCGGGTACTCCGCGGCGGCCTTGACCGCGAGGGCGTGCCGGTGTTCGAGCAGGTGGGCGCGGACCGCGAGCCACTGTGCAGGCATGGGCGTGATGGTGTCACGGACGGGGTGGTTCGGTGGAACGGTTGACAGGCGGAGGGATCAACGACGTCTATCGCGTCGGTCAGACGGTGCGCCGCCCGGTCGGCCCGTGGTCGCCGCGCGTGCACGGGCTGCTGCGGCACCTGCGTGAGCGCGGTTTCACCGGCGCGCCGGACTTCCACGGCATCGACGAGGAGGGCCGCGAGATCCTCACGTTCTTCCCGGGCGAGGTCTGCAACTACCCGCTCTCCCCCGCCGCGCGGTCGGAGGAGGCACTCGTCAGCGCCGCACGGCTGCTGCGGTCCTACCACGACGCCACGGCCAGCTACGACCACCGCACCGGCTGGATGATGCCTGTGCGAGAGCCTGCGGAAGTGGTCTGCCACGGCGACTTCGCGCCCTACAACTGCGTGCTGGACGGCACGACGGCGGTCGCGCTGATCGACTTCGACACCGCGCACCCGGCGCCGCGGCTGTGGGACGTGGCGTACGCGGTGTACCGGTGGGCGCCGCTCACCCACCCGGACAACCACGACGGGTTCGGCACCGCTGCGCGGCAGGCGGCCAGGGCGGCGAGGTTCTGCAACGCCTACGGGCTGGCGGACCGCTCGGGGCTGGTGGCCGCGGTCGCCGAACGGCTCACCGCGCTCGTCGAGCTCATGCACGCGCGGGCGGACGCGGGTGACCGGGCGTTCGCGCGCCACATCGCCGACGGTCACGACCGGTTGTACCTGCGCGACGCCGAGTACGTGCGTACGACGATGCCGGGCATGATCACGGGATGACCGTGTCGAGGTCCTGGGACCGCATCGAGGACTGGTGCCGTGCCAACGGTGTCGCGCACGTGCTGAGGCCGCCCGCGACCGCCGCCGCCATCGCGGCCGCCGAGGAGGAGGTCGGGCACCGGTTCCCCGCGGACCTGGTGGAGTCGTGGCTG
Organism: Lentzea sp. NPDC042327; assembly: GCF_040647275.1. NCBI lineage: Bacteria > Bacillati > Actinomycetota > Actinomycetes > Pseudonocardiales > Pseudonocardiaceae > Lentzea > Lentzea sp. NPDC042327. Next base: position 173,343 of record NZ_JBEZBX010000006.1, read on the forward strand.
CGGCACGACGGCACGTCCATGCGGCCGGCGAGCTTCCTGGTGCCGCGGCGGTGGATACCGCTGCCGCTGGACTGGGCGGTCGAGGACTGGCGGCGGCGGACCGGTGAGCTCGCCCGGCGCCAGGCCGACGAGATCGACGACTTCTCCGATGAGGACGACGAGGACTGGTCCGAGGTCGAGGAGGGCGAGGAGGACCTGTTCTGGGGGTGGAACCCGGCGTGGCTGCCGATCGCGCTCGACGACACGGGCTGCGCCCTCGTCGTGGAGCTGCGGCCGGGTGACCGGTGCGGTGCGGTCGGGCAGCTGGACCCGCAGTCGATCCCGGCGTTCGAGGGCGTCAACACGTACCCGTCGACTGCGGCGCTGCTGGAGCACACCGCGGCCGCGCTGCCCGGCGCGAGGGTCGAGAACGGCGGGATCTTCTGGCACTAGCCACTCGGGCGGCCCGGGACCGACCGGTCCTTTGTGGAGCGAGCCCTACTCGACCGCGCAGGTGCTGCCGTTGAGCGTGAACGCGGCCGGTTCCGGGTTGGCGCCGTGGACGCTGCCGTTGAAACCGAACGACACCGTGCCGCCGGGTGCGATCGCGGCGGTGTAGTCCTCGTTCATCGCGCGAACGGAACCGGTGCCGCGCAACAGCTTCGCCCGCCACATCCGGGTCACGGCCTGGCCGTTGCCGAACGTCCAGCCCACCGTCCAGCCGTTGACCGGGGACGTGCCGGTGTTGCGCAGCGTCACGTCGGCGGTGAACCCGCCCTGCCACTCCGCTGTGACCACGTAGCCGACCGAGCACGGCGGGCGCGGTCGTGTCGTGGTGCGGACGGGAGGCTGCGTGGTCGTCACCGGTGTGGGTGCCACCGCCTTGGTCGACCAGGGTGCGTCCATCCCGTCGCACGGCGGACCCCACAGGCCGCGATCCGCCTGTGCCGCCGCCATTTCCGCGTCGGTGTACCGGCCGCCGTCCGCGTCCTGGGCGCGCAGCACGCCCTCGCGCACGGCGAGCAGCGCGTAGTCGGTGCCGTCCTCCAGGGTCAGGCTGGCCTCGCCCGGCGTGATGCTCTTGACCAGCACCGGGCGGGCCAGCAGCGTGGTGCGCGCGAACGCCAGCGCCCGCGGCGCCCAGCACCCGGCGGGCGGTGCCAGCAGGGCGATGCGGAGCCGGGTGCCGTCGGCCAGCTCGACCGTGACCGGGTCCGGCACCGCGCGCACGAGCTGCGGGACGTCCTCCGGCAGCGGCACGTCGGTGACCGGCGACGTCGGCGTGGGGCGGCTGGGGTTCGGCGGCGGGGTCGGCTCGGCGCTGCAGGCAGTCAGCAGCAGCACCGCGAGCAGGACGGCCGGCAGGGGTCTTCTCATCGGGAGGTGGCGGTCCGGTGCTGGTCGGGGAACGGGGTGCGGAGCGGGTGCGCGCCTCATCTTCGCGAGGCGGGGCAACGCCGTCCAGCAACGAACCGATCACGGAGCGCCGATCGCGAGCGGTCGGTGTTCGCGTTCACATTCACCTTTCGCCGCAGGGACGCGCGAGCCCCGCCGAGCAGTGTCACGCCAAGATGATCAATCGTTCAACTACTTGTGAGCGATCACATGGAATGCCATGCTGTCGCCCGGTTCGCAGACCGCGCCCGCGTCGGGGAAAGGCCTCTCATGGCACCACAGCACGCCACCGTCCACGAACTGCTGGGACTCCGGGTGAACGGGGTGAACCTGAAGATCGCCACCACCCACCGCACCGGCCGGCTCGCCCCGGTGGTGTTCCTGCACGGGTTCGGCGGCACCAAAGAGGACTACGCGGACGTGGTGCTGCGCCCGGCGTTCCACGACCGGCCGGTCCTCGCCTTCGACGCACCCGGTTGCGGCGCCTCGGAATGCGCCGACCTCGCCGCCGTCGACCTGCCGTTCCTCGCCGACACCACCCGTGCGGTCGCGGACCGGCTGGGTCTGGGCCGGTTCCACCTCGTCGGTCACTCGATGGGCGGCGTGGCCGGTCTGCTGTTCGCCCACCGCCAGCCCGGCCGGGTGCTGAGCTTCGTCAACATGCACGGCAACCTGACGCCGCAGGACTGCTTCCTCAGCCGGCCTGCGACCACCGGGCACCGCGGCGACTTCCTCGCCGCGTTCGCCGACGACGTCCGCCGCACGCCGCACTACGCCGGCGCCCTGTACGCCGCGAGCCTGCCGCACAAGGTCCGCCGCGCCGCCGCGCACGGCCTCCTCTCGTCCATGGTGGAGCTGTCCGACCGGGGTGAGCTGCTGACGCGGTTCCTGTCGCTGCCGTGCCCGAAGATGTTCCTGTACGGCGAGGAGCACGCGGCACTGCCGTACCTGCCGAAGCTCGACGCGAACGGCGTGCAGCTCGCCGAGATCCCGCACAGCGGCCACCTGCCCGTGTACTCCAACCCGGTCGCGATGTGGCGGCACATCGCCGAGTTCCACCAGCGCGTGGAATCGGGACGGGACGTCCGTTCGCACGCCTAGGCAGGAACCGTCGTGCGGGGGCGTTGTGCGCCACGGCTGCTCCCGTCGGGCGAACGAATTGCCGAACCCGCCCCGGACAGGTCCATCGGCGTGCTATGCACATCGGATGGGGGGAGTCGAGTTCCGGCTGCTCGGGACCGTGACGGCCGGGAGAGGGGACCAGGTCGTCGAGCTCGGGCACGGCCGAAGGCGGTGTGTGCTGGCCGCGTTGCTCGTGGACGCGAACCAGGTGGTGTCGGCGGACCAGCTGCTGGACCGGGCGTGGGGTGACGCCGTGCCGCGGCAGGGGCGCGACACGTTGTACGCGTACCTGTCCCGGCTGCGGCGGGCGTGCCGCGGGCTGGAGGTGGAGATCACCCGGCGCTGCGGCGGGTACGTGCTCGCCGTGGACCCGGAGAACGTCGACCTGCACCGGTTCCACCGGTTGCTGGCGCGGGGGCGGGCCGAGCCGGACCCGGCCGCCCGGCTGGCGGCGTTCGACCGGGCGCTGGGGTTGTGGCGGGGTGCGGCGTTCGCGGGGCTGAGCACGCCGTGGCTCGACGACGTGCGGGAAGGCCTGGCAGCGCACCGGTTCTGCGCCGAGCTGGACCGGGTCGACCTGCGGCTGGAGCTGGGACTGCACGGCGAGCTGGTGACCGGGCTGGCCGCGGCGGTGCGCGAGCACCCGTTGGACGAGCGGCTGACCGGGCAGTTCATGCTGGCGCTGTACCGGTCGGGGCGGCAGGCGGAGGCGCTCGCGGCCTACCAGGGGCTGCGCGACCGGCTGGCCGAGGCGCTCGGTGTCGACCCGGGGCCCGAGGTGCGGCGGCTGCACACGGCGTTGCTGCGGCAGGCGCCCGAGGTGGCGGCACCGGTGGAAGTGGCGGCACGGGCCCAAGCGGTGGCACCGGCCGGAGAGGCGGCACCAGCCGGAGAGGCGGCACCAGCCGAGGCTGTGGCACCGGACCAAGCGACGGCACCGGCCACGACCGCAGCGTCAGCCGACACGGCGGCACCCGCCGAAGCTGTGGCACCGCCCCGAACGACACCCGCCGAGGCGCGGCCACCGGCGCAGGTGCCCTGCGGTGTCCCGCACTTCGTCGGGCGTGCGGAGGCGTTGCGGGAGCTCGGTCCCGGGCTGTCGGTGGTCGTGGGCACCGGCGGTGTGGGGAAGTCCGCGCTCGTCGTGCACTGGGCGCACCGGCACGGCGGCGACTTCCCCGACGGGCAGCTGTACGTGGACCTGCACGGCTACGGCACCGCGGAGCCGATGGCCCCGTCCACCGCGCTGGAGGGGTTTCTGCGGGCGCTCGGGGTGGAGCGGATCCCGCCCGGCGTGGACGAGCGGGCCGCGCTGTACCGGTCGGCGCTGGCCGGGCGGCGGATGGTGGTGCTGCTGGACAACGCGCGGTCGGCCGAGCAGGTGCGGCCGCTGCTGCCGGGGCGGCCCGGCTGCGCGGTGCTCGTGACCAGCAGGGACGACCTCGCGGGACTGGTGGCCCGCGACGGCGCGCGCCGGATCACGGTGGGGCGGCTCGGTGCGGCCGAGTCGCTGGAGCTGTTGCGGCGGGTGCTCGGGGCGGAGCGGGTGGCCGCGGAGCTGCCGGCGGCGACCGAGCTGGTGCGGCGGTGTGCGGGGCTGCCGCTGGCGTTGCGGGTGGCGGCGGAACGGGCGGCCGGGCTGGCGGACCTGGTGGCGGAGCTGGCGGACCCCGGTGCGCTGGACGTGCCCGGCGACCCGGCCTCGGCGGTGCGCAGCGTGTTCTCGTGGTCCTACCGGGCGTTGCCGGAGCCTGCGGCGCGGCTGTTCCGGCTGCTCGGGTGGCACCCCGGCCCCGACCACGGTGCCGCAGCGGCCGCCGCGCTGGCCGGGGTGGACCTGCCCGCCGCGCACCGGTTGCTGGACGTGCTCAGGACCGCGCACCTGGTCGAGCAGACCGCGCCGGACCGGTTCGCGATGCACGACCTGCTGCGGCTCTACGCCCGGCAGCTCGGCGCGGACCCGGCGGCGGTGCGGCGGCTGGCCGGCTGGTACCTGGGCACCGCCCGTGCCGCCGCCGAGCTGGTGCACCCGGCGGTGCCGCACCTGCCGTGGCCGCCGGTGCGCTCGCCGTTCACCGGCCGCGCCGAGGCGCTGGCGTGGCTGGACACCGAGCGGCACAACCTCCTCGCGCTGGTCCGCACCGGGAGCGGGCCGCTGGTGTGGGAGCTCGCGGACGCGCTGCACGGCTACTTCTCCGTGCGGGAGCACCACGACGACCTGCTCGACACGGCGACCGCGGGGCTGCGGGCGTCCGTTGTGGACGGTGGCCTGCGCGCGCAGGCCGTGCTGCACCTCGCGGTCGCGACGGCCCGGCTCGGACTGGGCGAGCGCGCGCTCGCCGAGGAGCACTTCGAGCAGGCCCGCCGGCTCGGTGAACGGACCGGCTGGGACGAGGTGCGGGCCACCGCGCTCGGTCACCTCGGCACCCTGCACCGCCACCGCGGCCGGTTGCGCGCCGCCGCCATCTGCCACGCGAGCGCACTGGCCGTGGTCCGCTCGCTCGGCGCGGAGGTGCCCGAGGCCGGGGTGCTCTGCGACCTCGGCGAGGTCTACTACGAAATGGGTCACCTGCGTCTCGCCGAACGCCACTGCCAGCGCGCGGTGGACCTGCACCGCGCGCACGGCTCGCGGCTCGGCGAGGCCACCGGGCTCTGCCTGCTCGCCCGGATCGCCTTCGAGCTGGGCGACCTCCCCCGTTCACTCCGGCTCTGCACCACCGTGCTGCGCCTGGACCTCGGCGCACGCGGCTTGGAGGCGGCGGCACTCGCGCAGCTCGCGCTCGCCGACTGCGCTCTGGGCGCGCACGACCGGGCGGAGGTGCACGCGGAGCAGGCGCTCGACCTGGCCCGCGAGACCGGCTGCCTGGCCGCGGAGGCCGACGCCCACAACGCGCTGGGGCTCGTCGACCGCCGGTGGAACCGGTTCGCCCAGGCCGCTGAACGCCACCGCCACGCACTCGACCTCGCGCGCGCCGACGGTCGCCGGCGCGGCGAGGTGGAGTCCCTGGTCGAGCTGAGCGCCGCGGTGGTGGCGCTCGGCTGCCCCGACCCCGGTCTCGCCGCGCAGGCGGTCGCGCTGGCGGCCGAGGCCGGTTTCCGGGTCCTGCACGGTCGCGCGCTCACGGCACTGGCCCAGGCCTGGTCAGCGTGCGGCGCCGTCGACGCGGCGGTGGCCAGCGGCGAGGAGGCCCTGGGGATCCACCTCGGCACCGGCCACCGCCTCGGTCACGCCGCCACCGCGGCGTTGCTGGCCCGGCTCACCCGCGGCTGACCGGGGTCAGCACGCCTCCAGGCTGCCGCGCGACCCGTTGGGGTTCAGGTCGAGCAGCGAGTCGCTGACCCAGCCCTGCACCCCGGTCGTGGTGTCCCGCAGGTACGTCCACGTGGTGTAGGTGATGCCGTTCCTGGTCACCGCGTCGCCGACGGCGTAGCAGTGGTAGTCGACGTTGTGGGAGAGCTGGCCCTGGCCGTCGGACGTGCACGAGGTGTGCGGGCCGCGGCGGATGTTGACGTTGCTGCCGTCGAACAGCTGGCCGGAGCGCGCGTCCTTGTTGCTGTGCGCGTGCCCGGAGCAGGCCATGATGCCGACGCCGGACTGGTCGGTGTCCGCCGCGCCCGTGGTGACCGGCAGCGGCTTCTCGTCGGCGGCGTTCGCCGTCCCCACCAGCGCGAACGACGTCGTGGCCGCGAACAGCGCGACCGCGGCGACTGAAGTGATCTTCACGTTCGTCCCCCCTCAGGGTCGAAGGTTGCTTGCGCCGCACAGCCTGCTCGGCGGGCCGTGCCCAAAACCTTGCGCAAAACCTTGACCCCGGTTCAGCCCGACTGGTCCGTTCGGCCGATCAGCGGCGACCGTTGATCGGAGCCGAACGACCTGTCGGCGCAGCCGCCGTCCCCACTTCATGATCACCCGGCAAGAGTTTGACGGGTGGCCAAGACCTACAGTTACGCCGACGCCGTCCGGCTCCTCGGCACGAAGGAGAGCGCGCTCGTCGACGCGCTCGACCGGCTGGTGGGCCTGGCCCTGCTGGGCGGGGTCGCGGGCGGGGTGACCGAGCTGCTGGGCTGGTTCGACGCGAAGACCGACTTCGTCCGGTTGAGCAGGGAACTGCTGGTCAAGGCGGGTGCGCGGCGCTCGGGCCTGAGCCGGCACAGCCAGACGGAACGGCTGCACGCCGCCCACACCGTGATCGTCGTGGTGGCGTTGTTCGAGGCGTTCGAGCAGGTCGAGCTGCCGTTCCGGTTCGCGGAGCTGGGCCTGCACAAGGACGAGCAGCACACGCTCGTCGGGCTCAGCAGCGTCTTCGACGGCGACGGCGTGCTCCCGAGCGCGAGCCGGCCGTTCGCCCAAAACCTGCGGACGATCGAGGACCAGTACCGGCGCGCGTGCCGCGACCTGCTGAAGCTGCTGGAGGGCACGGCGGTCTGGGCGCGGCTGACGGGTGAGCAGCGCGTCCGGGTCACCCGGCTGCTGTCCGACCTGCACCTGACCGCACTGCAGCGGTACCAGGAGCTGGTCCGCAAGCTCGGCGCCGAGTACCCGGAGCTGGCGTTCTGGTTGCACGCCGACCACGACGCGCACGTCTCCGCCGGCCTCGCCCGGCTGGAGGAGGCGCTGGTCCGCACCAGGGTCGGTGCCGCGCCCGACGACCGCCGCACGGCGCTGGCCGCCCGCTACCGGGCGGTGCTGGACCGGCCGATCATCGACCCCGGCCAGGTGCCGACCGGTCTGGAGATCCCGCTGACCCGCACCGCCTACATCGACCCCGACTACCAGGTCGTCGCCATGACCGAGGACGCCCACCCGGCCGAGTCCGGCTGGTGGCGCGACCAGCCGCCGCGCTCCGACCTCTACCGGTACCTGGTCGGCCACCTGACCTCGCCGAAGGCCGTGACCCACCCGCTGGTGGTGCTGGGCGACCCCGGTTCTGGCAAGTCGCTGCTGACGAAGGTGCTCGCCGCGCGGCTGCCCGCCGCGGACTTCCTGACCGTGCGGGTGGAGCTGCGGGCCACGGCGGCGGAGGCGGACCTGCGCCGGCAGATCGACCAGGGCCTGGGCCTCGCGCTGCACGAGGACGTGAGCTTCACGGCCATGGCGCGCGCGGCCGGTGACGCGCTGCCCGTGGTGCTGCTCGACGGGTTCGACGAGCTGCTGCAGGCGACCGGCGTGACGCAGACCGACTTCCTGGACCGGGTGCAGACCTTCCAGCGGGACTGCGCCGACGCGGGACGGCCGGTCGCGTTCGTCGTGACCAGCCGGATCAGCGTCGCGGGCGGCATGCGGATCCCGCTCGACACCGACGTGCTGCGGCTGGTCCCGTTCAGCGACGCCAACGTCGAGGCGTGGCTGGAGGTGTGGAACGGCTCCAACGCCGGCTACTTCGCCGCGAACGGGCTGGTCCCGTTGCCCGCCAAGGCCGTGCTCGACCACCACGACCTCGCCGAGCAGCCGCTCCTGCTGCTGATGCTCGCGTTGTACGACGCCGTCGGCAACGCTCTGCAGCGGCACCGGGACAGCCTCGGCAAGGTCGACCTGTACGAGGAGCTGCTGCGCCGCTTCGCCCGCCGCGAGGTGGACAAGGGCCACGACACCGCCGCCCCCGACGAGGACCCGGTGGAGGTGGAGCTGGAGAAGCTGTCCGTGGTGGCGTTCGCGATGTTCCAGCGCGGCACCAAGTGGGTGGCGGGCAACGCGATCGACGAGGACATGACGGCGTTACTGCACCCCGGTGTGCCGCAGCCCAGGCACGGCATCCGCCGGCCGCTGAGCGAGGGCGACCGGGTGGTCGGGCGGTTCTTCTTCGTGCAGTGCGCGATGGCGATCCGCGACGAGCACCGCCTGCACACCTACGAGTTCCTGCACGCGACGTTCGGCGAGTTCCTGGTCGCGCGGTTCACCTGGACGGTGCTGAACGACCTGCGCGAGCGCGAGTCGGCCGGGCGGCGGATCACCGGTGCCCAGCCCGACGACAGCATGCTGTGGGCGCTGCTGTCGTTCGCGCCGCTGACCTCCAGCAACCCGGTGATCGAGTTCCTGGTGGAGATGGCCGGTGCCGCCCGCTACCGCGAGGAGCTGAAAGCACTGGTGCAGCGGCTGTTCTCGCTCTCGCGGATGCGCAGGCCGCGGTCGCTGGAGTCCTACCTGCCGGTGCCGCGGCAGGAACCGGCGCGGTACGCCATCTACAGCCTGAACCTGGTGCTGCTGCACGTCGTGCTCGCGCGGGTGTGCGGGTCGCGCGAGCTCGGCGTGCGGAACTGGTCGAAGCTCGCGGGGCTGTGGAAGGCGGAGCTGACCGACGCGGAGTGGCGCACCCTGATCGAGTCGGTCTACGTGCGGTGGGACGACCCGCTGCACGTGACGCTGGCGATCGGCACGGCGCTGCCGACCTCGGTCGAGCTGGACGGCCTGGCGCGGCGGGTGTCGCTGCGCGAGGCGGCGCTCGACGCCCGGTTCACCGGCGACCCGGCGGCCAACGAGTTCAAGCACGCCTTCGAGGCGCTGCCGGACGTGCGGTTCGACGTCGACTACGCGCGGGCGCTGGTGCAGCTGGCCGCCTCACCGGTGGCGCCGGGCGAGCGGGCGTGGCACTACCTGTGCTGGGCCGACCGCTTCCCCGACCTGGTGCTCGACTGCCTGCGCCGCGACCTCACCGTGAGCGCGGAGACGCTGGGCAGGCTCGCCAAGACCGGGTTGAGCGCGAGCAGCGGGTTCGTGGCGCAGCTGTGGGACCGGGTCGGCCGCGGCGGGCCCGACGACGAGCTGCTGGGGGTGTTCGACGAGGTGCGGTCCGCGGTGACGCCGGGCAGCTACGAGGTGCCGATGCTGGACGCGCTGCTGCGGCTGCACGAGGGCGGGCGGGAGGACTGCGCGCCGCGGCTGCGCGAGCTGTTCGGCTCGGTGGACTTCGCGGCGGTCGGGCAGGTGCGGCCGGACCTGGTGTACCGGGCGGGCACGGTCGCGAACGAGCTGGGCCTGTTCGGCTGAGCGGGCACGCCACGACGACCGGGCCGCCTCGTCGTCCGGCCCGGTCCGGGTGCGGGGTGCTCAGGCCCGCCAGCGCCGGGAGGCGTGGACCACGTCGCCGACCGCGCGGGCGAGACTGCCGTCGGCGTCGACGTGGGGCTCGTACCCGGCCTGCGGAAGCGGCCTGGCCGGCTCCCTCGGGACCTCGTACGGGTCGCTGTCCTCCCACCGCAGCCTGCGCGCCGTCTTCACGAACGCGACCGCCGCGGCCAGCAGCAGCACGCCGGTCGCGACCGGCCACAGGACCTTCTCCGCGAGGGCGATGGCGAACTGGACCTGGGCCACCACCACGAACACGACGGTCAGCCCGACCACGGACCACGGGGCCGAATGTCCCTCGTGTCTGCGCTTGGCGGCACCGGTTGCCCCCATTGGCGTCACCTCCACCGATGTCGACTCGAACATCGGCGATTGATCGCACGGAGTTACAGCGCCCAGCGTACTCCCTGGGTCGTTTGGTTGCGCACAGTCATCACCCGCGGTACCGCTCACCAGGCACGGACGGCTGGGCCGGTGCGCGCGTGAATCACCCGCTGGTGTGATCATCGGCGTATGACCGCACAGCACTGCGGCGACCCCGCCGCGTTCGCCGCGGACGTCCTCGACGAGGGTCCGCCCGAGCCCGAGCACGACCCCGGTGTCGCCTCCCGCCGTCCCACCAAGACCGGTGCCGGCGGTGCGCTGGTCCGCGACTCCACCGGACGCGTGCTGTTCGTGGTGCCCACCTACAAGTCCGTGCTGGACATCCCGGGTGGCATGACCGAGGACGACGAGTCGCCGAAGGCCGCCGCGCGCAGGGAGGTCCGCGAGGAGCTCGGCGTCGACCTCCCGCTCGGGCGGCTGCTCGTCGTGGACTGGACACCGCGCAACGGCGTGTGGCGCGACTGCCACCAGTTCGTCTTCGACGGCGGGGTGCTCGACGGTGCCGTCGCGCACGACCCCGAGCTGGAGTCCGTGGTGTACCTGGGACTCGACGAGGCCAGGCCGCGGATCTACCCCTCTTTGCACCGGCGGCTGACCCTCGCCCTCGCCGCGCTGGAAAGCGGTTCCACGCGGTACGCCGAGTTCGGCAGGGAGGTCTGAGGTGCGGATCGTCTCGCTGCTGCCCGCCGCGACCGACATCGTCGCCGAGCTGGGCCTCGCCGGACACCTCGTCGGGCGCACCCACGAGTGCGACTGGCCGCCGTCGGTCGCGGACGTCCCGGTGGTCACGGGCACCGCGGTCGACCAGGACGCGGTGAGCAGCCGGGAGATCTCCGCGACCGTGCACCGCGGTTCGTCGGTCTTCGGCCTGGACGTGGAGCTGCTGCACGACCTCAAGCCCGACGTCGTCCTCACTCAGGACCTGTGCGACGTGTGCGCGGTCTCCTACGAGAGCGTGTCCGCGGCCGTGCGGCTGATGGACGCCGGCCCGGTGGTGCTGAGCCTCGAACCCTCCACCCTGGACGAGGTCCTCGGTTGCCTGAAGACCGTCGGCGACGTGCTCGGAGTGGACAGCGCCGAGCGGATCGACCGCCTGCGCGTCCGGATCGACCACGTCGAACGGCTGACCGCGGGCCTGTCCCGCCCGCGCGTGGCCGCGATCGAGTGGCTGGACCCGGTGTGGCCCGCCGGGCACTGGGTGCCGGAGCAGATCACCAAGGCAGGCGGTGTCCCGCTGCTCGCCGCCCCCGGTGAGCACACCGGGCCGACCACGTGGGAGGCCGTGCACGCGGCGCGGCCGGACGTCGTGCTGCTCGTCCCGTGCGGCTTCCCGATCGGGCGAACGCTGACCGAGCTGCCCGACCAGGTGTTCCCCGAGACGTGGGTGCTGGACGGTCCCTCGTACTTCAACCGCCCCGGCCCGCGGGTCGTGCGCGGCATCGAGGTGCTGGCGCGGGTGCTGCACGGCGTCGGCCCGGCTCTGGAGCCCGATGAGGCGACTAGGCTCGCCCCGTGGACCTGAGCGCATTCCCCCGCGTGGCACTGGGCAGCTGGCCGACCCCGCTGGAGGACGCCCCGCGCCTGACCGCCGCACTGGGCGGCCCGCAGGTCCTGCTCAAGCGCGACGACGTCAACGGCCTGGGCGCCGGCGGCAACAAGCTCCGCAAGCTCGAGTTCCTCCTCGGCGCGGCCCTGGAGCAGGGCGCGGACACCGTCATCACGTTCGGCGCGCTGCAGACCAACCACGGCCGCCAGACCGCCGCGGCCTGCGCCAAGCTCGGCCTGCGGTGCGAGCTCGTGCTCACCGCCAAGGTCCCGATGACCGGCCCCGCCTACGAGCGGTCCGGCAACGTCGTCCTCGACCACATGTTCGGCGCGAACGTCCACATCTGCGCCACGGCCGAGGAGACCGCCGAGACCTACGACCGCGTCAACCACCCCGGCGCCGTCACCCTCCCCGTCGGCGGCTCGAACGCCCTCGGCACCCTCGGCTACGTCGCCGCCGCCACCGAGCTCGTCACCCAGCTGACCGCCCGCGGCATCGACGACGCCTGCGTCGTCGTCCCCCAGGGCTCCGGCGCCACCGCCGCGGGCATCGCGCTGGGCACCGAACTGCTCGGCTGGCCCGGCACCGTCCACGCCGCCAGCGTGTCCCACAGCGCGGCCGACGCCACCTCCGAGCTCCACCAGCTCGCCACCGGCGCCGCCGCCCTGCTCGGCCACCCCGCCCCACGACTCGGCCACGTCACCGTCACCGACGACACGATCGGCCCCGGCTACGGCGTGCCGACCGACGAGGTGTGGGCCGCGCTGAAGCTGTTCGCGTCCACCGAAGGGGTGGTCCTGGACCCGGTGTACACGGGCAAGGCCGCGGTGGCGTTCGAGCGCCTCGTCCCGGCGCTCGCGAAGCCCGTCGTGTTCCTCCACACGGGTGGTCTGCCCGGTTTCTACGGCTACGCCCCGGAAGCCGTCGCCCAGTTCTGACCGGCGCTGCGCATAAACGTGTCCTATCGGTGCGTTTCGCGTGCGTTCTTGACATCACGACCGGTCGGATGTTGACCATTTTTTGTCCATGACTCCCGGCTGGACGACCAGGCATAATCGCGACCATGCGTGACCGCGTTTCACTGCCTTCAATTTTTCACCCGCTCGGCGCAGCCACATTCAACCCACGTGCACTGGAATAGGCTGACCTGCTGTTATTTCGCCGACCACCACCGGTGAAAGTGCGGTAACGAGGCAGTGGGCCGGTCCGATCGAAATACCGCGACCTGTCCGTCCACCATTCCACCAGCGTCAGTGGGTGAATTGACTCATGCGTCTCTCAGTGCTCGCCTGCACAACGGCCGCGGCGTTGCTGTTGCCGTTGACGGCGGGCGCGGCAAGGCACCAGCAACAACAACCGGAACCCGTGATCACCCCCGCGCACATCGTGGTGCTGGTCGACGAGTCGAGCAGCATCAGCGCGCAGGACGTGGAAAGGGAACGCGAAGCCGCCGCGCTCATCGCGCTCGGCGAGGTCGCACCGTCCAGCTCCATCGCCGTCGTCGGCTTCGGCAGCGACAACGGTGCCCAGTCCCCCGTCGACGTGGTGTGCCCGCCGAGCACCGTCGCCACCGCCCAGGACCGCCAGCGGCTCAGCGACTGCGTGCGGAACCTGCGCAGCCGGGCCGCGGGCCAGGGCGACGGCACCGACCACGCGGCGGCGCTGCAGCAGGCCCTCAACTACCTGCGGGGTGACGAGGAGGGCCCGAAGCTGATCTTCATCCTCACCGACGGCGAGCTGAACGTGAGCGACAGCCCCCGGTACGGCACGGACAACGTCGGCAACCAGCGCAACCTGGAGGCCTCCCGGCAGATCGGCGAGTCGCTCAAGGAGGCGGCCGCCAGGAAGGTCCAGATCTGGCCGCTCGGCTTCGGCAAGGTCGACCGCGCGCAGCTCGACCGGTTCGCGGCGGAGTCCTTCCAGGGCAGGTGCGGGGCCAGGTCGCCGACGCCGTCGGCCACCGTCGTCACCAGCAGCGCGGACGTCGCCCAGGCGTTGCTCAAGGCCTTCCAGGCAGCGCGGTGCGTCGGTGCGAGCGAGATCCAGCGCACCCCGCTCAGCAGCGGCGGCACCGCGGAGGCCAAGGTCACCATCCCGGTGATCGCGACCGACGGGTCGATCCTGGTGACCAAGCACGACTCCCGCGTCTCGGTGTCCTACGTGGACCCGCAGAACCGGACCGTGCCGAAGTCGGGTGAGCAGGACGGGTCCACGTTCCAGGTGAGCGGCGAGAACGGCGTCGTGGAGGCGCTGCGGATCGTGAACCCGCTGCCGGGACCGTGGACCGTGAAGATCACCTCCGCTCCGGGGGTGCCCGCGCTCGACGTCAGCACCGTCGTCATGTACCAGGGTGCGGTGCGGTCGAGCATGACCGTGAACCCGCCGTCGCCGCGGCCCGGCGAGGAGGTCACGGTCGCGCTGAGCCTGCAGACCAGGAACCGCTCGATCACCGACCCGGCCGCACTCGCGGACCTCTCGTTCACCGCCGACGTGACGGGCGACGGCTTCACGACGCCGATCGTGCTCAACGACGACGCGCAGAACGGGGACAGCCGCGGCCAGGACGGCATCTACACCGGCAGGACCACGATCCCCGACCAGGCGAAGGGGTCGGTGAAGTTCAGCGGCACGGTGGCCGGCATCGGCGTCAGCAGCGACACCAGGACCGTCGAGGCGGCGATCGTCAGCGGTCCCCCGGTCTTCACCGCCACCGGCACGTTCGGCAACTCGGACCGGAAGGTCGCGCCCGGCGGGTCGATGAAGGGGTCCGTCACCATCACCAACAACTCCGGTCGTGCGCGCAAGGCCAGAATTCTGGTGGCGGACCCCGCTCCCGGCACGCTCGCGACCATCCCCGGCGAGCAGACCGTCGTGGAGCTGCCGCCGTCGGGCACCAGCACGTTCGAGTTCGACCTGACCTTCGCAGCCGACACCGTCGAGGGCGCCAACGCGGTGACGCTGCGGGTGGTCGACGACGAGCAGCCCGCGTCCGTGATCTACGAGTGGCAGCTGACCGCGACCGTCGCGACGCCGCCGCCGTTGACGGAGATCGCGATCGCCGTCGGGGTCGCCGCGGTCGCGACGACGGCGCTGGTGCTGTTCATCATGTGGCGCCGTCGCAGGGACGTCCGCGGACTCGTCGTCCACCTCTTCGAGGGACACCGGTCGCGCGGTGACCTCGCGGCACCGGAGCAGCCGTCGGCGCGGTTCCGCTTCCACCTCGGGGAGGCCGGCGCGGGGGTGCCGCAGCTCGCCCACTCCGCGGGCGGTGACGACAGCTACGTGCTGCACCGCAGCGGAGGGCGGCTGACGCTGCACACGCCGTACGGGGAGACCAGGCGGTTCACCGTCGGCGACCGCGTCGACGTGAGCCCCGCGCTCTCCCTCCAGGTGCTCGACGAGCACGCGTCCGCCGACTTCCCCGGTGACCAGCAGGACCCGTACGCGACCACCCAGCCCGCCGACGACCGGTCCGCCGGCGGCAACCACCACCTGCTCTAGCAGCGGGCAGCGGAAGGACCACGATGCAGATCTACCAGCCCATGATGTACGTCGGACTGGGTGGCACCGGCTGTCGCGTCGGGGCCGAGCTCGAGCGCAGGCTCCGCGAGGAGCTCTGCGGCCCGGACGGCACGGAGCTGCAGCACCGCATGCAGGGCAAGAACTTCCTGCCCTACCAGCTGCCGTCGTGCCTGCAGTTCGTCTACGCCGACCTGTCGGAGGACGAGTTCGGGGCGCTGGAACGCCGGGTGGTGCCCGATCCCGAGTACCTGCCGGCGGCGGAACGCACGATGCACCTCGTCCGGGAGCTCGTGCCGCACCACGACACCTACCCCGAGGTCGCGCGCAGCCTGCGCCTGGCCACCCCGAAGCTCGTCGACACCTGGCTGCCGCCCCCGCTGGGCGAGCCGCGGATCGGCCCGCTGGCGCGGGGCGCCGGGCAGCTGCCGACGGTGGGCAGGGCGGCGTTGTTCGAGACGTTCCGCGGTGGCACGTCGGCCGCGCAGGCACCGTTGCGCAAAGCGGTCGGTGCGATCAACAACTCGCTCGGCGAGCTCGCCCTGCTCGGTGGTGGCAAGAGGTCGTTGTCGTGCGACGTCTTCGTGGCGTTCTCGGTCGCGGGCGGCACCGGCAGCGGCATCTTCTTCGACTTCCTGCACCTCATCGGCGACGTCTTCGCGCACCAGGACTACCGCGCCCGCATCTTCCCGCTGGTGCTCATGCCGTCCGCGTTCGACGAGGGCCTCGGCGGCGGACGGGCCGCGCGGTTGAACGCGGGCCGCTCGCTGCTCGACCTCTTCCGGCTCGTCGACGACCAGAACGCCCAGGTCGCCGGCACCGAACTGGACAGCTCCGGCATCAGCGGCACGCTGTCGGTGCGGTACCCGGACCGCGAGGAGATCCGGCTGCGGGCCTCGACCGTGCAGACCGCGTTCCTGTTCGGCAAGGGCGCCGGGGTGCAGCGCGACGACCTGCACCGCTCCATCGTGTCGCTGGTGCTGTCCCTGATCGGCACCGACCTCGGCACCGACGGCGACGGCGGCCGCCAGGCCATCGCGCAGACGTACATGTCGTTCGCGGACAGCTTCATCAACAGCGCCGTCGAGCGGGAGGTGCCCGCACCGACCGGCATCGGCAACCGGGGTGTGTCGACGAGCTCGGTGGCGTCGATGACCGTGCCGGTCGACGACATCGCGGACATCATCAGCGCCCGGCTGCTCGCCGCGGCCGTGAACGAGCTCGACGAGCCGGGCTCCGGCCAGGCGGAGAACAACTCGTCCTTCATCGAGCGGTTCTTCACCGAGTCCAACCTGGACCCGTTGCGGCTGCGGGCACCCGTGCCGATCAACGAGGTCTCCGCGGTGTCCGGCGCCGAGGCGATCACCCGCGCGCTGGCCACCCGCGCGAGGACGATGGAGTCCGGCCTGCGCACGCTCGACCAGCAGCTGTCCCGGCAGATCCCGGACCTGGTGCAGACCTTCGACGCAGGCCGCGCGGTGAAGTCGTTGCTGGGCGAGATCGACCTGTTCCGGTTGCGCCGGGTGCTGAACGGCCACGACGGCCTCTCGGACGAGGCCAGCGCACTCGGCTTCGCGCGAATCCTGGAGCTGCGCCGCGGCGAACCGCTGGCACCGCCGGGGATGACGCTGAACCCGCCCGCCTCCGCTGACATCAAGGGCAGGTTCCTGCGCAAGCTGCAGTTCTCCGACCCGCCGGTGCGCGCCGCACTCGCCCGGCAGGACGAGTGGTACGCGTGGCGGGCCCGCCGGGTCTGGCACGCCGCGTGGAACGACCAGGCCGTGCGCTGGGACCTCAAGCTCAAGGCCGTGCAGCAGCAGGTCCTGTCGCTGGTCAACGCCTTCGAGGACCACGCACGGCAGAGCGAGCGCCGCTTCACCGCCCGTGCCCGCGAGCTCTACCAGCAGCGCGTGGGCGTCACGT
The DNA here is from genome assembly GCF_040647275.1 of Lentzea sp. NPDC042327. NCBI lineage: Bacteria > Bacillati > Actinomycetota > Actinomycetes > Pseudonocardiales > Pseudonocardiaceae > Lentzea > Lentzea sp. NPDC042327. Next base: position 190,274 of record NZ_JBEZBX010000006.1, read on the forward strand.
ACCTGCTGCCGCGCCAGGGTGACCTGGAGCCCTTCTACCAGGCCGTCGTGCGCCGGTTCGTCGACTTCTACGTGCACCAGGGCGGAAAGCTGCACCCGACGGCGACCCCCGGCGACCTCGTCACCGAGATCCTCGGGGAGGAGGGCTGGAAGCACGCCTACGACATGGTGCTCGACGGCCGGGGGCCGACCCTGGCGGTGGCGCACGTCAAGGACCGCGTGAAGCAGGCGGTGAAGCGCCTGTTCTCCTACCGCGACGGCCAGCACCGCGCCCTGCTGCCCGCGCTGCAGGACCTCCTGGCCGCGGCGGCGGGCAAGCCCGGCGTGGCGGTCGGCGACGACGAGCTGGCGCAGTTCCGGGAGAAGCTCGCCGGTCTGGTGCCCGGCGGGTTCGCGCCCAGCGGCACCGGCCGCATGCGCATCCTGTTCAGCTACCCCGCCGGCACCAAGGACTTCGAGCTGGAGAAGTACCTGCAGCAGGAGGTCACGCTCCCGCGCACCGGCGCCGTGGTCGAGTTCCGCCCGATCGCCGCCGAGTCGATCACCGTCGTGCTGTTCCGCAGCTCCATGGGCCTCACCGAGGTGCCCGAGGTCCGCGAGGTCCTCAAGCACTGGTCCGACGCGCTGAAGAACGAGGAGCAGCAGGACTTCCTGCGCTGGCGCCAACGCCTCGGCTTCGACTTCGGCTACCTGGCCACGATCCCCGAGCACCGCGAACGCATCCTGCACCACCTGCTGTGCGCGGCCTGGAACGACCAGATCGCCGTCGAGGGCGACGAGGACTCCCCCACCGCGATCCTGGTGCGGCTCGGCGAGGGCGCGCAGGCCACGATGAAGCTGCCGCTCGAACCGTTCGGCCGCATGTCCAGCTGGGCCAGCGTGCTGTCGGCCTACGAGGCGTGGGTGCTGACCGACGACGAGCAGATCCGCCGCGACTTCTGCGCCAAGCTGATCGCCTCGACCCCGAACGGGGTGGACAGCAGGCCGTCGAAACCCTCGAACCTCTACGACCGCATCGTCGGCATGGCGGCCGGCGAGCTCGACATGGTCGACGAGGAGCTGCGGCAGCGGTCCGGCGAGAGCGGCATCCGCCGGCTGCACGCTCTGCGCGAGTTCTGGGAGGACACCCTCTCCAGCGCCCTGCGGCTGCCGTTCCGCGGCGTCAACAACCCGTTGCAGGACAACCTGCAGGACCTGCGCGAGTGGGTCGCCCGCGACCCGGAGTGGCTGCGCCCGTGAACCCCGATCCCGTGATGACGCTCGACCTCCGCACGCCGGAGGGCCGGTCCTACGCGACCAACCTGCGCCGCCGCAACGCCGGTGAGCTCGGCCCGTCCAGCCGCGTCCTCGTCGTCGACACCACCGACGCGCTGGGCACGCACCCGGAGTGGTACGAGCGCCTGGCCCGGCTGCCGCAGGTCACCGGTGTCGTGCTGGTCGCGGTCGGTCCCCTCGACCACGGCGACGGCCCGGTGCTGCGCATGCCGTCCGCGCTCACTGGGGTCGGCGTGACGCTGTGGGTGAACGACGCTCCGGGGGTGCCGTGGGAGGGCGGGTCGCAGCCTCCCGGCGCCGGCCGCGGTGAGTCCACCGTGGACGACCTGCTCGCCGCGCTGCGGTTCCCCGGGGTGTTCGACCGCGTGCTGCAGGAGGTGCGCAGGATGCCGCACCAGAGCGCGAACCCCGGTGTCGCGGTGGACTACGCGGCGGTCGAGCCCGGGCTGACGCGGGCGTTGAAGCTGCGGGCGTTGCGGCAGCTCGTCGCGACCGGGGTGGCGGCGCGGCTGCACGACCGCGAGTCCGCGGAGCTCGCGTCCGTGGTGCGCGGGGCGACCGATGGCGAGACCGTGCCGGTGCTGCCGGGATCACCGCTGCACGAGGCGATGACGGCGGCTCGGGACCGGGTGGCCGCGGCGTCGCGGGCGGTGGACGCGTTGCGCGGCCTCGGTGGGCTGCTCGGCACCGGCAGGACCCACCGGGTGGTGCTCAGCCGCCTCGCCGACGCCGGCGAGGCGGTGGCCAGGTACCACGGGCTGACGCGCCGGGTGCTGGAGGACGTGGACTCCAGCCTCGCCGAGGGCTACCCGCCGCCGACGGAGCTGGTGGCGCAGGGCCTGCCGTCACCGGCGCCGGTGAACTCGGTCGAGCTCGCGGACTCGCTGCGCAAGGCGGTCACCACCGAGCTCGCCGGTGGCAGGACGTTGCCCGGTCTCGCCGACCAGGCCCGCGGGCTGGGCAACCAGCTCGGCGCCACGCGCAGTCTCGCGGTCACCGGCGAGGTCGTGGACGCCGACGCCGCGACGTGGATGCGCGGGCTCACCGCACCGCCGCCGTTCAGGCCGTGGCCCACGCCGATGGCGCACCTGCTCCCGGTGGTGTTCGTGACGTGCCTGCTGGCCTCCTGGCTGCCGGGGATGAGCTGGTGGCCCGCCGCGGGGCTCGCGGTGCTGTGGCTGTTCCTGGTGGCGCTGCTGTTCGCCCGCACGCCCGGCTCGCCCGCGGCGGGACCGCAGCTCGCCGTCACCGCGCTCGTCGCCGCGGTCAGCGGTACCGCCGGGGTGTTCCTCCGCGCGGTGCCGTCCCCCGGCGCCGCCGCCGGTGCCGCTGTCGCGGCGGGACTCGGCGTCTCGGCGGTCGTCGCCGTGGTGCTGGGCTGGAACCGGGCGGTGGACGCGTGGACGGCCGCGGTGCCGGTGCGCAGGGCGGCCGCGCTCACCCGGCAGCTGACCGAGCAGGTGACGAGGACGATCGAGGACCGGTGGCTGCCCGCCGACCGCAACCGCCGGCTCGCGGACGCGCTGCTGGTGGTCGCGGGCGGGCTGGACGCGGTGTCCGGGGTGTTCTCCGACGTGATCCGCGACCGGCGCGAGGAGGGCGGCCAGGTCCTGAGCGGGGACAGCTCGGCGGGGCTGGCCGACGTGCTGCACCACGACCTGGTCGCCATCGCGCTGGAGGTGCTGCGGCCGTCGTTCGAGGAGATCGCCTCGCAGATGCCGCTGTCCGGCGACTCGCGCCGCGCCTTCCTGCGGGCGCAGGACCTGATGTCCGGCTACAACGACCACCTCGACCACGCCGGGCTGCGCGAGCTGCCGCCGTTCGTGACCGACGAGGGACCGCGCCGCCGGCTCGCCGCGACGCTGTGGCGCAGCTCCGACGCCAGCAGGCGCGTTCTCCTGCTCACCGAACGCAGCCGGATGACCCAGCTCTGCGCGGCCGAGGACATCCGGCTGCTGCAGGCCGACGGCGCGGTGGTGCTGCACTTCGCCTCCGCGGACATGGACCTGCCGCCCGCCGACACCGGCGAGGTGGTCCGCACCAGGGGCGACGCGGTCGGGGCGCTGCGGCTGACCCCGATCCTCGCCAGGTACGTCGAGTCCAGGGTGCACGCGGTGACCGAGCACGCCGAACCTCCGCACGAGCAGGGAGAGCCGCGATGACCTTCGCCGGCACCAACTTCGACACGCTGACCGGCCGCGACCCGGCAGGCCGCCCCGCCTCGTGGCTGGTGCGGGTGCTGGAACCGGAACCCGCGGGCGACTCGGCCCTGGTGACCCACCGGGTGAAGACCCACGACGGCACCACGTTGCTGCGCCGCTCGCTCCCGCTCACCGGCAACCCGCTGGACGCGTCGATCGCGGAAATGCTGCTGGACAACGAGATCAGGGCGCTGGTCCGGTTGCACGCGCGCTACCCCAGACCGGTGCCGGAGCTGCCGAGGATCGTCGGGTACGACTTCGACTCGAGCACCCCGTTCGTCCTGCTGGAACCGCACGTCGGCAAGTGCCTCGACGGCAGCCCGCGCACGCTGCTGATCGACGAGCGGCGCCGGTTCATGGTCGGCGTGTTCCGGGCGTTGGCCCACCTCGCCGCGGTCGACCTGGTGCACGGTTCGGTCGGGCTCGCGTCGCTGTGCTGGGACGGCGCCACCGCCCAGCTGGTGAACCTCGAGCACGCGGTGAACCCCGGCGAGCCGACCCGTTCCGGCCTGTCGCGCAACGGTTCCGTCGCGCACACCGGCGACGACGTCCGCGCGGCCGGCCGGATGGTGTACGAGCTCGTCACCGGCAAACGGGTCGAGCTGGGTGCGGTGCCCGACCTCACCGCGCAGCCGGAGCAGCTGGCCACCCTGCTGCGCGGGGTGTTCGCGGCACGCCCCGCCGACCGGCCGACGGCGCTGGAGGTGCTGGAGCGGCTCAACGACCGCGACCCGCTCCTCCCGCCCACGGACACGACGGCGCTGATGCGGGCGGGCTACGACCGGTTCGACACCCTGCGGCCGGTCAAGGCGACGGGTCCCCGGCAGCAACAGCCACCGCCGTCACCACCGGTCAGGCGGTTCGCGCCCCGCCCGGAGCGCAAGCCGGTCCCGCTGCTCCCGTTGGCGCTGCTGGTGTTCCTCGCGGTCGCGGTGGTCGTGGCGCTGGTGGTCACCCGATGACGACGCCTCCCGAGTCCACCCGCGTGCAGTGCCCGATCTGCCTGGAGCTGTTCTCCTGGTGCGACGACGAGCTGTACCGGCGGGTCGTCGACAGCAGTGGCGCGCGCTGGGTGCGCGCGGACCTCTCGCACATCAACAACCCCGTGAAGAAGCAGGACCGCCGGGCGCGCTGCTACGTGCGGTGCCCCAACACCAGCAAGGAGAACAAGGAGCACTACCTGCCCGTCTCCTACCGCGACCACGGCACGCCGGTGGTCATCGGGCTGGTCGGGCGCAGCCGGTCGGGCAAGACGCACCTGCTGGCCAGCATGATCCACGAGGCGTTGCGCGGCGACCTGCGCCACCACGGCCTCGTCTTCGAACCGGCCGACGAGCTGCGGCACTCGGCGTTCCAGCGCGAGATCGACCAGCTGATGCTCGGCAACAAGCTGGAGGCCACCGAGTTCCTCAACGAGGACGTCACCACGTACCTGTTGCTGCGCAGCAACAATGGACCGACCAGGCCGCTGGTGTTCTTCGACGTGGCCGGTGAGGACTTCGTCACGTCCGGGCCGCAGGGGCTGGGCGGCCAGTTCGTGCTGGGCGCCACGGCGTTGATGTTCGTCGACCACCCGGCCGGCGCGGTGCCGGCGTTGCACGGCGCAGGCCGGGTCAGCACGAACCCGGCGTTCTCCGGTGCGCTGGAACGGATCGGGCGGCGCGAGGACGCGCGCGACCTGCCCGTCGCCGTGGTGCTGACCAAGGCGGACGAGCTGCGCTACGAGGCTCCGATCGACCACTGGATCCGCCGCGACGACCTGCGCGAACCGCTGGACGCGGCCCAGTTCCGCGCCGAGAGCAGGGACGTCTACGCGTTCCTGGACCAGCACGAGGCCAGGCCGATGCTCGACGTGTTCGAGCGGTTCCACCGCAGCACGTTGCACGTCGTGTCGGCGACCGGCGCCGAAGCCGACGACAACAACACGTTCCCCCGCGGCGTCCGGCCGGCCAGGGTGCTGCGGCCGCTGCTCGCGCTGCTCGCGATGGCGGGGCTGGTCGCGCACCCGCAAGCGGCGGAGGTGGGCAGGTGAGCGACCTCGACCAACTCGTCTTCGCACCGGACGAGCGCAAGGGCATGAGCCTGTACTCCGCGTCGTTCCCGGTGCGGGACAACGACAGCTGGCAGGACTGGGACGGCAAGCTGATGCTCTACGCGCGGTTGCTGAGCGAGCCGGGCGGCAAACCACCGCCGCGCGCGTCGTTCACGCACGTCGCGTTCGCGGACGGCACCGCGGCGCTGGTCCGCCGTTCCGGTCAGCCCGGTGACGTGGGGCGCAACGTGGCGCACGCGGTGATCGGGGACCGCGCCGCGATCAACGACCTGCTGCCGCGCCTGGTCGGGTGGGACCGCTGGCTGGACCACAGGCCGGTCAGCCTCCAGCTGCCGAAGCCGGACCCGGCCGACTTCCCGGGCCCCCGGCCGTTCGAGCTGGACGATCCCGTGCTGGTGCCGATCGCGACCGCGGTGCTGGCCAGGCCGGACAGCTCCTTCAGCGTGATCGGCGTGCCGGAGGAGCTGCGGCTGCCGGTGGTCTGGCGGCTGCGGTCGCTGTGGCCCGAGCAGGAGTGGACGTTCTCGACCTACGAGAAGAGCGACGAGGACAAGCCGAACCTGCCCAGGGTCGTGTTCCTCGCCGAGCGGCCGACCGCGCTGGTCGAACCGCAGGAGGGACGGGTGCGCATCGACGTCAACGACGACGTGCGGTCCGGCGACCACACCACGAAGCAGGCGCGGGCGATGCTCAACGGCCAGCAGGTGCCGGCGGCCACCACGGCGGTCGCGGCGGTGCCGGACGAGCCGGTGACCGAGGTGGTGGAGGTGGTGGAGATGACTGACCGGCACGAGGCGCCCGCACCGGCCCGGCCGCTCCAGCCGGCCGGACCCACCGCACCGGTCCGGCCGCTCCAACCGGCCGGGCCCACCGCGCCGGCCGAGGTGACCGGCCTGCCGAGGACCGGACCGCGCAGACCCGCGGTCGCGGTGGTGGACGGCGACGCCCTGGCCGGGATCCTGCACAGCGACGACCCGTTGCACCGGCGGCTGGAACGGCTGACCAGGCTGCTCGACGCGCTCGACGCCTCGGCGGTGGACCACCAGGTGCTCGCCTGGGTCGAGGACGTGGCGGTGCCGCGCACGCTCGTCGCGTTCATCGTCGACTACCTGGAGTCCCGCGGTGTCACCGGGTTCGACCGGGCTCTCGCCCGGCGCTGGCGGGCCGAGCAGGGCATCCACCACCTGCCGCCGGAACCGGTGGGACCGCCGCCGGCCAGACCGCCGGTGGACGCGAGGCTCGTCGAGCGGGCGTGGTCCGAGCAGGAGGCGTGGTCGCGCAAAGCCGGGCAGCACAAGAGGTACGTGGTCGCGCTCCGGCTGATCGTGCTGGGCTGCCTGCTGTCCGGTGCGGTCGGTGCGGTCGGTGCCGCCCAGCTCACCACCGGGCCGCGCTGGGCAGCGGCGCTCGTCGCGGGTGCCACCGCCGCGGTCGTGGCGATCGGCACCTGGATGCGCAAGCAGCTGGAACCCGAGGAGCGCAAGCAGTGGACGTACGCGCGCCGGCGTTCCGAGTCGCTGAAGTCCGAGGTGTGCCGCTACCTCGCGGGCGCGGACCCGTACCGGCGCGCTGACGCGGACCAGCGGCTGAGGCGGCACGTCGACGAGCTCCTGCCGATCGCCACCGCGGCGACCGCTGCCAAGTCGCCCGGGATCACCGGCATCACGACCTACACCCGGTTGCGGGTGCAGGACCAGATCGCCCACCACGTCTCGAAGGCGGACCGGTACGAGACCTCCCTGAAGCGGGCCCGGCTCGCCGAGTTCGGCTTCGGCGTCGCCGCCACGGTGCTGGCGGCGGTCGGCGCGGTCGTCGGCGGGCACGTCGTGCTGTGGATCGGTGTGTTCACCACGATCGCGGGTGCCATCACCGCGCACATCACGCTCACCGGCTACGAGCACCTCGTCGTGCGGTACCGGCGCACCGCGGCCGACCTGCACCGCCTGCTCACCGCGCTGGCCGACCAGCCGGACGAGGCGGCGCAGGACCTGTTCGTCGCGGAGTGCGAGCGGGTGCTGGCCCAGCAGAACGACGACTGGGTGGCGCAGCTCACCCCGTCCGCGGCCGGAAAGGACCAGCGATGACCGACCTGCGGTGGGACGTCTTCATCAGCCACAGCACCTCGCCCGCTCCCGAGGGGGTCGCGGCGCGGCTGCTGGAGGAGCTGCTGGAGTGGGACGCGCTGCCGGCCTGGCGGGTGCGCGCCGACCGGGAGTTCCTCCACCTCGGCGACCGGTGGCAGGAGCGGATCCGGGAGGTGGTCAACGAGAGCAACGTCGGCGTCGTGCTGCTCGACGAGAACGCCTTGCGCAGCAAGTGGGTCAGGCGCGAGACGCGGCAGATGATCGACCGCGGCCGGGACTTCCGGGTCATCCCGGTCCTGATCGGCCTCACCCGCGCCGACGTCGAGGAGGCCGGGTGCGAGGAGTTCACCGAACTGGTGCGGGACCGGCACAACATCGTGGTCCGCGACGACGGCCAGGTCGTGCTCGACGAGCTGGGGACGTTGCTGGGCACGGAGGTGATGGCCGCGCTCACCCCGGAGGAGATGTCCTGGGTGCAGCGCATCGCCTACTACCTGCCCGAGGACGAACGGATGCTCGCAAACGCGTTGCGCAGGTTCGACCCCGTGCGAGACCTCCCGCCGCTGCTGCCGCGGGAGAGGCTCGCCTACCGCATCCTCGAGTCGCGGCTGCACAAGGTCGTCAAGGCGTTGTTCGTCTTCCTCAAGCACGACCTGGTGAAGCGGCTGCGCCCGGAGTCGAGGGCGATGCTGGCCGAGCTGATCGAACCGAGCTGGATCGAGTCGTCGCTCGCCCGCCGCATCCCGCCCCACACGCCGTCGCAGGTGTGCGTGCTGAGCACCGGCAACCCGGTCCCGAAGGCGCAGCGGCCCGGCGTGTGCGTCGACACCGGCGTGCACCTGGTCCGGCGGGCCACCTGCTGGGACGAGGAGAACGTCGAGGTCCGGCCGTGCGGGGACGTTCCGGTCGGCGACCCGAGCGAGATCCCGCTGCACCTGGGCGACCAGTACCAGTGGGAGGAGGACGCGAAGAACTACATCGTGCTGGAGGCCGGTCGCAACCTCCGGTCCAGGTTGGACACCGCGCGAGCGGTGCGGGACCTGTGGCCCGACGTGGTGGTGGTGCTCGTCGTCGATCCGGGCACCGACCCCGTCGGTGAGAAGTTCGACCAGCACCTCGGTCCTTACGGCACCGTCGTGATCGAACACCGCGAAGAGCTCGAAGCGAACAAGGCCATGGACAAGATCCGCGAGGTCCTGAGGATCGAGAAGGCGGGCCGATGAGCACCGGAACGGACACGACGCAGGTCGAGACGGACGGCAAGAGGTACGTCCGGCCGCCGGGGCTGGACCTCGCGGTGCGGGTGGCGACCGCGACGAGCAGGCCGCTGCTGCTCTTCGGCGCGCCGGGGTCGGGCAAGTCCAGCCTGGCCAAGAACATCGCCTACCGGGACGACCTGCGCTACTACGAGCACGTGGTCACCGCGCGCACCTCGGCCAGGGACCTGCTGTGGTCGTTCGACAGCGTCCGCCGGCTCGGCGACGCGCAGCTCAAGGTGCGGGACTGGCGGGACGACGACTACGTCACGCCGGGCGTGCTGTGGTGGGCGTTCGACCGGGCGAGCGCCCTGACGTTCAAGCGGGCCAAGGAACCGCACCCGTCCTGGAACACCGGCGAGCGCAGGCGGCCGGGCGCGGTCGTGCTCATCGACGAGATCGACAAGGCCGACCCGGACGTGCCGAACAGCCTGCTGGTGCCGTTGGCCGACCGGTTGTTCACGGTGACCGACCTCAGCGAGGCCAGGGAGGTGCGGGAGGTGGCGGACCCGCGGTGCCTGATCGTCATCACGTCGAACCAGGAACGCGAGCTGCCCCCGGCGTTCGTGCGGCGGTGCGTCGTCCACGAGCTGGAACCGCACGACGAGCCGACGTTGCGCAAGATCGCCGAGAGCCACGTGGGCAGGGACCGCAGGTACCCGCTGGACCACCTCATCCGGAAGCTCCAGGACGCCCGCAAGCAGGCGCGCGCCGACCAGCGCAGGCAGCCGAGCACCGCCGAGTTCATCGACGCCATCCGGGCCTGCCTGGGCGAGGGCATCGAGTCGACGACGCACCTCGACCTGGACCCCATCCTGAAGATGATCTTCGAGAAGGACGCGGGCACCGGTGCCGCGCCGGGGTGGTCGCCGTGACGGCGGCGGCCTGGCTGGGCGATCTCGTCAGGGCGGTCGCCGCCGAGACGCCGCCGGGCCGGGAGCCCGATCCCGCGCTGGTGCGGCAGATCGAGCGCCTGCTGGGGATCGAGCACGGCACACCGCCGGTCGTCGAGGACGCTGCCCCGCCGCCACCGGAACCGCAGCCCCTGCCGCCGCCGGAGGAGCACGTGCGAACGCGGATGCCGGAGGCGGAGGAGACCGGCAGGCGGTTCGGCGACTTCGAGCAGCCGCCGTCGTACCGGACGGAGCAGGACCCCATGGTGGGCCTGAAGGTCTCGTGGGACGACGAGGGCGAGCCGGACCGCCCGTGGCTGCCGGTGCCGGACCTGCCCGTGCTGAGCCCGGAGCAGCTGCTGCGCCGGCCACCGCACGAACCGCTGCTGCGCCGCGCCTCGACCTCCGCGGTGGTGCAGGCCCTGTTCTCCCGCCGGATGCCGGACACCGAGGTCGACGTGCCCGCCCTGGTCGAGCAGCTGGCGTCGGCGCGGGCGGTGAGCGAGCTGCCCCGCCTCGCCCACCCGACCTTGCGCTTCGGCGCCCACGTGCTGATGGACCGCTCGGAGGGCATGTCGTTGTTCTGGCGCGACCAGCAGGCGCTGGTCGGCGTGGTCAACAGCGTCATCGGCGCCTCCCTCACCGAGGTCAGCGTGCTGTCCGGCTCACCGCGCCGGATGCAGCGCGGCCACCGCCACCCCGCTCCCGACCGCGCGGTGCTGGTGCTCGCGGGCTTCGGCATCCGCCGCGGGCGGGCCGAGCAGGAGGTCTGGGAGCCCTACGTGCGCTGGCTGCGGCGCCGGCGCTGCCGGGTGGTCGCGCTCGTGCCGTTCCCGCGCGACCGGTGGCCGGGGTGGCTGACCTCGCTGATGCCGGTCGTGAGCTGGGACCGGGTCACCACCGTCGGGGCGGTGCGGGCGGCGCTGGGGCGGACGTCGTGATCCGCGAGCGCCTCCGCGAGGAGCTGGACCGCCCGAGCGTCGCCCCGGACGTGCAGCTCGCCGTCGCGCTGAGCACCGCCACCCGGATCGAGGCCGAGCTGGTCAGGGCGGTCCGCCTCGGCGTGCTGCCCCACCTCGACGTGGGTGCCGAGTCCGACTTCTGGTTCAGCGACTGGGTCGGGGCACGCCAGCCGCAGGTCGTGGCGTTGCGCTCGGACCTGCTCGACCTCCTGCGCGACCGCCTCGCCCGCTACGACGAGGCGGCGCTGGAGACGTTGCGCGCCATCATGTTGCGCAGCCACCGCAACCTCTCCCCCGCGCTGGCGCTGGAGGAGGACGTCACCTGGCACGCGTGCACCGGCGGCGAGGAGGGGTTCACCGTCGCGTGCGCGCTGCTGCGACGCGCGTCGAAGGCGATGGTGGTGCAGGGCCGCGACGGCGTGGCCGGCTGGGTGGCTGACGCGGTGCACCGGCTGCCGCGGGAGGTGTTGCGCAGCACCGACGGCTGGCACGCCGTGCTGAACGCGCGCAGGACGCGGTCCGAGGACATCACCGCGGAGCCGGAGCACGTCGACGCACGGGTGATCGAGGAGATCCTCATCCCGGTGGCGCACGGGCAGGACGACTCGACCATGCGCCGGTGCGTCGGGGTGCGTTGGGACGACGGCGTGCTCGTGCTGGGCGAGGGCGTGGACGGCGGGGTCACCATCCGGCTGCCGCACCACGTGCCGCCCCTCGTGGAGCTGGTCGAGTACGGCAACAGCGAGGGCGACTGGCACCTCATCGGGCAGTCACCGCCGTTCCGGCCGGTGAGACCGGGCCCGGTCCGGCTGCGCACGCTGGACGGCCGGGTCTTCGACATCCCCGAGGCCGTCGGCGACCGGGTGCAGGCCTCGCCCGTGCTCGTGCAGGTCGAGGGCGCCCAGGGCGAGCCGGCGCGGTTCTGGCTGCAGCCGGTGCGGTTCGAGACCGGCGAACGGGCGCGGGCGGGCCAGCCGGTGGCGTTGCTGACGAGGGTGCTCGACACCATCCCGGCCGACCCCGGCGCGTTGTCGAAGCTGCACGGCTGGTTGGCGCAGGAGGAGGTCTGCGCGGTCAGGTTGCTGCACGGCTGGACCGAGGAGCAGCGGATCCGGCTGGCCACCCAGATCGCGGCGGCGGGCGAACGAGAGGGCTGGCACGTGTTCCGCGGGCGGCAGGACCCGGCGGCGGCGCAGTGGCTGCGGTCGGACAAGCCGCAGCCGGGGCCGAAGGGCGTCCTGCTCGTGGTGGACCGCGCGGACTCGTGGCACCCGCAGCACCTGCGGGGCATGCTCGCGGCGCTGCTGGACGGGTCGGCGCGGACCAGGGTGCTGCTGCTGTCGCTCGACGCCGGGTCGTGGTGGAACGCGGTCGCACGGGCGTTCCCGGCCGCCGACGTGCACTGGGCGGCACAGCGGCTCGACGCCGACCCGCCGCGGGAACGCACTGAGCTGTACCGGCGGGCGATCGACGTGATGGCGGACGCGATGTCGGCGGACCTCGACCCGGCCCGCGACCCGCGCGGTCCGTGGACGTCGCAGGACGACGTCGAGCTCGTCGCGGTGGCGGCGGCGCTGGACGCGCTGACCAGGAAGACCAGGAGGGGCTACGCGGGCGCGGCGAAGCTGGTGCTGCGGCACGAGCACGTCTTCCGCACCCGGCGGGCACCCGAGCACGACGGGCAGCTGGCCGCGCTGGTGTTCCTCGCGACCCTGCTGCGGCCGTTGCACGTGGGCGCGGCCCGCGACCTGTGCCTGCACTTCGAGCTGATCGACGCCGAGCACGACTGGCGACCGCTGCTCGCCGCGTACGAGCGGCTCTACCCGCTCGACCAGGAGGCGCTCGACCCGCTCGGCCCGTGCCAGCTCGCCGACGACCTGCTCGCGGGCGTCCTGGTGGACAAGGACGCCGATCTCGGCGTCGACCCGGACTGGGCGGTGCGGCTGCTCGATGCGATCGCGACGGCCACGTTCCCGGAAGACCCCGGCGTCGAACCGCACTCGATGGCCGCGCTCGCCCACGCGTCGGCGCGGTTCCGCCGGCTCGCCACCGGCTTCCTCAACCCGATCGTCCACTCCCGGCCGGAGCTGCTGGTCCGCGCGGGCGCGGCGGCGATCATGACGGCGCTGGCGAACGCCGACACCGAGCTGCTGGAGCGCATCCACGGCGCTCTGCCACCACCGGACGAGCGCGAGGTGCACCTCGACCCGGCCGTGGTGCGGCTGGAGCTGGCGCTGGTCGACCACCTGCGGTCGGAGGGTGCGCCGAGTCCGGAGCGCGACGCGCCGCTGGACCTGCGGCTGGCGCGCAGCCAGGCTCGTGCCGGTCTGCTGGAGGCGGCCCTCACGACAGCGGCGAAGGCCGCCGACGGGTACCGCAGGCTCGTGGTGCGGGAACCCCGCGTGCACACCACCGGCCTGTGCGAGTCGCTGGTCCTGCAGAGCGGGCTGCTGGGCGAGCTGAACCAGTCCGAGCAGGCGCTGGCGGTCGCCGAGGAGGCCGAGTCGCGGCTGCGGACGCTCCAGGTCAAGCGCCGGGACGAACCGGGCTCCACCCTCGCCTCCGCGCTCGCGAACCTGGGCAGGCAACGCGCGCGCAGCGGCAACACCGGGCACGCCCTGCGCGACGTGCGGGAGGCCGTGACCATCCTGCGCGACCTGGCCGGGGTGCGGCGCGCCGAGTACGAGCCGGAGCTCTGCGAGGTGCTGGTCAACCTCGCCGAACGCGCGGGCGAGGCCGGGGAGCCGGAGCTCGCGCTGTCCGCCGTGGAGGAGGCGGTGGCACTGGCCGCCCGGCTCCACGCCGCCAACAAGTGGGCCCACCTCCACCGCTACGCCGCGGCACTGGCTGGGCGGTGGCGGTGGACCGGGTCGGCGAGCGACCTGGACGAGGCGGTGTCGTTGTACCGGCAGGCCGCGCAGGCATCACCCGAACGGTTCGACCTGGCGCTCGCCGGCGTGCTCGTCGACCGGTCCCGCACCACCGGCGACCTGTCCGCGCTGGAGGAGGCGATAGGCCTCTACCAGCGACACAAGCGGGCAGAGGACGAGCTGGCCGCGGCGGTTGCGCTGCGTGACCAGTGGGAGGGCGGGTCGGTGTGATCGCTACCCTGGAGCCGTGACCGACCTGGCCGACGACCTCAGCCTGCTGCGCGACCTCGAACGCAGGTTGCTCGTCTACAAGTTCGCGATCGAAGAGCTCATGACCAAGCTGAGGATTCTCAGCGAGGAGTTCGACTCCGTGCACCGGCACGACCCGATCGAGCACATCACGAACCGGGTCAAGAAGCCGGAGGGCATCCTGGAGAAGCTGCGGCGCAAGGGGGTGCCGTTCGACCCCGACCGGATCGGCGACCACCTCGACGACATCGCCGGGGTGCGGGTGGTCTGCCCGTTCGTCTCGGACGTGTACCGGGTGTCGGCGATGCTGGCGCGCCAGCACGACGTGGACGTGCTGCTCACCAAGGACTACATCGCGGTGCCCAAGCCGAACGGGTACCGCAGCCTGCACCTCATCGTGCGGATCCCGGTGTTCCTGTCGGACCGGGTGGAGCACGTGAAGGTAGAGGTGCAGCTGCGGACCATCGCCATGGACTTCTGGGCCACGCTGGAGCACAAGCTGTTCTACAAGTACGACGACCGGCCGCCGGCGGACTTCGTCGACGAGCTCATGTCGTCGGCGTTGATCGCCGCGCAGCTGGACGAGCGGATGGAGTCACTGCACCGCCGCATCCACCAGGACGACCGCTAGCTGCCGGGCCGCTTCGCCGCGCAGGACGCCGTAGTGGTCGGCGTCGATGCGGTGCGTGGTGGCGTCGGTCAGGCTCGCCCACATGTCGAGCTGGCTGTCGAGCAGGTCCGCGGCGACGACCACGGCTCGGGTCTGCTGCGGTCCGCGGGCCCGGTAGGCGGCCGAGGCCTGGGCGTGGCGCAGGAAGACCTCCCAGCGCTCGTCCAGGACGTGCGCCGGCACGTGGTGGCCCGCCTGGGCCAGGCGCGCGGAGATCACCAGGGTGTCGGTGAACTCGCCCTCGACGCCGAACGACGCCATGAGGTTGCGGCCGAACATCTGGAACCACTCGCGTTCGATGCCCTCGGGGTAGTTCTGGTTGATCGGCGGGGTCGAGTCGATCACGGCCACCAGCGGCGGCTGCGGGTCGCGGGCCGTCATCTCGAACACGATCTGGCCGCCCATCGACCAGCCGGCCAGCACGTCCGGGCGCAGGCCGGCGAGGTCGAGGTCGGTGCGGTAGGCGCGGGCCATCATCGGCAGGGTGGGCAGTGGTTCGACCTCCTGCGAGACGGTGACGCGCCAGTCGTCGGGCAGTGCGGCCACGAGGTCGCGGTAGTCCTGGACGCCGCCGCCCGCGCCGTGCACGAGGTGCAGGTGCGTGCCGGGGCCGTCCTGGAGGGTCACCAGGGTGCTCGGCGCGGCCTGTTCGCCGGTGCTCTGCAGCTGGGCGACGAGCCTGCGCGGGGTGGGGTCGACGAGCCAGTCGGCGATGTCGACGGAGGCGTCGAGCCGGTCGCGCACGGCCGCGAGGAGCCGCACGACGTGCAGGGAGTGGCCGCCGGAGGCGAAGAAGTCGGCGTCGGGACCGGTGGGCGGTTCCTCCACGAGCGCGGCCCACTCCTCCGCGATCACCTCCCACTCGGTTCCGGCGGGCAGTGCCTGGTGTTCGACGACCTCGGTCTCGACGTGGCCGGTGACCGCGCGGGTCCGGATCGGCAGCTCACCGACGGTCAGCGCGGGGTCGGCGGACAGCACGGTGTCGAGGTCGTCGAGCAGCCGCAGCACGGTGTCGCGGTCGTAGCGGCCGGTGTTGTACTCCACCTCGGCGCGGTGGCCGCCGTCGACCTCGGCGAACGACATGGACATGTCGGCGCGGGCCGCGCGGTTGGGGCTCGCGAGCCAGGTGAGGCCGACGTCGCCGAGCTTCAGGTCGAAGCCGATCTGGCCGAGGTAGCTGACGAGCAGCGGGGACGCGTCGGTCAGCGACGCCTGCGTGGCCGCCGGCAGCGCGGCGAACACGGCCGGGTAGGGCACGTGCTGGTGCGCGAACATCTGCCACAGGCCGTCACGGGCCCGCGTGACGACCTGCGCGACGGTGTCGGTGTCCTGGATGGACGCTCGCACGACGCACAGGTTCGCCGTGTAGCCCACGAGTGCCTGGTCGCGGACGCTCATCCGGTTCGCGGCGACGACACCGACGCTGATGTCGGCACCGGCGGTGCGGGCGAGCACGGCCTCCAGCGCGGCCAGCATGATCGCGAACGGCGTGGCGAACGACGCCTTGGCGAGTGCCGCGAGGCCGGCGCTCGCCTGCGCGCTCAGCGTGTGCCGGATGACGACACCGGGTGCGCCGACGCCGAAGCGGCCGGCGTGGTCGGCGGCGACCGTGGTGGCGGTCGCACCGTCCAGTGCGGACCGCCAGTGGTCGAGCGACTTGTCCCACTTGCCGCTCGCGCGGGCCTCGTGCTGCTCGGCGGCGTAGACCGTGAACGGCACGGGCTCGTCGTCGAACTCGCCGCCCTCGTAGGCGACCGACAGCTCGGCCACGAGCAGCTGGATCGCCCAGCCGTCCAGCACGACGTGGTGGACGGTGAGCAGCAGCTCGTGCCGGTCGCCGATGCGGACGTACGTCAGGCGTGCCAGCGGGGCGTCGGCAAGGTCGATCGGCTGTTCCTGGACCTCCTCGGCGATGAGGCGGGCCAGCTCCTCGTCGCCGTGGTCGACCTCGACGACGTGCAGGCGGGCCGTGCGGGTGTCGTGCACGGTCAGCGTGATGTGGTCACCGGTGCGCTGGACGGCGGTGCGCAGCGCCTCGTGCCGGTCGGTGAGGCGTTGCCACGCGGACCGCAGGCGGTCGACGTCGAGCGGGCGGTCGCACAGCAGCCGCCAGGTGAGGTTGTAGAGGGACTTGTTGCGGGCCCGCTGGTGGATCCACCAGACGGACTCCTGCATCGCGGTCGCGGGACTAACGAACACCCTGTGCCTCCAAGAACTCGGCGAGGAGGCGCTTGCGGTCGACCTTGTCGATGTCGGTCAGCGGGATGTCCGCGCGGTGGTGGAACGCGCGCGGCCGCATGTACACCGGCAGGGTGTCGGTGAGGCTGATGAGCTCGTCCTCGCCGACCTCGGCGCCCGTGTGGAACGCGTGCAGGTCGATCTCGCCGTCCGCCGCGGTGACTGCCAGCACGACCGCCTCGACGACGCCGGGGTGGCGGCGCAGCACGGACTCGATCTCGCCGAGCTCGACCCGGTTGCCGCGCACCTTCACCTGGTGGTCGATCCGTCCCATGTGGACGAGCTCGCCGCTCTCCAGCCGGACCCGGTCACCGGTGCGGTACCAGAGGTCGTCGGACACCGGGCTCGTCCCGTCGTAGAGGGTGCCGCGGGTCTCGCCCTCCTTCCACGCCACGAACCGGCCGATGTTCTCGCTCTCGGTGAGGTAGCCGGGGAACCGCTGCGAGCCGCGCACGCACAGCTCGCCGTCGTCCTCCTGCGGCTCGAACTCGTCGTTGAACAGCACGTAGTCGAGGTGGTCGAACACGGTGCCGATGGGCGCGGAGCCGTTGGAGGTGACGATCCGGTCCTCCGGGTTCGCCGGCACCTCGTAGGCGGTGACGATGCAGGCGGCCTCGCTGGGGCCGTAGCAGTTGATCACCGCGGTGTTCGGCGCGGCCTGGGTCCAGGCCTCGATCTGCTCCACGGTCAGGGGTTCGCCGCCGAACGAGCTGAGCCGCAGCGTCGGCATGCTGTTGGGGGCGAGTGCGCGCAGGCGCTTGGCGAACGAGATCAGCGACGGCACGGACATCCAGTGGGTGAGCCGCTTGCCGCTGATGAACTTCACCGGCGTGAGCACGTCACCGCGTTCGGCCACGACCAGGGTCGCACCGGAGCCCCACGCGCCGAACATCGACAGGATCGAGCCGTCGAAGCACATCTCGAACGTCTGCGCGACGCGGCAGTCCGGGCTGAGCTTGTAGCGCTTCATGACCTCGGCCAGGAACCAGCTGACGTTGGTGTGCGTGACCGGGACGCCCTTGGGCTTGCCGGTGGCGCCACTGGTGTAGACGACGTAGGAGCCCTCGTCGAGGTCGGGGCGGATGATGTCCGGGATGGCGATCTCGTTGTCCGGCAACAGGAACTTGCGCCAGCGGTCGCCGGTCATGTCGAACAGCGGCACCCGCGCGTTGGCCCGGTACTCCTCCAGGCCCTCGCCGGAGCTGTCGTCGATCATGGTGAAGTCGACGGCGGCGTCCTCGGTGATGCCGAGGTTGCGGACCGCGGGCGCGGCGGGGTTGAGCGCGACCGCCGTGGCACCGAGCCGCAGCCCGGCCAGGTAGGCGATGTAGCCGATGAGGCTGCGCGAGGTCATCAGCCCGACCCGCTTCGGCGCGTGGCCGAGGTTCTCCAGCATGGCGGCGCTGACCCGTTCGACGGCCTCCTGCAGCTCGGCGTAGGTCAGGGTGGCGCTGGACATCTCGATCGCGACGTTGTCCGGGTACTCCTGCGCCGACGCGTGGAACCAGTCGTAGAGCGAGCGGGTGGTCAGCACGGTTGCCTCCGGGACGAGATCGGTTTCGAGCTCAAGCAGGTGACGCAGGGTGTTGTGCACGAGCGACGCGCGCGGGCGGCCCCTGCGTGCGGAGTCGACGGCGAAGCGCAGCGCCTTGGGCAGGCCCTCCCAGGCCGTGCCCGCGTCGGTGTGGCCGAGCAGCCGGTGCCGGAACGCCCGGTGCTGCGCCGCGGTCCACAGGTCGTCGAGGTTGCGTTCGGTGATGCGGTCGGCGAGGAACGGCAGGACCTCCTCGTCCGTGCGCAGCCACTCGCCGTCGAGGTGGGGCGTGACACCGGGTCCTCGTTCTCTTCTGAGCCAGAGCTGACCGTCGGGTTGGTGCAGCGGGAACCCGAACACGTGCTCGTTCCTGAGTCTCTGCTCCGGCGTCCAGTCGTCCGGGTGCATGGCCTTGAGCAGCTGCTCGGTGGTGAGCCAGCCGGCGAACGGGTGCTGCTCGCCGTCCGCGAGCAGGCCCGCGAACCCGTCGCGCACGTACCAGCGGTTCTGCCGGCGGCGTTCGACGAGCACCCAGTGCGGCGCCGGGGTCTTGCTCGGCGACCACGGCAGTTTGGCGTTGTCGGTGACCACCAGGCAGCGCCCGTGCTCTTCGAGCTCGTCGGTGATGCCCCTGACCGGGTCGCCGGTGGCGTAGGCGAGCTGGGTGCCGTCCGGCAGCCGGTTCAGCGGGTACCGGTGGTGCGAGAACGCCAGCTCGTCCAGGTCCGTGCGCACCGCCAGCCGCACGGACTCGGCGAAGGTCGCCTCGGTGCCCGCGAACTCACCGGCGAGGTAGGCGACCAGGTTCGTCGTGTAACAGCTCAGCCCGGTGATCACGGTGCCTCCAGGAACGCCACGCTCACCGGTACCGCGCTGGTGCGCAGCCGGTTCCACCGCACGCCGCGCCACGTCCCGCTGGCCTGCCCGCGGGCCACCGGGATCGACCACGGCCGGCCCGACAGGCCCTCGCCGGTCGCCTTCACACACGCCTCCTGCACGGTCCACACCCAGGCGAACTCCAAGTCCCGCTCCCCCTCCGGCAACTCCGCCAGCTCCGCCACCCCGCACCGCCGCAACAACCCGTCCGAGGCGGGTACCGGCAGCTGCACGTCCACGCCGACCCCGAGTCCCCTGCCCCGCCGGCACGCGGCGGCGACGTACCCGCCGTCGTGCGCCAGGCTGACGGCCAGGTCGGGGTGCTCCGGCAGGTACGGCTGCCCGCTCTCGCGCGCCGCGATCTCCCCCTCGCCCAGCTCGGCGACCAGGCTGCGCAGCAGGCCCCTGGCGGCGGCGAACTCACGGGCGCGCACGGCGGGGAGGTGGGCCGCGGCCTGGACGTCCACGGCGTGCGGGGTGACGTCGCCGACGGCGGCGACCGCGACCCTCACCGGACCTCCAGCAGGTCGTCCGCGTGGTCCGCCACGCCCGCCAGCATCGCCCCTACGGCACCGCCGGCGATCCCGAACATCGCCACCGCCGCCCGCAGCTCCGCGATCCCGCCGTGGGTGAACGCGTCCGCGCCCAGCAGCTGCGTGCACTCCCGCAGCACGACGTCCAGCCCGTCCGCGACGGCCACCTTCAACGCCATCGCCGAGGCCATGTCCGGTGCTGCCGCCGACACCGCCGCCATCCGCCACGTCTCCACGACGCACCGCGCGAAGCGTTCGCGCACCGCCGCGTTGTCCCACAGCACGCCCTCCCCCAGCGCCCGCGAGCCCAGCCGGGCCCGCACGTCCCGCAGCACCCGCCGGCACAGCGCCACCGCCCACAGGGCACCCGCGCGGCGTTCGGCGGCGACCTGCACCGCGAACGACGCCAGGCCGCGTCCGGGTGGCCCGACCAGGGCGGAGCGGTCCAGGACCACCTCGTCCAACGTGATCGCGCCGATGCCCGCACCGTCGAACAGCGACGTCGGCTCCGGTGTCACCCGCACGCCCGGCGCGTCCAGGGGCACCAGCACCCAGCAGAAGCTCGTGAAGTGCCGCACCGGCTTGTGCCGGGCCAGCACCAGCGCGTGCGAGGCGTGGCAGGCGTTCGTGATCCACCGCTTGACGCCCGACACCGCGACCGACGAGTCCGACAGCTTCGCCGTCGTGCCCATCGACATCAGGTCCGACCCCGCGCCCACGTCGTCGGTCGCGGCCAGCGCCACCACCGCGTCACCGGCCTCCACCGCGCCGGCCAGCGGATGTCCGTTGTCCCGCAGCAGCGGCAGGACCGTGGCGAGCTGGACGCAGCAGGCCAGCACCACCCCGACCGGGTGGCGTCCGTCCAATGCGGACACGTCGGCCGTGCTCGTGTCCAGCTCCAGCCACGCATCACGCAAGGCGCACCTGCCGATCGAGCAACGCCAGCGCGCCGTTCGCCAGCAGCAGGCGGTCGTTCGAGTAGTTCAACGACGCCGAGCGCAGGTCGCGGAAGACCCGTTCCAGGTCGGAGGACCGCATGTACCCGTGCCGGAGCCCGACCAGCTCGACCATCTCGTCGACCGCGGCGAAGCACTCGACCGCTGCCCGCACCTTCAACGTGTTCACCAGCATCTGCCCGGCGCCGACCGAGAAGTCGGCGTCGAGGGTGTGCTGCAGCAACGCGTGCACCACGTCCAGCCGCTCGCGAATCCGCGCCACGCGCGTCAGCAGCAGCTCCGACGACGGGTCGAACTGCCGCGACGACCCGCGCACCAGTCCGAGAACGCGGGAGAACGCGCCCGACGCCGCACCCAGCCACGCCGCCGCCCAGCCGAGGTGCGCCAGCGGCCCGAAGGTCGCCGCCACCACGTCGCGGAACCCACCGGGTGCGCCCACGACCTGGGAGGCGGGAACGACACCGGCGAGCCGCATCGGCACGCTGTGGGTGGCACGCATGCCCAGCGGGTCCCAGCCGCCGTGCACCTCGACCACGTCGAGCTGCGAGCGGTCCGCGTACACCAGCGACACCTGCGTCGGCGTCGTCGCGTCCGGTGCCAGCACGGTCACCAGGAACGCGTCCGCGTGCACGCCGCCGGTCACGATCGGCGCGTCCCGGTCGATCCGCAGAGCGCCGTCCACCCAGTCCACAGTGGACTCCGACGACAGCAGGTGTCCACCCTTGCCCTTCTCGGTGGTCACCGAGGCCAGGTACACCCGGCCGGACCGGATCCGGTCCACCAGCGCGGGCGCGTGCCGCACCAGCGCGAACGCCTGCTGGCAGTGCATCGCGTAGATCATCGCGACGGACATGTCCTCGCGCCCGAGCCGCAGCGTCACGTCCACGACGTCGCGCACCGACCCCACGACCGGCAGCGCCAGCAACCCGCTGTCGCGCAACGCCTCCAGCGCCTCCACCGGGAACGCCGCATCGGCGTCGCAGCGGCCGGCGTGCTCGGCGGTGACCGCGAGGACCTTCTCCAGCGCCGGGATCACGACGCGACCCGCAACGAGTCGACCGCCGCCCACAGGCTGCCCGCGGTCGCGAACGTCGCGTCGGTCAGCAGCTCGTCGGGCAGCGACACCCGGTAGTTGTCCTCGATCGCGAACAGCAGCTCGATGGCGCGCATCGAGTCCAGTCCGAGATCGCGCAACGACGACTCGGGCGTGATGGTGCCCGCACCCGCGTACTTCAGGAACGGCCGCAGCACGGCCGGGAACTCAGCGTCCATTACAAACCCCTCTCTCGTCTGATCTCCAGCCGCGACTCGTCGACGACCACACCACCGTCCACGACCACCTCGTCGGCCAGCGGATGTCCGAGGAACGCCACCAGCGAGGCGTAAAGCCCGTACGCACCGACGTTGGGAACGCTCACCACGTCACCGGGTGACACCGGCGCGACCTCGGCGGCGCGCGCCCACGTGTCGACCGGTGTGCACAGCGGGCCGGCGACGATCGTGTCCGGCACCGGAGACCGCGCCGGGTCGTCCTGGGCCGTCTGCACGTCCGGCACGATCGGCGGCAGCCTGCGCAGCCCCGACATGCCGCCGAGGTGGTTCACCCCGGACTCCAGCACGAGCACCGGCCGGTCCTGCGAGTACTTCACGTCGAGGACGCGCGTGCGCAGGGTCCCGCAGGTCGCCGTCAGGTACCGGCCCGACTCGAACGCCACCACCGGCGCACCGGTCCGCCAGCCGGGGAACGTCTCGTCCAGCAGGTCGGCGAGGCCGTCCGCCAGGCCGGGGAAGACCGGCAGTTCCCCCGACCTGGCGAACGGTGCCCCGAACCCGCCGCCGAGGTCGAGGACCTCGACCGCGAGCCCGGTCTCGTCGGCGAGCCGGCGGGCCGTGCGCGCCGCCTGCCGGAACTGGTTCAGCAACGCGTCCTCGTCGCTGATGTTCGTGCCCATGTACAGGTGGAAGCCGGCGACCGAGACGTGCTCGCGCGAGCCGAACGCCGCCGGGTCGCGCAGCACCCAGGTCAGGTCGGCGCCGAACTGCGAGGGCACCCCGGTCATCGTCAAGCCGTGGCCGGGCACCGGCTGCTCGTCGTTGATCCGGACGATCGCCCGCACCGGCACGCCCAGCGCGTTCAGCTGGTCGAGGCCGAACGGCGAGTCGACGGAGAAGTGCGTGACGCCCTCCTTCACCGCCTCCCGCAGGTCCTCGTCCCGCTTGCCGGGACCCGTGTACAGCAGCTGCTCGCCGGTGAACCCGGCCTCCAGCGCCACGTGCAGCTCGCCCGGCGAGCACACCTCGGCCAGGCAGCCCTGCTCCCGCAACGCCCGCACCACCAGCGGGTGCGGGTTGGCCTTGAGCGAGTAGTAGATCTCGCTCGGTTCCGGCAGCGACGAGCGCAGCAGCGCGTGACAGCGCCGCACCTCGTCCAGGTCGTAGACGTACTCAGCCACGCGTCCCCCTGAGCACTCGGCCGTGAGCCCCGCCCACCCCCGCTGCTGCCAAGGGCGTCTGCAAGTACCACCAACACATGATCGAATCGCCCTCAACTACCACCGACATGCTCGCCGCCCTTCGGACCAGGCCTGCGCCCGCGGGCGGCCGGAAGCACTGTCGGCAGTGGAAAAGTGCTTGTTGATGTTGAGTTGGTGGTACTTGCAGATGCCGGCGGAAGCAGGGGGTGGAAGGGAGACGGGAGAACCTGGTCACGCATGCTGGAGCCTCTTCCGGTCGACCTTCCCGTTGGGGGTCAGCGGGATCTCGGTCACGACCACGCACGCCCGCGGCGCCTTCGCGTCCTCGATCTGCTCGCGCAGCAACGCCAGCACCTGCTCGGAGGTGAGTGCGGTGACGGCGAACAACGTCGCCCCGTGCTGCCCGCTGGCCGGGGGCAGCACCGCCGCCGCCTCGACGCCGGGGACGCGGTGGGCCGCGGCCTCGACCTCGGTGACGCTGACCCGCGAGCCGTGCTCCTTGTAGATGTCGTCACGCCGGCCCACGAAGTACAGGTAGCCGTCCGCGTCCATGCGCCCGTAGTCGCCGGTGCGCAGCTTGGGGAACAGGCCCTCGTCGCGCGGGAACCGCTGGGCGGTCAGCTCGGGACGCCGCCAGTAGCCGCTCATGACGTTCGGCCCGCGCACCACGATCTCGCCGACCTCCCCGACCGGCACCGGTGTGCCGTCCGGGTCGACGACCAGGATCTCGGTGCCCGGCAACGCCTTCCCGCACGCTCCCGGCCGGCGCAGGTCCTCGTCCTTCGGCATGATCGCGGCGCGTTTGCACTCGGTGAGCCCGAACATCAGCTGCACCTGCAGGCCGAGGACCAGGTGGCGCAGCTCGGCGATCACCTCGGGCTGCATGGCCGCACCGGTGTTCGTCAGCAGCCGCAACGCCGGCGGCTGCGTCCCCGGCCGCGCGAGCATCCGCGCGAGCCCGGCCGCCATCGCCGGCACCGCGGGCAGCACGGTCGCACCGCACGCCCGCAGGTGCCGCACCAGCTGCGGGCCGGCGTCCGCCGCGCTGCCCAGCTGCAGCCGCGCGCCCGCCAGCGTGCTCAGGAACACCTGGTAGAGCCCGTAGTCGAAGGCCAGCGGCAACGCGCAGAACACGGTGTCGTTCGGCAGGTACTCCAGCTGCGACTGGATGGCCTGCGCGGCGAACACGACCTGCGCGTGCGTGGACACGACGGCCTTCGGCATGCCGGTGCTGCCCGAGGTGTAGACCAGGCACACCGGGTCGACCGCGATCGGGCCGGGCACGGGCTCCTCGTCCCCGCCCTCCACCGCCCTGCGGACCTCGTCGAGGTCGCGCAGCACGAGCACCGGTTCGCAGTCGGCGACCACGTGGGCGATCGCCACCTCGGGCGACTGCGGGTTGAGCACGCTGAACACCGCGCCCGCCCGCGCGCACCCGTAGAGCAGGGCGGGCACCAGCAGGTCGACCGGGACGACGACGACCACCCGGTCACCGCGCCGGACACCCTGGCGGTGCAGCCAGGTCGCGATCCGGCGGCTGGCCCGGCTCAGCTCGCGGTAGGTGAGCGTCGCGTCGCCGTGACCGACGGCTAGCGAGTCCGGCCGGGACCGGGCCGCGCGGTCGAGGAACTCGTGCAGCAACGTCATCTCGCGCTCCCCGCAGCAGCCGACCCGGTGAACAGCACGCACAGGGAGTCCAGGTCGCGCAGGCTCTCCGGCGTGAGCGCCTCGGCGGCCACCTCGACGCCGAGCCGCGCCTCGACCCGTTCGATCACGTCCACGAGCCGGAACGAGCTGAACCCGGGGAACTCGCGCAACGGTGTCCGGCCGCTGTGCACCCGGTTGCCGAGCACGTCGCTCAGCTCGGCCGCCACGACGGACCGCACGCGCGTCAGCTCCTCGTCGCGCGCCAGCAACCGGGTGAGCTCGGCCGCCACGCTCGGCACCAGCGCACCGCCGCGCAGCACCCGCCGCATCGCCACGTAGCTGTGCGCCGCCAGGACGTTCCACTCGCGGACGTGCTCCTCGAACGCCGCCGAGTCGAGCCACACGGCGTGCAGCCCGCGGGAGCGCGCCAGCAGCCAGATGTCGAGCACCATCTGCTCGACGTCGGCGCACGTGGCCTCGACGTCGACCGTGCTCACGAACGGGGAGATCGCCCGCGGTGCGGGCAGTTCGCCGAACGCGAGCTCGACCACGGTGGCCCTGGGCAGCTCGTCCCACGACACCCGCCACACGCCCGGCCGGGCGTTTCCCCACTGCGTGCCGTTGTGGTACCCGTCCACGACCTCGCAGGCGTCGCCGTCGTCGCGGAACAGGAAGCTGTGCTCCATGTGCTGGTGGCCGGCGTACGGCACCCAGCTCAGGTCGAACGCGTCGGCCACCGCGTACTGCAGCTCGTCGGTGGCCCGGTCGCGCAGCACCGCGTCGTCGTGGCGCTTCACCACCTGCAACCCGAGCAGGCGGGAGGCCTCGTCGAGCCGGCGGTCCAGTGTGGACTCACCGGTCAGCTCGGCACCCAGCGCCACGTGGCTGCCGGGACCGTGCCGGAGGTCGGCGAGGATCGCCAGGTTGACCTGGAGGCAGTCCATCAGCTCGGCGCGCAGGCCGCTGAAGTCGCTCGGCACGTCAGATCCTCCTCAGTCCGGCCACGGCTTCGCGCAGCGCCTCTTCGTCGGCCGGTGCGTCCTCCGGCAGGCCGGCGAGCAGCCGGTCGTAGGCCGAGAGGTCGAGCAGGCCGTGCCCGCTGACGCACACCAGCACGCCCTTGCCCGGCTGCGCGGCGGCGGTGATCGCCGCGGCGAGCGCGTGCCCGGACTCCGGTGCCGGCAGCACCAGCTCGGTCATCGCGAACGCCCGTGCCGCCTCCAGCGCCGTCCGCTGCCCCACCGCGACCGCGTCCACCTGACCGTGGTGCCGCATCGCCGAGATCACCTTGGCCGCGCCGTGGAACCGCAGCCCCGCCGAGTGCGACGGCGGGATCGAGTAGGAGGAGCCGATCGTGTACATCGCCTCGACCGGCCCGGTGCCGGTGGCGTCGGTGTGGTCGTAGGCGTAGACCCCGCGGGTCAGCTTCGGCGTGGCCGACGACTCGACCGCGAGCAGCCGTTCACCGGTGCCGCGGGCGAAGAACGGCAGCGCGATGCCGCCGAAGTTCGAGCCCGCTCCCACCGAGCCGACCACCACGCCGACCTCGTCGTCCAGCTGCTCGACCGCCTCCAGCCCGATCACGGTCTGGTGCAGGATCGAGTAGGTCTCGCCGGAGCCGATGCAGAACGCCCGCTTGGGGTCGGCCGCCGCGTACTCGACCGCCTCCCCGATCGCGAGCGACAGGCTGTTCGCCTGCTGCCCCGACTGGCCCACCGACGTCAGCGTGCTCGGCGAGGCGTGCACCTCGGCGCCGAAGAGTCGCATCAGGCTGCCCCGGTAGGGCTTGTCCCGCAACGACCCGCCGACCATGAACACCGTGCAGGTCATCCCGAACGCCGCGCACGCCGCCGCCAGCGCCGTCCCCCACTGCCCGGCACCCGTGCCGGTGACCAGCTCGCGGAACCCCGCGCGGTGGTAGTAGTGGGCCTGCGCCAGCGCGGTGTTCAGCTTGTGGCTGCCCGAGATGTTGCCGCCCTCGTACTTCACGTAGATCGGCGCGCGGGCGCCGACCTCCTCCTCGAACCGCCGGGCCCGCCACAGCGGCGACGGCCGGTAGGTCCGGTAGCGCTCCAGCACCGGTTCCGGGATCTCCCAGTACTCCTTGGCCGACACCGACTGGCGCACCAGCTCCAGCGGCAGGCCCGCCGTGACGGCGCCGGACGAGGTCTCCGGCGTCAGGTCCGGCGGCAGGTCGTGGCCCAGGTGCGGCAGAACGCTCCGCCAGTGCGTGATCATTCCGCCACCGCCGCGCTGACGACGTCCACGATGTCCGCCACCGTCGTGAACTTGCGGCCGGCGAACAGGTCGTCCGGCAGCGTCACGTCCAGCTCGTCCTCCAGCTTGACCAGCATGCCGAGGAACCCCAGCGAGTTGATCCGCAGCAGCGACCCGTTCAACGGCTCGTCGTCGGCCAGCTCCGCGGGGTCGAGCGCCAGCCGCGACTCGCGGATGACCAGCTTCTTCACGACGTGCCCGATCTCAGCCGCCCTGATCTCAGCCACGGAGCGCCCCCTCCCCCTCGATCACCCAGCTGTGGGTCAGCAACGCCGACAGGCCCACCGGTCCGCGCACGTGCAGCCGGCCGGTGCTGATCGACAGCTCCGGTCCGAGCGCCATGGTCGGGCCGTCGTGCAGCCGCAGCGACCCGTTCACCACCAGCGCCGCCGCGTCCACGGTGTTCAGGAACCGCGTCACCACCTCGCGGTCGGAGGCGACGATGCCCTCCGTGTGCGCGGACCCGTACCGGCGGATGTGCGCGACCGCGTCGTCCACGGAGGACACCCGGTGCAGCGCGATCGTGCGGTCCAGGAACTCGCGGCCGTGGTCGTGCGGGTCCAGCTCCAGCTTCAACGCCCAGCCGTCGCGCGCCGCCTCGAACGCCTCGATCAACGCGGGCGCGATGTCCTCGTGCGCCAGCACCATTTCGAGGGTGTTGCACGCCGTCGGCTCCGGCAGCTTGCTGTCCAGCGCGATCGACACCGCCAGGTCGACGTCCGCACTGGCGTCCACGTAGAGGTGGTTCACGCCACCGCCGGAGGCGATCACCGGGATCGTCGACGCGGACAGGCAGTAGTCGATCAGCGAGGGGCTGCCGCGCGGGATCAGCACGTCGATGGCGTCGTGCCGCTTCAGCAGCTCCCGCACCACGCGCCGGTCGTGGTCGGTGACGACCTGGACGACGCCCTCCGGCAGCCCGGCCCGTGCCGCCGCCTCGGCCGCGATCCGGCCCAGCTCGGCGTTGGTGAGCGCCATCTCCTTGCCACCGCGCAGGATCACGGCGTTGCCGACCGCGACGGGCAGCAGCGCGCCCTCGATCGTGACCGTCGGCCGCGCCTCGTAGATCATCAGGACCACGCCGAGCGGTTTGGCGATCCGGTTGCCGACCCGGCCGGTCACGCGCGGCAGCTCGGCGCGCACGTCCTCGGTGAGCCGCACCAGCACGTCGAGGTGGCGCTGCGCCAGCGTGAGCCGGTCCAGCAGCTCCCCGGACAGCCCCGAGCTCTCGACGTCCTGCGCGTTCGCGGCGAGCACCCGCGTCCAGTCCTTCGTCAGGCCGGCGGCGAGCTCCGAGCAGTACTCGGCGTACCGGTCGTCGCCGGGGGGCGGGGCGGCCGCTCTGGCCTGCGCCGCACGCGTCACCACATCCACTGGCCACCATCCACGATCAGCTTCTGCCCGGTCACGTAGGTGCCGTTGACGAGGAACTCCAGCCCGTCGGCGACGTCCTCGACGGTGCCCATCCGGCCGACGGGGATCTCGGAGATCACCTGGGCCCGCGCGACCGGGTCGTCCAGCCGGAACCGGGTGACCAGCTCGTCGGTCTCGGTCATGCCGGGGATCAGGCAGTTCACCCTGATCTTCGGCGCGAGCTCCAGCGCCAGGCACTTGGTCAGGTGCAGCAGGCCGGCCTTGGCAGCGCAGTAGTTCGCGCCGTTGGCCCGCGCCCGCATGCCGGTCGTGGCACCGACGTTGATCACGGTGCCGTCGTCCATCATCGGGACGAACGCCCGCGTCAGGTAGAAGGCACCGGACAGGTTGGTGTCGACGACGGTCTTCCAGTCCTGCACGGACATCTCCAGGAACGGCCGGTCGATGTTGACCCCGGCGTTGTTCACCAGCACCGAGATCGGCCCGATCTTGTCGGCGACGACGGCGACCGCGTCCGGGTCGGCCACGTCCACCTGGTAGGTCCGCAGTCCCGACGCCTCGGCGGCCGCGGCGGCCGCGGCGTCCGAGCGGTACAGCGCGACGACCTCGAAGCCGAGCTTGGTCAGGCGCCGGCTCAGCGCCAGCCCGATCCCGCGGGTTCCCCCGCTCACCACAGCGAGCCTCATGCCCGCACCCCCAGGAAAGCGTCGAGTCGTGCCGTGAGCTCCGGCAGGTGTGCCGGGTCGAAGACGGAGTAGTGCGAGGCGGCGAGCGTGCCGCCGACCAGGTGGGGTGCCAGCTCGCGCCAGCGCGCCGCCGCCGCCTCCCGGTCGCGGAAGTCGTCGTCCCGGCACATCAGCACCAGCACGCGACCCGCGTGGGTGCCGGTGCCGTGGTACTCCGCGAGGGCGGCGACCTGCGTGTCGAACGTGGCCCGCACGCGGTCGGCCGTGTCCGGGTCCGGTCGCGGGCCGAGCATGCCGACGATGAACTCGCGCAGCTCCGCGTCGTCCTCCGCGGTGGACACGCGGGGCAGCGGTGAGCTGTCGACCACCACGAGGTCCGGTGCGCCCGCGAGCCGCTGGCACAGCTCCCAGCCGACCGTGCCGCCGAGCGACCAGCCGAACACCAGGGCGGGGTCCACCCCGGCCTCGGCGAGCGCCTTGTCCGCCGACTCGGCCATCTCCGCGATCGTGTGCTCGGGTTCCTCGCCGGGGACGAGGCCGGCCGCGCGGACGGCGTGCACGTTGTGGGTCTCGCCGAGGTGGGTGGCCAGGCGCAGGTACGGGTTGAGCCCGCCGCCGGCGCCGGGCAGCAGCACCGCGGACGGCCGGTCGCCGCGGCGCACGAGGGTGATCAGCCGGCCGAGCATCAGCCCGCCTTCCCGGCGCGGACCAGGCCGGCCAGCGTCGCGACGGTCGGCGAGCCGAAGAAGTCGATCATCGGCACGGGGACGCCGTAGCGCTCCTGCACCTCGGCGAGGACGGTGAAGATCGTGAGCGAGTGGGCGCCGTACTCCAGCACCGGCCGGTCGCGCACGATCGGCTCGACGTTCAGCACCCCCGACCAGATCCCGGCCAGCTCGCGCTCCAGCTCGTCCTCGTACTCGACGGTCTCCGGCTCCTCCGGTGCCACGAGCAGCTCGTCGCTGCGGGCCACCAGCGCGTCCCTGTCGGTCTTGCCGGTCGGCGTCGTCGGCACGGTGTCCAGCTCGAACACCCACACCGGCACCATGTACGACGGCAGCGACCGCGACATCTCCGCCTTGATCGCGTCGGCGTCCAGCTGCCCGGAGGGCACGACGAACAGCACCAGCTCGCGGTCCACGCCGTCGCCGCGCACGACCGCGACGGCCTGGTGCACCGAGGGGCACCGGTTCGCGACGGTCTCGATCTCGCCCAGCTCGATCCGGTAGCCGCGGATCTTGACCTGGTCGTCGGCGCGGCCGAGGAACGTGAGCACGTCGTCGTCATCGCGCACGACCAGGTCACCGGTGCTGTACATGGTGCCGCCGCCGGCGAACCGGTCCGGCACGAACCGCTGGGCCGTGATCTCCGGGTCGTTGACGTACCCGGTGGCCGGGCACAGCCCGCCCAGGTACAGCTCGCCGACCACCCCGGGCGGTGCGAGGTGCCCGGTCGAGTCCACGACGTAGGCCTCGACACCGGGGTACGGCAGGCCGATCGGCACGTGCGCGGCCCACTCGTGGCTGCGGTACGACAGCCGGTGCGAGGTCACGGCGTGCGTCTCCGTGGGTCCGTACAGGTTCACGAGGACGCAGTGCTGGTGGCGTTCGAAGAACGTCCGCACCTCGTCGTCGACCATCAGCTGCTCGCCGGAGACGCACAGGTAGCGCAGGTGCGGCAGGACGACGCCGCGGGCGTTCGCCAGCTGCACCAGCGGCCGCAGCGCCGCGACCGGCAGGTACACGTGCGTGACCTCGGTCGAGGCGATCCGGCTCAGCACCGCCGGGAACATCCGGCGGTCGGCGGGCTCGCGGGAGACGATGGTGCCGCCCGCGACCAGGGTCGGGACGATCTCCTGGAACGACACGTCGAACCCGAGCGGCGCGTACTGCAGGAACCGGGTGTCGGCGTCCATGTGCAGCGCGGCGAGCTGCCACGAGGTCAGGTTCGCGAGCGGGCCGTGGCCCATCTCGACGCCCTTGGGCTTGCCGGTCGAGCCGGAGGTGTACATGACGTACACCGGGTGCTCGGTGCTCGCGACGAGCCCGGCGTCCGGTCCGTCCAGTGTGGACACCTCGGCGTCACGGCCGAGGACGAACGCGCAGCCCGCCTTCTCGATCATGTACGCGAGCCGTTCGTCGGGCAGCGTCGGGTCGAGCGGCAGGTAGGCGGCGCCGCGGCGCAGGATCGCGAGGATGGCGATCGTGGTGTCGGCGAGGTCCTGGTTGACGAGGCCGACCACGTCACCGGGGCCGATCCCCCTGGCGGCCAGGCCGTTCGCGACCCGGCGGGCCGCGGCGACCAGCTCGCGGTAGGAGAACGCGCGGTCCGGCGTCTCGATCGCGACGGCGTCCGGCCGGTCGGCGGCGACGTCCTCGATGATCGACGCGAACGAGCCGTCCGGGATCGGGCGGTGCCAACCGTCGGTGCGCGGCACCGGCCAGTCGGTGAACAGGTCGGCCAGCGCGACCGACGAGTCCGCGAGCGCCCGCCGCATCGCCGAGCGCAGCGACGTGAGCAGACCGTCGGCGGTGGCCGGCGAGATCAGCTCGCGGTCGTACTCCAGCTCGAACTGCCAGCGCCCGTCGACCGGGGTGGCGCCCAGCCACAGGTCGAACTTCGCGTTGCCGTTGCCCAGCTCGTGCACCCGCAGCACCGAGCCCCGCGACTCGGAGAACGTGTCCTGCATGGCGAGCATCGCGGAGAACAGCGGGTTGCGGTTGCTGGAACGCTCCGGGCGGGCGTGCGCGACCAGCTGGTTGAACGTGATGTCCACATTGGACCGGCAGTGGTCGACCGCGCCCTTGACCACCTTGCCGAGGTGCTCGTCGACCGTGCGCGACCACTCGGCCTCGACGGTGACCGGCAGGGTGTTGACGAAGAACCCGCACAGGTCGAACGCGCCGATCGTGCGCCGGGCCATGAACGGGCTGCCGACCAGGACGCTGCCGACGTTGCCGTGCCGCGCGAGCACCAGCCCGTACATGCCGCTGAACACCACGAACGGCGTCACGTCGAGTCGGCGGCACAGGTCGGTGAGCGCCCTGCCCTCCGCCTCGGACATGGTCCAGCTGATCCGCGCGCCGGTGAACGAGGTGTAGGACGGGCGGCCCGGCCGCGGCGAGAGCACCAGCGGCGGCACCTCGCGCAGCTGCGCCGCCCACTCCTGCGCCCGCTCCGCCACGCGTTCCGGGCTCGCGCTGCGGGTCTGCGCCTCGAGCTCCTTGCGGAACGCGGTCTCCCGCGCCTCCCGCTTGGCCGCGAGCTCCTCCCGCGACAGCGGCTGGGCCAGCGCGGCCTCCAGGTCGCGCACGAACGGCCCGAGCGAGATGCCGTCGAGGATGATGTGGTGGTCCGCCAGCAGGATCGCGGCCGCGCTGCCGTCGGACGCGCGGACGAGCGCGAACCGGTAGGCGGGGCCGCGCGCGAGGTCGAACGTCGGGCGCCCGATCCGTTCCGCGACCTCCGCGACCGCCTGCTCGAACTCCCACGGCTGCACGGTCACCCGCTCCATCGGCACCACCACCGGCGGCGGCGTGAGGGAGGCGTGCATCTGCGGCAGCGCGGCGAACACCTCGCGCATCGCCGGCTGGATCGTCACCAGCGTCAGCAGCGCCCGCGACACCGCCTCGTCGCTCAGCGCCGGGTCGACGTCCAGGCGGACGAGCTGGTTGTACAGCACGGAGTCCGCCGGCGCGCCCGCGTCGACGACCAGCAGTCCCTTCTGGGACTCCGTCATGGGCAGCCCATAAGGAGTTGTCACTGCGCCGCTCCCTCCAAGTCGCGCAACCAGCCCTTCAGGTCCCCCACCGTGCGGAGGTCGACGAGCCGTGCGGCGTCGATCTCCGCGTCGTCGTCCGTCGCGACCTCGACCGCGAGCCGCAGCAGCGCGAGCGACTCGAGGCCCGCCTCCAGCAGCGGGGTCGAGTCGTCGAAGTCGGTCGACGCGTACCGGGCAATCACCGAATCCAGGTCGGACATGAGCGCAAGCTTCAGCGTCGCCGATGTTTTCTCGATGTTCGCCGGATGGAATGTCGCTGTACGGGCTGGACAGGCCTTCGACGTCGGGTAATAGTGAGTCACCCTGGAATGGAGAGGTAGCTCGTGCGCGCTCGCTGGACCGGTCACCACCTGCGGAAACACCGGTTCACAAGCCCCGGCATCACGTTTTCCGAGCTGCCCATTCGCAAACCAAATGGCCCTACGGACGGGGAACTGCCGTGAATTCACCCGACGAGCTGCGTCCTGCCACGGCGCGCCGCAACGAATGGTTGCTGGTGGCCTTCACCGGCACCACGAACATCGCCGACGCGGTGACGAGGGTCGCCCTGCCGCTGCTCACCGTCGGCATCACGACCTCGCCGATCGTGGTGACCGCGGTGGCCTCGCTGATGACGTTGCCGTGGCTGCTGACCTCGTTGCACATCGGCGTCTTCGTCGACCGCATGGACCGCCGCACGCTCATGATGGCCGCGGAGATCGCCCGCACGCTGTCGGTCGCGGCGATCCTGCTCGCGTACTTCTTCCAGATGGTCAACCTGCCGTTGATCTACCTGGTCGCGCTGGTGCTCGGTCTCGCCGACGTGCTCGCGGGCGTGTCCGGCGCGGCGATCCTGCCCAACGCCATCCCCAAGAAGCGCTGGCAGAAGGTCAGTGAGCGGATCACCGGCCTGGAGTACCTCGCGAACGGCTTCCTGGGCACGCCGATCGGCGGTTTCCTGACGGCGGCGGGCTTCGCGGTGGCGTTCGGCGTCTCCGGGATCGTCTACGCCCTCGGCGCCCTGCTGCTGATCTCGCTGGTCGGCAAGTTCAAGGTGGAGCCGACGACCGAGCGCAAGTCGGTGAACGCGGAGATCAAGGACGGCCTGGGTTTCCTGTTCGGCAACAGGTTGCTGCGCACGATGTCGATGATGATCACCGTGATGGCGGCCTGCTGGGGTGCCTGGCTCGCGCTGATCCCGGTGTACGCGGTCGGCGGGCCGCTCGGGTTGTCCGCCGAGCAGTACGGTCTGCTGCTCACCTGGCTCGGCGCCGGTGGTGTGGTCGGGTCGCTGCTGGTCGGGTGGATCAACAAGCTGCTGGGCCGGCGCTGGTCGATGTTCGTCGACATCATCGGCTCGTTCGCGCTCGTGGCCGCGCCCGCGTTCCTCCCGGCCGAGCCGGGCAGCGCGTACGTGATCGGCGCGGCGGCGTTCGTCGCGGGTGCCGGTGGTGTCATGTGGACGGCGAACTCGCGCGTGATCACGCAGACGTTCGTGCCCGCCGAGATGATGGGCCGCTACAGCGCCGCCGCGCGCATGATCGCCTGGGGTGCCTCGCCGATCGCGGCGTTCCTGTCCGGTGTGATCGCGCAGTTCGCCGGCTACCGCTGGGCGTTCGGCATCTTCGCCGCGCTGTGCCTCGCGATCGTCGTCCCGTTCTTCCTGGTCGTCACGCCGGAGGCCGTGGCCGCGGTGGACCAGCCGGACGAGGACGAGGACGAGGCGGACGGCGTGGACAAGAAGGACAAGCCGGAGGAGGCGAAGGCGTGACCCTCTGGCAGCGCTTCGCCACGACGGCCCAGCACCACCCCGACGCGGTGGCGCTGGTCGCCGGTTCGTCGTGGACCTACGCCGGCCTGCACGACCTGGTGCTGCGCACGGCGGCGCAGGTCGTGCGGGACGCGGGCGGTGTGCCCGCGGCGGTCGGGGTCACGGCCACCCGGACCGTCGACGCCTACGTCGGCTACCTCGCGGCACTGCGGCTCGGTGCCGGTGTCGTGCCGATCAGCCCGGACTGGCCCGCCGCACGGGTGGCGGCCATCTGCTCCGCCGCCTCGGTGACCCACGTCGTGTCGGAGGTGGGCACCGGGAAGCCCTGGGAGGAGCCGTACTACGGCGACGCGGACGACGTGGCCTACACGTTGTTCACGTCCGGCTCGACGGGCTCTCCCAAGGGCGTGCCGATCCGGCACCGGAACGTGCTGGAGTACCTGGACTTCAACGTGGCCCGGTACGGCGTCACGCCGGACTCGCGGCTGTCGCAGACCTTCGAGCTGACCTTCGACCCGTCCGTCTTCGACATGTTCGTCGCGTGGTCGGCGGGCGCGTCCGTCGTCGTCGCGCGGCCGGACGACAAGATGGCGCCGGTGCGGTTCGTGAACGACAACGAGATCACGCACTGGTTCTCGGTGCCGTCGGTGATCTCGCTGGCCCGGCGGCTGCGCCAGCTCCGGCCGAACGCCATGCCGTCGCTGCGCTGGAGCCTCTTCGCGGGCGAGCAGCTGACGCTCGACGCGGCACGGGTGTGGGCCACCGCGGCACCCGCCTCGACGATCGAGAACCTCTACGGCCCGACCGAGCTGACCGTCACCTGCACCGGCTACCGGCTGCCCGAGGTGTGGCCGGTGACCTCCAACGGGACCGTGCCGATCGGCGAGGTCTACCCACACCTGTCCTACGAGGTCACCGAGGACGAGGAGCTCTGCGTCGGTGGTTCGCAGTGCTTCTCCGGCTACCTCGACCCCGAGCAGAACGTCGGCCGGTTCCTCGGCGGCCGCTACCGCACCGGCGACCGGGTGCGGTGGGAGAACGGCGTGCTGGTGCACCACGGCCGGCTCGACGACCAGGTGAAGGTGCACGGCTACCGGGTCGAGCTCGGGGAGGTCGAGTCGGTGCTGCGGCGCCACCCGCTGGTGCAGGACGTGGTGGTGCTGGCAGTCGGCGAGCTGCACGCCGTCTACACCGGCACCGCCTCCCCCGCCGAGCTGGAGACCCTGGTCGCCACCGAGCTGCCCGCCTACATGGTGCCGCGCACCTTCTCCCCGGTCTCCGGCTTCCCGTTGAACGGCAACGGGAAGATCGACCGCCGCAGGCTCGCCGCCGACCTCGGGGAGGTGACGGGTGCGGTTCCGGATCCTCGGCGCGGTTGAGGTCTTCGACGGCTCGTCGTGGCGCGCCATCGGGTCGGCGAAGCAACGCGCACTGCTGGCGTCGTTGCTGCTCAACGCCAACCAGGTGGTGCCGGCCGAGCGGCTGATCTCCGACCTGTGGCCGGACGGCCCGCCCGCGTCCGCCTCCGGGCTGCTGGCCGGGTACGTGTGGCGGCTGCGGCACGCGCTGCGCGACGACGGCGTGCTGCTGACCCGCGCACCCGGCTACCAGCTGGCCGTGCCGTCCGGCGCGATGGACGTGCACTACTACGAAACCCTGGTGGCACAGGGACGTGCGGCCTCCGACCTGGAGGAGGCGGTGTCGGCGTTCACCCGCGCGCTGGCGGTGTTCCGCGACGTGCCGTACGCGGACGTGCCGCTGACGCCGTCGGTGCTGGCCGAGCGGGCCCGACTGGAGGAGTCGCAGCTGTCGGTGGTCGAGGCGCGGATCGGCGCCGAGATCAAGCTCGACCGGCACGAGGCGCTGCTGCCGGAGCTGAAGCTGCTCGTGTCGCAGTTCCCGCTGCGGGAACGGCTGCACGCCCACCTGATGCTCGTGCTCTACAAGTGCGGGCACCAGGCCGACGCGCTCGGCACCTACCGCGACCTGCGCCGGCTGCTCGTGAACGAGCTGGGCATCGAACCGTCGAAACCGTTGCGGGACCTGCAGCAGCGCATCCTCCAGGAGGACCCGTCGCTGCTGGGCCCCGCACCCGTGCGGGCCCGGCCACGCACCCCGCCGCCGCGCGGGCTGCTCATCGGGCGGTCGCGCGAGATCGCCGCGGTGGCCGGGTTGCTGGCCGCGGGACAGGTGTGCGCGGTGCACGGCCCGGTCGGCGTGGGCAAGACGGCGCTGGCCGCGCACGCCGCGTTCTCCGTCGCCGCTCACTTCCCGGTGGGGGTGCTGCACTTCTCGGCCGCGGAGGCGCTGCACTCGTTGCCGCCGGGCGTGCTGGCGGTGCTCGACGACGTGCCGGACGTGGGCGTGGTCCCGGCCGGTGTGGGGGTGCTGGTGACGTCGCGGGGGCCGGTGCGCGGTGTGCCCGGCCGCGCTCACGTCCACTTGGGACGGTTGTCCGGCGCGGCGGCGGCGGAGCTGCTGCGGGCGCACGTCGGCGACCGCGAGGGACCCGCCGCCGAGATCGCCCGGCTGTGCGAACGGCTGCCGCTCGCGCTGCGGCTGGCCGGTGACCGCCTCGCGACCCGGCCGGACTGGTCGCTGGCCGACTTCGCCGCGCGGCTCGCCGACCCCCGGCGGCGGCTGGACCTGCTGTCGTGGCAGGACACCAGCGTGCGCGACCGGCTGGCGGGCGCGTGGGACGGCCTGGCCACGGCTGAGCGCTCGGCGCTGCGGCTGCTGGGCGCGCTGGACCTGCCGGTGGTCGCGGCTGACACGATCGGCGCGCTGATCGGGCGGTCGGAGACCGAGGCGTCGCTCATCGCCGAGCGGCTGATCGACGCCGGGCTCCTGGAGAGCGTGACGATCGACCGCTACCGGGTGCCGGACCTGGTCCGGCTGTTCGCCCGGGAACGGCAGGAGGGAGACGCGTCGGCGGCGATCTCCCGGGTCGTCGAGCACTACGTGGCACTGGTCGACCAGCGGCGGTCCACCGCGGACCGGCGGGCCTGGTACCGCGGCGAGCTGGCGACGTTGCGGTCACTCGGCCTGCACGACCGCTCCGACCGGCTGCACCGGGCCGTGGCGCACCTCCTCGGCGGCCAGCAGACTTAGGCACGTGAAGAGCGTGTGGCCGTTGTGCGCGGCCGGTTTCGTGACGGCGTTCGGCGCCCACGGCGTCGCGTCCGGACTGGGTTTCCTGGAGCCGGACCTGCTCACCCTGGGTCTGCTGCTCGCGCTCTACGACGGCGCCGAGGTGGTGCTGAAACCCGTCTTCGGCTCGCTGGCCGACCGCGTCGGCCCGCGCCCGGTCCTGCTCGGCGGTCTGCTGGCGTTCGCCCTCGCCTCCGCGTCGTTCGTGCTCGTCGACAGCATCGCCGTGGCCCGCTTCGGCCAGGGCGTGGCCGCCGCCGCGTTCTCCCCCGCCGCCAGTGCGCTGGTGGCCAGGCTGACCCCGGACACCGCGCGCGGCCGGGCGTTCGGCCGCTACGGCGCGTGGAAGGGCATCGGCTACACCGCCGGCCCGCTGCTCGGCGGCGTGCTGATCCACTTCGGCGGCTTCGACGTGCTGTTCCTGACGATGGCCGGGCTGGCGGTGGCCGTCGCGCTGTGGTCGCTCACCGTCCCGCGGCTGGAACCGTTGCCGCGCACCGGGCAGACCGTGCTCGACCTGGTGCGGCGCCTGTCCCGCCGCGACTTCCTGCGCCCCACCGCGGCACTCGCCGCCGCCACCGCCGCGCTGGCCACCGGCGTCGGCTTCCTCCCGGTCGCCGCGGCGGCCCACGGCCCGGCCGTCACCGGTGCCGCGGTCTCGGTGCTGGCGCTCACGGCGGCCGTCGTGCAGCCCCGCGCCGGCCGGGCGTACGACGCGGGCCGCATCACGAGCCCGCGCCCCGCGTTGCTGGCCGTCGCACTCGGTTTCGTCGCGGCCGCACTGGTTCCGGGCTTGCCGGGAGCGTTCACGGCCGCCGTCCTGATCGGCGCGGGCACGGGCGTCGTGACACCGCTGGCGTTCGCGGCGCTGGCCAGGTCCACTCCGGAGGAACGCCTCGGCCAGACGATGGGCAGCGCCGAGGTGGGCCGCGAGCTCGGCGACGCGGGCGGCCCGCTCCTGGTGGGCGGGCTCGCCGCGGTCGCCTCGCTGCCGGTGGGCCTGCTCGCGCTGGCCGCCGTGATCACCGTCACGGCTTGGAGATCTCCAGCTGCAGCTCGGTGACCCAGCCCGCCGGGTCGCCCGCGCCGTAGTCGAGGTACACCTCGCGGGCGAACCCGAGCTGCCGATAGCCGTTGGCCTCGATCCACGTCGCCACGGTCTGGTAGGTGACGTCGACGTCGTCCATCGGTCCGCGGTGCACGACGGTCGCCGCCTGCGGCAGCGCCGGCAGGTCCACGACCTCGAAGTCGTAGGCGTCCGACGGCTCGACCGACACGGTGACACCGGCCCGCACCAGCACGGAGTCCCCCTCGGCAGGCTCGTAGGTCGCGATCCCGTAGCCGGTGATCCGCACCCCGGCGCGTTCCACCCGTGACAGCAGCTCCGGGTACAGCGGCTGGATGACCGGGCCGATGTCCTCGGGCCCGTAGGAGGCGGCGGTGGCGCTCAGCCTGGCCACTCGCGCGGACGGGACGGGTTTCACGACGACGTCGTCGGTGGGCATGGCGCCCTCTCTCTCGATGGCGCGGAGACGTGCCTCGACCCGCCGCAGCCGCGACTCGTCCGCGACGATCCGCTGGCGCAGCTCGGCCCGCCGCAGGGACAGCATCCCGTGCAGCTGCTCGACGGACAGCTGGTCGTCGAGCACGACGCGGACCTGTTCCAGGGTCAGGCCGAGGTCCTTCAGCGCGACCAGGCGGTTGAGGCGGTGCAGCTGGGCGACGGTGTAGAAGCGGTAGCCGGAGCCGGGGTCGACGTGAGCCGGCGGGAGCAGCCCCACCGCGTCGTAATGGCGCAGCATCCGCACCGACACCCTCCCCAGCCGGGCGAAGTCTCCGATGGTGAACACGACTGCTCCTGTGTAGGGGCTGACACGGTGTCAGGGTCAAGAAATGATGGTTTGAACAGCGCGCCGGGTGCGCACCCCGGGGTGTTGACGAGAGGTGGCACATGACGTTCGCACATCCGGCGTTGTTCTACTCCGACGAGGAGTCCTACATCGACGGCATCGTCCCGTTCGTCGTGGAGGGGCTCGCGAACGCCGAACCGGTGGTCGTCGCCGTGCCGGACCGCCACCTCGCGCTGCTCAGGGAGGCGCTCAGCGGGTTCGCGCACCTCGTCACCTTCCTCGACATGGCGGACGCCGGCCGCAACCCCGGCCGGATCATCCCGGAGCTCCGCGCGTTCGCCGACCGGCACCGCGGGCCGCTGCGGATCATCGCCGAACCGGTGTGGGAGGGCCGCAGCGACGTCGAGTACCCGGCGTGCGCGCTGCACGAGGCGCTGGTCAACTACGCGTTCAGCGACCGCGACCTGAGCATCCTGTGCCCGTACGACACCACCGGGCTCAGCCACGACGTCCTCGCCGACGCCGAGAAGACCCACCCGGTCGTGATCGACGCCGGCGGTCACCGCCCCAGTGACCACTTCCACCCCGCACGGGTCGTCGTCGCAGCGCACACGATGCCGCTGCCCATCCCGGAGGACGCCGCCGGCACGAGCGTCGGCGCCGGGGCGATGGCGGCGGTGCGGGCGTTCGCGCGCGAGCAGGCCACGAAGCTCGGTCTCGCGCCCGACCGCGTCCACGACTTCGCACTCGCGGTCACGGAGCTCGCGACCAACAGCGTCCGGCACGGCGGCGGCGAGAGCACCGTCCGGGTCTGGACCGAAAGCGAGAGCATTGTTTGCCAAGTCAACGACAACGGTCACATCACCGATGTTCTGGCCGGACGCACACCCGTTCACGCAAACGATCCAGGCGGTCGCGGTCTGTTGCTGGTGAACCGTTTGGCCGACCTCGTGCGCACCCAAACGACGTCGTCGGGCACCGCAATCCAGGTCAGATTCGACCTGGGGCACAAAAAGGCAACGTGATCGACATACATTTGGCCGATCTCGTTATAGCTTGGGCACGTGCACGACGAGGAAGCGACGGAAATCGGTTACACCGGGGCACGTTTCGGGTCTCCGGCGACTCGCGCACGCCTGCGCGCCGATGGAAGAGATGACGCGAGCGGTCTGGAGACGCAGCAGCTACCCCGTCAGCACCCGACGCGCCGGCGACCGCCGGAACCGCCTCCGGAGTGGCTGATGCAGGAAGAAGAACAGCAGGTGTCGGCGCGGGACAGCGCGCTGGTCCGCCCGTACGCCCGCACCGGTGGCCGCACCGCGGCCCGCCACGACCTCCGGTTGGAGACGCTGCTCTCGACCGACGAGGAACGCCTGTACCGGGCCAGCGCCGAACAGTCCCAGATGATGAGACTGTGCCTGCAACCGCGGTCGGTCGCGGAGATCTCCGCGCTCATGAAGATCCCGCTCGGTGTCACGCGGGTGCTGCTGAGCGACCTGATCACGCTGGACCTCGTCGCCGTGCACGAACCCGGCGACAAGCCGAACATGGCGCTGCTCGAACGGGTTCTGTCGGGTCTGCGGCGCCTCTGACCCACCTCCGGCCGGCGCGCGGAATCGTGCCGGGGCGCCGATAATGGTGCTGTGGCGACCCCCAGCGGCGAGACCGACCCGACCCTGCAGCCGACCCCGCAGCCGACCTCCGCGTCGACTGCGCCGTCTGCCGCGCCGACGACCCCGATCACGACCCCGCCCGCGACCACGCCGGGGGACACGACCGGGACCGTCGCCCAGAAGAGGAAGCCGCGGCCGACCAGGATCAGCGGCACCTGGGTGGCCGTGCTGGTCGCGCTCGTCGTGCTGATCTTCCTGCTGGTGTTCATCCTGCAGAACGGCGGCAACACGACCATCTACTTCCTGGGGGGCCAGAGCACGCTGCCGCTGGGCGTCGCGCTGCTGTTCGCCGCGATCGGCGGCGGGCTGCTCGTCGCGGTCGTGGGCGCGGCCCGGATCATGCAGCTGCGCCGCCAGGCCAAGCGCGCCCAGGTCGTCCCTAGTCCTCGTCCCGGGACCTCAGCACCAGCTCGACGCGAGAGCTGATCCCCAGCTTCCGGAAGATCTTGCGCAGGTGGAAGTTCACCGTGTGCGGTGACATGAACAGCTGCGTCGAGATCTGCCGGTTCGTCCTGCCCTTCGCCACCAGGTTCGCGATCGCCCGTTCGGTGTCGTCCAAGCTGGACCATCCGGACGAGGGCCGCACCGGTGCCGCACGGCGGCGTCGGCCGAGTTTGCGCAGCCGCCCCAGCACCCTGGCGCCGTCGCGGGAGGCGCCGATCTCGCGGTAGAGGCCGAGCGCGGTCTCCAGCGCCTTCACCGACGCGGCACGGTCGGGTGTCGCGGCCAGCACCGCGCCGAGGTCCTCGGCCGCGTTGGCGCGCGCCCACGGGTCGCGGTGCTGTTCGGAGGCCAGCCGCAGCAGCGCGGTGTCGCCGTCGAGCAGGCCTCGGACGTGCAGGGCGGTCGCGGCCACCGCGCGGAAGCCGGGGTTCTCCTCCGCGAGCCGTTCCACCCGGTCGACCACGGCCTTGGCGAGCCCGTCGTCGCCCGCCTCGGCGGCCCGGCGCACGAACCACCCGGCGGCGCGGGGTTCCTCGGCGAAGAGCCCCGACTCGACCAGGTCCGGGTACCGGCCGTGCAGCAGCCCCAGCGCCGGTTCGAGGCCGCGGTGCACGTAGGTGACGAGCACGTCGGCCCACTGGTAGAAGCCGTGGGAGAAGACGATCCCGTCGACCTGGCCGGTGCCGCGGTACCGCTCGACGTGCTCGACCGCCGCGGGCAGGTCGCCGGTGTGCAGGGCGACCAGCGCGAGCACCACCAGCGCGGGCGCCAGCAGGACGGTGTGCCCGGTGTCCTCGGCGGCGGCAAGCGCGGTGTGGGCCTCGGAGGCGGCCTCCTCGATCCGCCCTGCCTGCAACAGGACGCGCGCGTGCACGACGGCGGTCAGCAGCTCCCTCGTGACGACGGAGGACGGCCCGCCGCGGACCCGGCGGAGCAGGCCTTCGGCCTCGCCGAACTCGCGCAGCCCGGCGTGCAGGGTCGCGAGCAGCAGCTGCGGGTAGGCGCACAGGTCGTGGGAGGACACCGCCCGCGCGCCCGCACGGGCCAGTTCCAGTGCGGTGCCAGGACGTCCGCTGTCACGCGCGAGCGCCGCGAGCACGGCGAGGGCCGTGGCGAGCACGTCGTCCGGCGCACCCCGGCGGGAGCGCACGACCGCGTCCGCCACCTCCTGGGCGCGGTGCCGGTCGTGCCCGAGCAACGCCATCAGCCGGGTGATCTCCACCCAGGGCACGAGCTCCGCGGGCAGGTCGGTCTCGGTGAGCAGCACGTCGGCGAGCTCCACGGATTCGGCGCACCGCGCGCCGAGCAACGTCGTGACCGCCACGCAGTGCCGCAGCTTCGCCGCGCTGGGCGAGGGCACCTGGCCCGCGACCGAGTCCTCGGCGAGCGCGTGGGCCGCCGTCAGCCGGCCCGCGGCGACCAGGGCCCGCACGGCGGTCACCGTGCGGTTCGGCAGCGACGGCGAGGTCTGGTCGGTGAGCTCCAGCGCCCGCACGGCGAGCTCGGCCGAGGCGTCAGGTGCCTGCCACAGCACGGCTTTCGCCGCCGTGACCAGACCGTCGATCGACCGCACGTCACCGCGCCGGGCGCCGTGCAGCAGGTGCCGGGCGGCCGTGGCCGCGGCGTCCCCGCGCCCCAGCAGCATCTCCCCCGCCTCGCGGTGCAGCGCGCGCCGGACGGGTGCGGGCACGGAGTCCGCGACGAGCCGCCAGACCAGCTCGTGGCGGAACGCGAGCCGGTCCTCGGCCGCGGTGACGAGGCCGGCGCCGATCACCTCGTCCAGCGCGGGCACCAGGACCGCGGTGCTGGAGGCGAGCAGCTCGGCGACGTCACCGGGTTCGAACCGCGGCCCGAACACCGACGCGACCTGCAGCA
Organism: Lentzea sp. NPDC042327; assembly: GCF_040647275.1. Classification (NCBI taxonomy): domain Bacteria; kingdom Bacillati; phylum Actinomycetota; class Actinomycetes; order Pseudonocardiales; family Pseudonocardiaceae; genus Lentzea; species Lentzea sp. NPDC042327. The sequence goes on from NZ_JBEZBX010000006.1 coordinate 233,904, forward strand.
GGTGCCGCGCTCCGCCGCTCAGGGCCGTGATGCGCTCGCGCAGCAACGCTTCCGTGCGGCGCGGCGACCCGTCGGTGCGCAGCGCGGCCCGTTCCTCTGTGACCACGAGCTGGTCGTCGTCGCGCAGTGCGGTGACGAGGCGGATCAGGGCGGCGGGGTTGCCCTGGGCGGTGGCGGCGAGCGCGCACAGGTCGTGGTCGGGAACGCCGCCGGCGAGATCGGCGACGAACTGGGCGGCGACGTCGTCGGGCAACGGCCGCAGCTCGACGTGCGCGGCGGTGCGGGCGAGGGCGGCGAACAGGCGGTCGGCGCCCTCACCGCAGCGCCGGGCGAGCAGCCAGACCACCTGCTGCTGCACGGAGTTCGGCAGCAGCGCGCGCAGTGCGGCGAGGGTGCCGGGCTCGGCGAGGTGCAGGTCGTCGAGCACGACCAGCGTGGGACCGCCGGGGTCGCGTTCGGCCAGGCGGGCCAGCAGGAACGGCTGGTCCAGCTCGTCGCGCGCGGTCACGACGGTGAAGCCGCGGCGTTCGGCGGTGCGGGCGGTCTCGGTCAGCAGCCGGGTCTTGCCGGTGCCCGCCGCGCCGTCGACGAGGGCCACACCGGTGCCCTCGGCCAGCACGCCGTCGAGCAGCGCCCGTTCTCCTTCGCGGCCGCGGAACAGCCCGTCCCGATTCCCCGACACCCGATTTCCTTTCACCCCGCGGCTGCGGAGAAACGCTGCCCTACCACAGCGACCCCGGCCGCGACCAGCCCTGATCGTTCCGAACCGGCCCGCGGGGATGAGCGGTCACGCACTCTTCCGGCCGCCGCTACCCATTCGAGTAGCTGCCTGGCGGATCATACGTGCCGCCACCGTGCTGAGACGCCTCCCGGCGCGGCTACCTTTACCTGGGCAAGTGGCGCGCTTTCTCCTAGCATCATTTCTGCTGATCGTTTCACCCCCGGATTGCGAGAGATCGTGGAAAACCCGCCGAAAGCGTGGTGCGCCGGAATCAGCGACCGGGTGGCGCCGGGCACGACGACGGTCGTGGAAGGCGCTCCGGGTACGGGCAAGACGGCGGTGCTGGACGACGTCGCCGCGCGCTGGGAAGGCTCCGGCGGGCGCGTCGTGCGGGCCCGCGGAAGTGCTCTGGAAATCGATTTACCATTCGGCTTGGTGGCCCAGTTGTTCGATTTGGTGGATCCGGCGGTGGTGCCTTCGGAGGCAGTCCCGGCCCTCCGGTCGACGGCCTCCGGTGCCGGCTTCGCGGTGCTGCGAGCGCTTTACCGGCTCGCGGTTGAGTTAGCCGGTTCGTCCAGTTTGCTGGTTCTCGTGGACGACGCGCAGTGGGCGGACGCGGAGTCGTTGCGGTGGCTCGCGTACCTGTCCCTGCGGGTGCGGCAGCTGCCGGTGGCGGTGGTTCTCGCGGTCGGTTCCGGTGAACGGGCGGACGACCCGTCGTTCGCGGAGATCGCGGCGACGTGCCGCCGGGTGGTGCTGGCGGACCTGACGCCGGACGAGGTCACCGGGCTGGTCACCGCGGCACTGGGCCCGGCCGATCCGGCGTTCACCGCCGCCTGCCGCACCGCGACCGGCGGGAACCCGCTGCTGACCGTGCGGCTGCTGAGGGCGCTGGCGCGGGACGGGGTGCCGCCCTCGGCCGCGGCGGCCAGGCAGGTTGATCACCTGGCCGCGGAGGTGGCCCGCGAGGTCGTGGTGGCGCGGGTGCGGCGGCGCCCGGCGGCGGTCGTGACGGCGGCGCACTGCCTGGCGGTGCTCGGGCCGGCACCGCACCCCGGCGTGCTGGCGGAGCTGACCGGGCTGGGTCCCGGCGAGCTGGCCGAGGCGGTGCGCACGGCCGAACTGCTCGGCGCGACCGGTCCGGCGGTGCTCGCGGACGTGCCGGCGGCGGCGCTGTCGGCGTTGCACCTGCGGGCGGCGGAGTCGTTGCGGGCCCACGGTGCCGCGGACCGCGAGGTGGCGGCGCACCTGCTCCAGACGGCACCGGGGCTGCCGCCGTGGGCGGGCGGGGTGCTGGACCGGGCGGCGCGGGAGGCGGTGGGCGGTGGCGACCAGCCCGGTGCGGCCCGGTTGCTGTGGCGGGCGTTGCGCGAGCCGGTCGCGAACCCCGCGCGGGCGTTGCGGATGCTGGGGATGGCGGAGCTGGTCGGGAACCTGCCGGGTGCGACGGCACGGCTGCGCGAGGCGCACGAGTCCGATGTGGACGACGTGGAGTCCGCCGTGGCGCTGTCCTACGCGTTGCACGCCGACGGGAAACCCGCGGAGCTGGTGGAGGTGCTGCGCTCCCCCGACGCCTTCGCGCACCTGGTGGTGCACGGGCTGGTGTGGCGGGAGGCGGTGCCGCCGTCGGTGCCGCTCGACACCCCGGCGGGGGTGCTGCACCACGTGATGGCCGGGTCGATCAGCGCGGCCGAGGCCGTGCGGCGGCTGTCCACCGACGGCGCGATGCCGGCGTTGACGTCCGCGATGGTGCTGAACCTGGCCGACCGGCTCGACCCGGCGCTGGACGTGCTCGACGCCGTGGACCGCGCGGAGGCACCGGCGTTGCGCGCGCTGGTGTCGGTGATGAGGGCGAACGTCCAGCGGCGCAAGGGAGATCTCACGTCCGCCCGCGCCGACCTCACCGCGGCCGCCGGCCACCTGCGGCAGGACCCGCGCTGGCACGCGGTGACGGCGTGGCACGCGGCGTTGCTCGCGGACATCCTGCTGGAGGAAGGACGTCCGGACGAGGCGCTGGCGTTGATCGAGCAGACGACGACGGACGAGCTCCGGCGGCTGTGGACCTACGGCGGGATGCTGACCGTGCGCGGCAGGGCGTTGATCGTGCGCGGTGAGGACCACGAGGCGCTGGAGGCGTTCCTGGCCGCCGCACGGCACTGCGCCCAGTGGCCGTACCGCAACCCGGCCGCGCTGGCGTGGCGTTCCGGTGCGGCGGTGGCGTGCGCGGCGCTGGGCGACGGCGAGCGGGCCCGGCAGTTCGCGCTGGAGGAGGTCGAGCTGGCCGGGGACTGGGGTGCGCCCAGGGCGTTGGGCATGGCGTTGCGCGCACTGGGCCGGGTCACCGCGGGAGCCGCCGGACGCGCGCACCTGGAGGACGCCGTGCGGGTGCTGCGCGGCTCCCCCGCCCGGCTCGAACTGGGCCGCGCGCTGGTGGACCTCGGCGTGGTGGCGCGCCGGCAGGGCGACACGGCGGCGGCGCGCGTGTGCCTGCGCGAGGCGGTGGACCTGGCGCAGAAGTGCGGGTCCACAGCGATGGCGGCGCGGGCGCACTCCGAGCTGGTCGCGACGAGCGCGGGACCGCGGCGGCTGCGGCAGACCGGGCCGACCGCGCTGACACCGGTGGAGCACCAGGTGGCGGTGCTGGCGGCGCGGGGCCGATGTGACGAGGAGATCGCGGGTGCCCTGCTGCTGTCCGCCGACGCGGTGGAGGGCGTGCTCACCGCCGTCTACCGCAAGCTCGGCGTGCCCGGCCGGTTGCAGCTGCCGGAGGCGCTCGACGCGGGGTGAGCGGCATCCCCCGTACGCGAGTGGTCCGGACCCGTTCGGCCGATGGTTCACGCTGGACCGTTCGGCCCATGGTCCTTGCTCATGGCGAGCGACCTGCAAAGACGCAAGGTGTCCGTGGTGTTCGACGCGTTGGACGCCAACAGCGACGGATACCTCGACGAGAGCGACTTCCGCGCGCTCACCGCGCGCTGGGTGTCGTTGCGCGGCGGCGACGAGGAGCTGCTGTCCGAGGTGATGATGGGCTGGTGGGCCACCCTCACGTCGGCGGCGGGCACCGACCGGGTGAGCATGGACGACGTGCTGTCCATCGTGGACGTGCTGCCGCGGAGCCCGGAGGCGGTCACCGGCACGGCGCACGCGATGTTCGGTGCCGTGGACGCCAACGGGGACGACTACGTGTCGCCGGAGGAGTTCCAGACGATGATCTCCGCGTGGCTCGGTCACGACGGTGCCACCGACTTCGCGGCCCTCGACTCCGACGGCGACGGCAGGCTGTCGCGCGACGAGTTCGCCCAGCTGTGGCTGGAGTTCTGGTCCGGCGACGACCCCTCCGCCGCCGGCACCCGCGTCTTCGGCCCTCTCTGACTCCCCCTGCTGCTCCGGCAGGCAGGGGAGTCAGAGAGGGCCGGGGCGATCATGGTCGGCGGTGGCGGTCGCGGTGGACGCGACGGTCGTGCGCTGCCTGCTGGTGCCCGCGGCGATGGGGGTGCTGGGCGACCTCAACCGGTGGGCGCCGGGCGCACGACGGCGAGGCGACCGGACCCGCCCTCCCACGAGCCCGTGACCACGCCGACCACGTCACCGTCGGCGGGGCGCGGCAGCACCAGGCGGTCGAGCTCGACCACGACCGGACCCCCCACCGCGCGCCGCAGCTCGCCGCGAGCCTCGGCGGCCAGGCTGCGGCTGCCCGGCTCCGAGGTGCCGCCGGTGGTGACGAGGTCGAGCACGGCGGCGTGCCAGACGGGGTCGGTGACGGCGTCGTAGATCCACCGCGGGCCCAGGACGCTGTGCTCGGCGGTCGTGAGGAGCGCGCCACCGTCGAGCGGCGCCGGCCGGTAGGTCAGCGGGACCTGGTAGACCGACTCACCCGCCCGCAGCAGGTGCGTCTCCACGCCGACCTCGCCCGCGGGGTCGGAGAACCGGAAGTACCCGACCGGCCGCAACGGCCCCTCGCCCGCGTACCAGTCCTGCCGCGCCACCCAGGCGGGCACGAAGTCGCGGAACGGCGGTGTCAGCGCGGCCCCGGCGTGGATGTTCCCCATGTCCCGCAGGTTACGCGTGCACCAGCGTGAAGAACTCCTGCCGGGACGCGGGGTCCTGCCGCAACGCGCCCTGCAACGCCGAGGTCACCGTGCGGGCCCCGCTGACCCGCACCCCGCGCAACGCCATGCACATGTGCTCGGCCTCGATCACCACGCCGACGCCCTTGGGCCGCAGGTGTTCCTGCAGCCAGTCGGCGACCTGCTTGGTCAGCCGCTCCTGCACCTGGAGGTCGCGGGCGAACATCTCCACGACCCGCGCGAGCTTCGACAGCCCCAGGATGCGCTCCCCCGGCAGGTACCCGACGTGCGCGATGCCGTGGAACGGCAGCATGTGGTGCTCGCACAACGACTGCACCGGGATGCCGCGGGCCAGCACCAGCTCGTCGTAGCCCTCGTCGTTGGGGAACGTGGTCAGGTTGAACGTCCGGGGCGTCAGCAGCTCCTCGTACGCCTCGGCGACCCGGCGCGGCGTGTCGGCCAGGTGTTCGGAGTACGGGTCCTTGCCCAGCGCCTTGAGCAGGTCCGTGACCGCCTTCTGCGCGCCCTCGACGTCCATGCCGCCACGGTAGTTCGGCTGGCCGAATTTAGTCAATGGGAGTAGTTTTTAGAGATGGCCGACCCCGTCGCCGCCGTCGCGGCCCTGGACGAACCGAACCGGCGCAGGCTGTACGACCTCGTGGCCCGCCGGACCGCGCCGATCAGCAAGGACGAGGCCGCGCAAGCCGCCGGACTGCCCCGCACGACCGCCGGGTTCCACCTCGACAAGCTGGTCGAGATGGGCCTCCTCACAGTCGTGCACCAGCGCCGGACCGGACGCGGCGGACCGGGCGCGGGCCGTCCGGCGAAGCTCTACCGCCGTGCCGAGGAGCAGATCGCGGTGTCGCTGCCGGACCGGCGGTACGAGGCCGCGAGCCACCTGCTGACCGACGCGCTCCTCGAAGCCGAGACCACCGGTGAGCCCCCGCGCGAGGTCCTGCGCCGCCGCGCGCACGAGTGGGGCACGGCCCTCGCGGCCGCCGCGCGGGGCGACCTCGTGCAGGCGCTGGAGGACTTCGGGTTCGAGCCGCGGGCCGGGGACGGCTCGGTCCTGCTGGGCAACTGCCCGTTCCACAGCCTCGCGCAACGCCACACCGAGCTGGTCTGCGGCCTGAACCTCCGCCTGCTCACCGGCCTGGCCGACGGCATCGGGGCGGGCTACCGCGCCCGCCTCGACCCGTCACCGGACCACTGCTGCGTGCGCCTCGATCAGGCGCCGTCCTCCAGGTCGCCCTCGGTCTCCAGGTAGGCCGCCCTCAGCGCGTCCAGGGTGGCCTCCTCCGGGTGCTCCCACATCTTGCGCTCGGCGGCCTCCAGCAACCGTTCCGCGATGCCGTGCAACGCCCACGGGTTCGAGGTCTGCAGGAACTTCCGCGTCTCCGGGTCGAGCACGTAGGTCTCGGTCAGCTTCTCGTACATCCAGTCGGCGACCACGCCGGTCGTGGCGTCGTAGCCGAACAGGTACTCGACCGTGGCCTGCAGCTCGAACGCGCCCTTGTACCCGTGCTGGCGCATCGCGTTGACCCAGCGCGGGTTCACCACGCGGGCGCGGAAGATCCGCGAGGTCTCCTCGGTGAGCGTGCGGGTCCGCACCGCCTCCGGGCGCGTGCTGTCCCCGACGTACGCGGCGGGCGCCTTGCCGGTCAGCGCCTTCACCATCGTGACCATGCCGCCGTGGTACTGGAAGTAGTCGTCCGAGTCGGCGATGTCGTGCTCGCGGGTGTCGATGTTCTTGGCCGCCACCGCGATCCGCCGGTACGCCGACTCCATGTCCGCGCGCGCGGCGATGCCGTCGACACCGCGACCGTAGGCGTAGCCGCCCCAGACCGCGTACACCTCGGCGATGTCCTGCGAGTCGCGCCAGTTGCGGCTGTCGATCAACGGCAGCACGCCGGCGCCGTACGCACCGGGCTTCGAACCGAAGATCCGCAGCGTCGCCCGGCGGTGGTCGCCGTGCTCCGCCAGGTCCTGCACCGCGTGCGCCCGCACGAAGTTCTGCTCCGCCGGTTCGTCCAGCGCCGCGACCAGCTGCACCGCGTCGTCCAGGAGGGACACGACGTGCGGGAAGGCGTCGCGGAAGAACCCGGAGATCCGCACGGTGACGTCGATGCGCGGCCGGCCGAGCTCGTCGAGCGGGACGACCTCCAGACCGGTCACGCGGCGGGACTGGTCGTCCCACACCGGTCGCACGCCCAGCAGCGCGAACACCTCGGCGATGTCGTCACCGGCGGTGCGCATCGCGGACGTGCCCCACACCGACAGACCCACGGACGGCGGCCACTCGCCGTCGTTGTCGGCCCGGTAGCGCTCCAGCAGCGAGTCCGCCATCGCCTGGCCGGTCTCCCACGCGAGCCGCGACGGGATGGCCTTCGGGTCGACCGAGTAGAAGTTGCGGCCGGTCGGCAGCACGTTCACCAGGCCGCGCAACGGGGAACCGGACGGACCGGCCGGGACGTAGCCACCGTCGAGCGCGTGCAGGACGTGCGTCATCTCGTCGGTCGTGCGGGCGAGCCGCGGCACGACCTCGACGGCCGCGAACTCCAGGATCTTCTGCACGTCGGTGTTCTCGTGCAGCGTCTTCGCCACGGCGGCGTCCCAGCCCGCGTCCTCCATCGCCTGGACGAGCACGCGGGCCTGTTCCTCCACGGTGTCAACGTCTTCACGCGCCGTGCCGACGAGTCCGAGCGCCTCGCGCAGACCGGGCAGCGCCGCGACCTGACCGCCCCACATCTGCCGCGCCTGGAGCATCGCGAGCACCAGGTTGACGCGGGTCTCCCCCGCCGGCGCCTGGCCGAGGACGTGCAGGCCGTCGCGGATCTGGACGTCCTTGACCTCGCACAGCCAGCCGTCGACGTGCAGGATGAACTCGTCGAACTCCGCGTCGTGCGGCCGGTCGTCGAGCCCCAGGTCGTGGTCGAGCTTCGCGGCCTTGATCAACGTCCAGATCTGCGCGCGGATCGCCGGCACCTTGGCCGGGTCCATCGCGGAGATGTTCCCGTACTCGTCCAGCAACTGCTCCAGCCGCGCGATGTCGCCGTAGCTGTCCGCGCGGGCCATCGGCGGCACGAGGTGGTCGACCAGCGTGGCGTGCGCGCGCCGCTTGGCCTGCGTGCCCTCACCGGGGTCGTTGACGAGGAACGGGTAGATCAGCGGCAGGTCGCCGAGCGCCGCGTCCGTGCCGCAGGACGCCGACATGCCGACGGTCTTGCCCGGCAGCCACTCCAGGTTGCCGTGCTTGCCCACGTGCACCACGGCGTCGGCGCGGAAGCTCGACTCGATCCAGTGGTAGGCACCGAGGTAGTGGTGCGAGGGCGGCAGGTCCGGGTCGTGGTAGATCGCGATCGGGTTCTCGCCGAACCCGCGCGGCGGCTGGACCATGACGGTGACGTTGCCGGACTGCAGGGCCGCGAGGACGATCTCGCCGTCCTTGTCCTTGCTGCGGTCCACGAACAGCTCACCGGGCGCTTCACCCCAGTGCTCCCGCATCGACTCGCGGAACTCCTCCGGCAGCGTCTCGTGGAACCGCCGGTAGTCGGCGGCCGCGATGCGCACCGGGTTGCTCTCGAACTGCTCCTGCGTCAGCCAGTCCACGTCCTGGCCGCCCGCGGCGATGAGCGCGTGGATCAGCTTGTCGCCGTCGAGCTCGTCGACGCCCGGCAGGTCGTCGCCGATGTCGTAACCGTGCTCCCGCATGGCCTTCAGCAACCGGACCGTGGAGGCGGGTGTGTCGAGGCCGACCGCGTTGCCGATGCGGGAGTGCTTGGTCGGGTACGCCGACAGCATCACGACGACCCTGCGCTCGCCGACCGGGATGTGCCGCAACCGCGCGTGCCTGGTCGCGATGCCCGCGACGCGCAGCGCCCGTTCCGGGTCGGCGACGTAGACGGTGAGACCGTCGGAGTCGATCTCCTTGAACGAGAACGGGACCGTGATGATCCGGCCGTCGAACTCGGGGATCGCCACCTGGGTCGCGGTGTCGAGCGGTGACAGGCCGTCGTCGTTGGAGTCCCACTGCTCACGGCTGGAGGTGAGGCACAGGCCCTGCAGGATCGGCACGTCCAGCGCCGCCAGCGCACCCACGTCCCACGCGTCGTCGTCACCGCCCGCGCTCGCGTTCGCCGGGTTCGTGCCGCCGGCCGCGAGGACCGTCACGACCAGCGCGTCGGCCTGCCGGAGCGTGTCGAGCAGCTCGGGTTCGGCGGTGCGCAGCGACGAGCAGAACACCGGCAGCGGCCTGCCGCCCTTGGCCTCGATCGCGTCGCACAGCGCGTGCACGAACGCCGTGTTCCCCGCCACGTGGTGTGCGCGGTAGTAGAGCACCGCGACCGTCGGGCCCTCCACCGCGGCCGGCTCGCGTTCCAGCACCCCCCACGTGGGGGTGGCGGCGGGCGCGGCGAACCCGTGGCCGGTCAGCAGGATCGTGTCCTCGAGGAACTTGTGCAGCTCGGCGAGGTTTCCTGGCCCGCCCTGCGCGAGGTACAGGTGCGCCTCCGCGCACACGCCGCCCGGCACCGTCGACAGCTCCATGAGCGCCGCGTCGGGCTGCATCTCACCGCCGAGGACGACCACGGGCAGCGGCTGCGCGAGCAGCCAGTCGAGGCCCTCCTCCCACATCCGGCGGCCGCCGAGGATGCGCACGACGACCAGGTCCACGCCCTCGACCAGCGCGGGAAGGTCGTCGGTGGTCGTGCGCGAAGGGTTGCCGAGCCGGTACTCGGCGCCACTCGCACGCGCCGACAGCAGGTCGGTGTCGGAGGTCGACAACAGCAGGATCACGCGGGCTCCATCCCTCGTGGGGTCCTCGCCCCAGGTCACGGGTCGCGACGAAGCGGAGTTCCTGACTCCCGGCGAGTTCGCTGGTCACAGTGGCGGGACCGCGCCGGATTCGCACCGGCTTCCTCCTGCGCTTCGTCGTTCGGGCTCACCCTAACCGGCGGGTTACAGTCCGACCTATGCGTACTCACCCGGATGCCTGCCCCGGCGCCGTCGAGCTGCACCAGGCGGCCGATGGCGGGCTGGCCCGCATCCGGGTCCCCGGCGGCACCCTCTCCGCAGCTCAGTGGGACGTCGTGCGCACCGCCGCGGCCGAACTGGGGTCGGGCGTGCTGGAGCTGACCTCGCGGGCGAACCTCCAGATCAGGGGCCTCACGTCGGGGGTCGAGCTGGGTGCCCGCCTGCGTGCGTGCGGCCTGCTGCCGTCGGACACCCACGAACGCATCCGCAACATCATCGCCGCGCCCCTGGACGACAACCAGGCGCTGGTCGACGCACTGGACACCGCCCTGTGCTCCGACCCGTCACTCGCCGCCCTACCAGGGCGTTTCCTGGTGACGGTGGGTGCTTCGGTGAGCGGTCTGGGCGGCGACATCGGCCTGGTGGACGACGCGCTCCTGCTCGCCGGTACCGATACAGGTGTCCGGGTCGACGACCCCGTGGACGCCGTCGTCACCGCCGCCCGGCTGTTCCAGGAGCTGCGCGGCACGGCCTGGCGCCTGTCCGAAGTGGACGGCGGTGTGCGCAAGATCACCGCCCACCTCGGCACTTCCGCCGCACCGCGCGTCACCCCGGCTGTGACTCCTGTCGCACCTTCACCTGTGACACCAGGCGTTCCACTGGGCCGGCTCGACGCCGGTCAGCTGCCGGGCACGGCCCTGCGCCTGACCCCGTGGCGCTCCCTCGTCGTGCCGCCGGGCACCGACACGTCCGGCCTGATCACCGACCCCGCCTCGCCGTGGCACGGGGTGAGCGCGTGCACCGGCAAGCCGGGGTGCGCGAAGTCGTTGTCGGACGTCCGCGCCGACGCCCGCGCGTGGCTCGGCACGCCCCACTCGCGGCCGGTGCACTGGTCGGGTTGCTCACGCCGATGTGGTCGTCCGGCCGGTGATGTGATCGAGTTCGTCGCGACCGGCGACGGCTACGAGGAGATCAGGTGACGGAGTACATCAGGGACGGCGCGGAGATCTACCGGCAGTCCTTCGCCACCATCCGCGCGGAGGCAGACCTCACCGCCTTCCCCGCCGACGTCGCCCAGGTCGTGGTCCGCATGATCCACGCCTGCGGCATGACGGACCTGCCGCGGGACGTCGGGTTCTCCCCGCACGTCGTCCGCGACGCCCGCGCGGCGTTGCGCGCCGGCGTCCCGATCCTGTGCGACGCCAACATGGTCGCGTCCGGCGTGACCCGCCGGCGCCTCCCCGCGGACAACGAGGTCCTCTGCTACCTGCAGGACCCCCGTACCCCCGCACTGGCGACCGAGATCGGCAACACGCGCAGCGCGGCGGCACTCGAACTGCTCGCCGACCGCTTCGACGGCGCGGTGATCGCCATCGGCAACGCCCCCACCGCCCTCTTCCACCTCCTGGACCTGATCGCGGCCGGAGCCCCGCGACCGGCGGCCGTGCTCGGCATCCCGGTCGGGTTCATCGGCGCCGCGGAGTCCAAAGACGCCCTGGCCGCAACGGATCTCGAACACCTCGTGGTCCGCGGCCGGCGCGGCGGCAGCGCCATGACGGCGGCCGCCATCAACGCGATCGCTAGTGAGGTCGAATGACGGGCAAGCTCTACGGCGTCGGTGTGGGTCCCGGTGACCCCGAACTCGTGACGGTCAAGGCCGCACGGCTCATCCGGGAAGCCGACGTCATCGCCTACCACAGCGCCCGGCACGGTCGCAGCAACGCCAAGAGCATCGCGGCACCGTACTTCCGCGACGGTCAGATCATGGAGCAGCTCGTCTACCCGGTCACCACCGAGGACACCGACGACTACCAGGGCGAGATCGACGCGTTCTACGAGGAGGCCGCCGCCACGCTGGCCGCGCACCTCGACGCCGGCCGCACGGTGGTCGTCCTCGCGGCGGGAGACCCGTTCTTCTACGGCTCCTACATGCACATGCACAAGCGGCTCGCCCACCGCTACGAGGCGGAGGTCGTCCCCGGCGTCACGTCCGTCAGCGGTGCCTCCGCGGTACTGGGCACCCCGCTCGTCGAACGGGACGAGGTGCTCACGATCCTGCCCGGCACGCTGCCGCCGGCCGAGCTGGCCGCGCGGATCGCGGACACCGACTGCGCCGCGATCCTCAAGCTGGGCCGCACCTTCGGCAACGTCCGGCAGGCGCTGGAGGAGGCCGGGCGGCTCGACGGCGCCTGGTACGTGGAGCGGGCGACCACCGGGCGGGAGCGCACGGCGAAGCTCGCCGACGTCGACCCCGGGTCGGTGCCGTACTTCTCGCTGGCGTTGCTGCCCAGCAACTCCCGGCCGGCGCGGCCGGGTGGTGAGGTCGTGGTCGTCGGTCTCGGCCCAGGCCACCACTCCTGGCTCACCCCGGAGGCCAAGCGGGCACTGGAGTCCGCCGACGACCTCGTCGGCTACACCACCTACCTGAACCGGGTGCCCGACCGCCCCGGCCAGACGAAGCACGCCTCGCACAACCAGGTCGAGTCCGAGCGCGCCTCCTTCGCACTCGACCTGGCCCGCCGCGGGTCGCGCGTCGCGGTCGTCTCGTCGGGTGACCCCGGTGTGTTCGCGATGGCCACCGCGGTCCTCGAAGTGGCCGCCGAACACCCGGACGTCCCGGTGCGGGTGCTCCCCGGTGTCACGGCCGCGAACGCCGTCGCCGCGAAGGCCGGTGCGCCGCTGGGGCACGACTACGCGGTGATCTCGTTGAGCGACCGCCTCAAGCCGTGGGACGTCATCGCCGAACGCCTGGAGGCCACCGCCAAGGCGGACCTGGTGATCGCGATCTACAACCCGGCCTCGAAGGCCCGCACGCACCAGGTGGCGGAGATGCGCGACCTGCTGCTCAAGCACCGTTCGCCGGACACGCCGCTGGTCGTCGGCCGGGACGTCGGCGGTCCGGAGGAGGAGATCCGCGTCCTCACCCTCGGCGCGCTCGACCCGGCCACGATCGACATGCGCTGCCTGCTGGTCGTCGGCTCGTCGCAGACCGTCGTGACCGAGCAGGGGGTCGTGTTCACGCCCCGGCGGTACCCAACCAGCTGACGGCCTCGTCCACGGTGGCCACCGCCTCCACGGGTGGGAGCGGTGGCCGCCGCACGACGACGACGGGGAGGCCGAGCCGTTCCGCGGCGTCCAGCTTCGCCGACGTCATCGCGCCGCCGCTGTCCTTCGTCACGAGCACGTCGATCCGGTGCTCGCGCATCAGCGCCAGCTCGTCTTCGACGGTGAACGGCCCGCGCGCCAGCAGCACCTCGATCCGTTGGGGCATCGGCGGTTCCGGCGGTTCGACCATGCGCGCGAGGAACCACTGCGGACACCCGGCGAACTCGGCGAGGTCCTGCCGCCCGGTCGTGAGGAACACCCGCTCACCGGGCAGGGCTGCCGCCGCGTCCGCGACGCTGTCCACCCGGGTCCATCCCGGCCGGGGCGTGAACCCGGGCCGCCGCAGGACCAGCAGCGGCACCCCGACCCGTTGGCAGGCCTCAAAAGCGTTCGCGGTGATCCGCGCCGCGAACGGGTGGGTGGCGTCGACCACGGCGTGGATGTCGTTGTCCCGCAACCACTGCGCGAGCCCGTCCACCCCACCGAACCCGCCGACCCGCACCTGTCCGGCCGGGAGCCGCGGCTCGCGCACCCGTCCGGCCAGGGAGGACACCGCGGTGACCCGGGACGCCAGCGCGCGGGCCTCGCCGGTGCCGCCGAGGATGAGAATCATCGAACGCGGGTCGCCGAGTACAGGTGGCTGTCCGGGAACTGCGTCGCCCCCAGCACCTTCCCCACGATGATCACCGCGGTCCGCTTGATGCCCGCCGCGGCGACCTGGGCGGCGATGTCGTCGAGGGTGCCCCGCAACACGACCTCGTCCGCGCGCGAGGCGTACGCGACGACCGCGACCGGGCAGTCCGCGCCGTAGTTGGGCACCAGCTCCGCGACCACGTCCGCGATCCGCTGCACGGCCAGGTGCAGCACGAGCGTCGCGTTCGACCGCCCCAGCGTGTCCAGGTCCTCGCCCTCCGGCATCGGCGTGGCCCGCTGCGACGTCCGCGTGAGGATGACGGTCTGCCCGACGCCCGGAACGGTCAGCTCGCGCTGCAACGACGCCGCCGCGGCCGCGAACGCCGGCACCCCCGGCGTCACGTCGTAGCCGATGCCCAGCGCGTCCAGCCGCCGCATCTGCTCGGCCATCGCGCTGAACACCGCCGGGTCGCCGGAGTGCAACCGCGCCACGTCCAGTCCGGCCTCGTCGGCCGCCACCAGCTCAGCGATGATCTCGTCGAGCGTCAGGTTCGCCGTGTCGACCAGCCGTGCGCCGTCCGGGCAGAACTCCAGCAGCTCCACCGGAACGAGCGCACCGGCGTACAGGCACACCGGCGAGGAGGCGATCAGGTCGCGGCCCCGCACGGTGATCAGGTCGGCGGCACCGGGTCCGGCGCCGATGAAGTGCACGGTCACTTGGTCACGCTCCACGTCGTCACCGGCATGTGCGGCCGCCAGCCGGTGAACCCGCCGACGGCGGACCCGCGGTTGACCGCGATCCGCACCAGGTCCCCGCCGAGCCGCGCGTACCACTGCGCCACAACGGCTTCCGACTCCAGCGTCACCGCGTTGACCACCAGTCGTCCACCGGAACCCAGTGCGTCCCAGCAGAACTGCACCACGCCGGGCACCGTCAGCCCGCCGCCGATGAAGATCGCGTCGGGCTTCTCCAGCCCCTCCAACGCCTCCGGCGACCGCCCGACGAGCACCTGCACACCCGGCACGCCCAGCGCGGCGGCGTTGCGCACGATCCGTTCGGCCCGCACCGCGTCCTGCTCGACGGCGATGGCCCTGCACGTCGGGTGCGTGCGCGCCCACTCGATCGCGATGGACCCCGACCCCGCGCCGACGTCCCACAACAGCTGCCCCGGCAACGGCGCCAGCTGCGCCACCGACACCGCCCGCACCTCGCGCTTGGTGAGCTGGCCGTCGGTCTCGTAGGCGTCGTCGGGCAGTCCCGGCACCCGCGAGTACCCCGGTCCGCTGAACTCGACGGCGATCACCGACAGCGGGTCCGCGAGCTGCCCCGACCACGGGTAGACCCGCTCGTGCGGCCCGCCCAGCTGCTCCAGCACCGTGATCGGTCCCGCCAGCGCCGCCACGGCCTCGGCGTCCCCGCCGAGCACCAGCACCCGCCGCCCGGCCGTGAGCGCGGGTCGCAGCAGGTCGACCGACCGCCCCACCAGCGAGACGACCTCGACCTCGTTCAACGCCCACCCGAGCCGCGCGCACGCGAGCGACACCGACGACGGGTGCGGGATGACGGTGACGCGCGGCCCCAGCATGCGCACGAGCGTCGTGCCGATGCCGTGGAACATGGGGTCGCCGGAGGCGAGCACGCACACGTCCCGGTACTTCTCGAACAACGCGGGCAGCGCCGGCACCAGCGGCGAGGGCCACGCGACCCGCTCGAACTCGCCCGGCACCAGATCGAGCTGCCGCTGCGAGCCCATCAGCACCTTCGACCGCGACACGGCGGCCTGCGCGGCGGGTGAGAGCCCGTCCCACCCGTCGGCGCCGATGCCGACGACGAGGACGTCAGACTGATCCGGAGACACGCTGCACCTGAATCTCGATCACGACCCGTGTGGGGTTGACCCGCGGCTGACGATAACGCTGCGCGTACAGCTCCTCCGCTTGGGCGACGGACTCGGCGTCCTCGCGGACGGTCGCCGGCCCCTCCAGCGCGGACCACCGGCGTCCGTCCACCTGGCACACCGTCGCGTACCCGGCCCCGCGCACGTGCCGGACCTTCCACGACGCGCCGTCCGTGATCACCCGCGCGACACCGTTCACCCGGTCGAGCGTCACTCCCACGGGCACCACGTGTGGCGTGCCGTTCGCACGCACGGTGGACAGCGTGCACAGGTGCCGTTCCGTCCAGAACTCGGTGAACTCGGGGCCGCGCTCGATCGACATGGCACGCATCATCCCCGCGCGGGGCCCGCTGACGAAATCGAGGGAGAGCACCGTCACGCGAAGTCAGGTCATCGGTTCGAGCTCCGGAGCGTCGCGACGAGCTGCCGCGCCCGCGGTTCGTCGAACTCCGCCAAGACCGCGAGCGCTTCCTGTTCGGTGGCGGCTGCCTGGCCCGGCTGTTCGGACTCCCTGAGTGCGAGGGTCAGGTTGGTGAGTGCGCACGCGAGCATCCACCGGTCGCCGGTGTCCCGGAAGGCGGTCACGGCGGTCCGGTGGAACTTCTCCGCCTCGTCCGGCCTGCCCAGTTCCCGGTAGGCCTCACCGGTGCCGTCGAGCGCCTCTGCTTCCCGGTTGCGGTCACCGAGCTGCCGCTGCGCCACCGCGGACCGCTGGTAGGAGACCAGGGAGTCGGCCACCTCTCCCCTGGCACGCTGGATTCGGCCCAACTCGGTCAGCCAGTACGCCTCCCAGGCGACGTGGTGGTCCTGTTCGGCGATGGCGAGCGCTCGCCCGATCGACTCCGCCGCCGCGTCGAGCTCGCCGTTCTCCCGCTGGGCCGCGGCCAGCAGGAACCACGCGTTCCCCTCGTAGGCACGGTCGCCGAGGTCCCGGTAGGTCTGCACGGAACGGCCGAGGGCGTCGACCGCGGCCGGGAGCTCCGCGAGGTCGTAGCTGGCACCGCCCAGGTTGGTCATCGCCAGTGCCTGCCAGCGGCGGTCACCGAGCTCTTGAGCGATCTCCAGGCACTGCCGGAAGCGCTCGATGGCAGGAGTGAGCCTTCGGCGGCGCCACTCGAGCAGTCCGAGGGCGTTGACCGACACCATCTCCCCGTAGCGGTCGCCGCTCTCCGCGCGGAGGGCCAGTGCCCGCGAATGACATTCCTCGGCGCGCTCCAGCTGCTGCGACTGGAGGTAGGCCTTGCCGAGGCTGTCGAGCACCTCGCCCTGGGCTGCCAGGTCGCCGATCCGCTCCGCGGCCGCCAGCCCGGCGGAGCTGGTCTCGATCCAGTCCTCGAACGGGTTGCGGCTGACGTAGATGCTGCGCAACAGCACCGGCAGCCGCCACGCGACGTCGTCCCGGCCGGCCGAGACGGCGGTGCGGACGGCGGCGACGAGGTTCGCCCGCTCACGTTCGTACCAGTCGAACGCCTCGCCCCGGTCCGAAAAGGACACAGGAGTCGTGTTCGCGGGCAAGGGTGTCAGGACGACGCGCCGGTCGAGTGGTGCGATGACCGCTGTCGCGTTCGACAACGTGTGGAGGTACCAGCTCAGTCCCCGGTCCACGGCGTCCCTTCTGGCAGCGGCATCTTCATGGTGGAACGCCTGTTGTGCCGCGTAGATGCGCAACAGGTCGTGGAACTGGAACCGGTTCGGCGCGTGCTGTTCCAGCATGTGCGCGCCGA
The DNA here is from genome assembly GCF_040647275.1 of Lentzea sp. NPDC042327. Lineage (NCBI taxonomy): Bacteria > Bacillati > Actinomycetota > Actinomycetes > Pseudonocardiales > Pseudonocardiaceae > Lentzea > Lentzea sp. NPDC042327. The sequence continues at coordinate 251,023 of NZ_JBEZBX010000006.1, forward strand.
TCAGCACGTCGAGCAACTTCCTGGTCTCGGACAGACCGAGGCCGCCGAGCGCGGCCGCCGCGGTGACGCCGAACTCCGCTCCGGGGTGGAGTCCGAGCAGCCGGAACAACCGGGCGGCATCCGCGTGCAAAGCCCGGTAGGACCAGGCGAAGACGGTCCGCACGGCATCCGACTCGTCGTCCTGGTCGGCGGTCAGCGCGTCCCACAGCGCCGACTCGTCGCGCAGATCGTCGATCAGTTCGTTCAGCATCATCAGCGGACGGCTCGACGCGCGTTCCGCGGCGATGCGCAACGCCAGGGGCAGCCGCGCGCACAGCCTCGCCAGCTCGACCAGGTCGGTCGTGTCGTCGTCGCGCCGGTAGCCGCTGGTGACCGTGCGCAGCAACCGAACCGCCTCCTCCTCGGAGAGCATGTCGAGCACGAGCCGCCGAGCACCGTCGCGGGCCACCAGCCCGGAGAAGCGGTTGCGGCTGGTGATCAGGACCAGGCACGTGGAGCTGCCGGGCAGCAGCGGCCGCACCTGGCCGGGACTCGCCGCGTTGTCCAGGACGACCAGCACGCGCCGGTCGGCGAGCAGCGAGCGGAACAACGCCGACCGGTCCTCCAGGGCGACCGGAATCGTTGTGGCCGGCACGCCGAGCCCCCGCAGGAACCGTTCCAGCGCCTGCTCGGCCGTCACCGGCGCGCCGGGGTCGTAGCCGCGGAGGTTGACGTAGAGCTGGCCGTCCGGGAACCGGTGCCGGACGCTGTGCGCCCAGTGCAGTGCGAGCGACGTCTTGCCGACACCGGCCGTGCCGGTGATCAGGTAGACGGCGACCGGTTCCTCGTCGGCCTGCTCCAGCACCTCGTCGAGCCGGGCGAGCTCGTGCAGTCGATTCACGAACCCGCTCGTGCCACCGGGCAGCTGGTTCGGCCGCGGCAACGGCCGTTCGTGGTCGCGCGGACCGTGGAAGTGGATGCCGCCTTCGACATCCCTCGCCTGCACCACGTCGGCGGCGGACCCGGAGACCGAGGAGCTCGGCTGAAGCCGGTCGTCCGGCTCCATCACCGGCTCCGCAGCGGTGGCCCCAACGACTCGACCTCACGTGCGAAGTACGTGCTGATCGGTTCCGCCTTCTCGTACAGCCGTGTGATGAACTCGCGACAACGGAGCACCGGAGAGGCACCCGTGTAGAGCACTGCGCCCCGCAGACGCCCGTTCTCCTCATAAAGGATCTCGTACATCACGTCGTCGCCCAAGGTGATCAGCTCGGGCAGCAGGCTCTTTTCCTCGAAGCGCGCGACCTCCTGCCGGAGCAGGATCCGAGTAGGGCCGCCGAGCTGATCCCTGACGCGGAGCAGGTGCAGTTCCCACCTCAGGTAGTCCGTCAGCGGATGCTCCACTATTCGCACTCGGGAGGTGACGAACCCCGCGTTCTCGATCTTCGCGTAATGCGCACGCAGAGCCGGCCTGCGTTCGTCCAGGAGCGCGAGGGACCGGTGCCAGTCGCCCTCGTGGAACGCCTCCCAGCTGTCGTCCCCCGGCTCCTCGAAGTGCTGCAGCCGTTCGAGCTTCCAGAAGCCGGACCGGCCGCTGTTCCAGAAGCGCCGGTCGAAGTCGTCGAGGTATGCGTCTCCGAGCAGCAGCTCGCCTTCCGCACCACCGAACAGGTCATGCATCGGGGATGTCCGCCTTCGCCGCGATCACCATTCCCCGCGGCAGCACGACGAGCCGCTCGTCCGCGCCGACGCTGACGCCGTCCGGCAGGCGCCCCGCGTACTCCGGGGTGAGGTCGCGGCCGATGACCGCGACGTCGCCGTTGTCGAGCTCCCAGATGTCAGGGCACTTGGACTCACCACCGCTGGCGGCTTCGTCGGACTCACCGCCGCTGCCCGGTTCCTGCGGTGCGATTCCCCAGCGCCGGGAAAAGTCAGCCGACGGATTCGGTTGCCATATGTTTGTGGACATAACAAGAATGTCCTTTCTCCCCAAACGTAAGAGAATCAAGGTTAGCACCGAAAACATCGGAACCACGAAGCCGTTCTTCCACCGATCGTATGAACCTCAATAGCGAACGGCCCGTCACGAAGGTGACGGGCCGTTTGCATGATCGAGCGCCTACGGGTAGTTGACGACGTTCACCGGCACGGTTCCCGGCGGCGTCACCCCTCCCGTCTCGTTGACCACGTGTGTGATGGTCCCCTTGTAGTTGAGCGACACGGTCAGCAGGTTGTGCAGCCGCACCCCGGACCGGTTGGGCACCTCGAACGCGTGGTGGGCCCGCACCGACGGGTTGACGTTGAAGAAGCAGTAGCTGCCGAGCCCCCACGCCTCGTGCGTGGTCACGTTGTCCGCGACCTTGTAGGCCGCGTAGCCGGCCAGGCCGTTCGGCGAGTTCCACACCGCCTGGTTCGGCACGTCGTAGGGCATCTCGTTCTGGAAGAAGATCGTCCGCCCGTTGTTGCCATTCCAGATGACCTGGTACTTCTGGTAGTGCTCGACGAACAGGCCGGTGGCCAGCACGTTGTTGCCGTTGACGACGACACCGGTGTCGCCGATGGCCTCGTTCCACCCGTAGGTGCCGGCGTTGCCGTGGTCGGCGCGCCAGACCCAGGTGTGGTCGATGATCGTGTCGTTGCTGTTGACGACGAGGCTGTTCGTGGCCTTGCCGGCGATGGCGCCGCCGACGCGGAAGAACACGTCCTGCAACGTGATCGGGTTCGCCGAGTGCGAGGCCGACGAGCCGGGTGTGCCGACGGTCAGCAGCGACTGCGACAGGGTCGTGCCGGCGTCGAACAGGACGCCCTTGATCCGCACGCCGTCGACGTCGGCGACCTGCATGGCCGTGACGCCGTTCTGCGGCACGATCGTCGCGTACCCGATGCCGAGCACGACGGTGTTCGGCCGGGTGATCTGCAGCGTCTGGTTGACGTTGTAGATGCCGGGCGTGAAGAACAGGTTGCAGCCCTGGGCCAGCGCCGCGTTGATCGTCGAGGCGGTGTCACCGGACTTGACGACGTAGAACTGGCTCATCGGCAACGACGAACCGGGCGTGCCGCCGTTGATCCACGACGCACCGGAGGCGTTGGTGCGCAACGAGGGCAGGAACACCCGGTAGGCACCGTTCTCGAAGTACAGGTACGGCACGTCGCGCGAGACCGGCGTGGTCGCGAGGGTCGTCGACGGCGGGTTCGGGAACGTGGTCGCCGGAGCGCCGGGCGTCCCGGAGAACACCATGTTCCACACGCCGCCGTTCCAGCTGCCGTAGTTGGAGTCGCGGGTGTACCACTGCTGCTGCGACACCGACGCCGTCTGCCCGGACACGCGCGTGTCGGCGGTGTAGCCACCGGACGCGAAGCCGTAGGAGGCCGGGTAGAGCGCCAGGTTGCCGCGGATGTCCATGCGGCGGAACGGCGCGGCCTGCGCGACGGCCCAGCGGTTGGTGCCGTTGCTGGGGTTCACGGCCATGTTCTCGGCCGAGCGCCAGAAGTTCTGCAGCGCCACGCCCTGGTCGGACTCGTTGAACGCGTCCACGGTGATGTCGCCGTTGATGACCACGTCACCGGGGTTGCGGCCCAGACCCGCGACGGACGTGTAGTAGCCGACGTCGTCGTGGATGTTGTACGTGCCCGGCTTGAACAGGTGCGCGACCCGCCGCGGCGCCATCTGCGCCGTCAGCGTGTCTTTTTGCATGTTGAAGTCCGCGTCCAGCTGCGTCTGGATGCTCGCCGCCGACATGCTCGGGTCGAAGATCCGGGTGTTCGGCCCGAAGTTCGGCGTGTTGGACTGCACGCAACCCTGCTGCGTGCCGATGGTGTAGGTGGCGCTGCCCACGGACGAGTTCGCGAGCCCGGACTTGATGCCGATCGCGTTGATGGTCCTGGAGCTCGGCACCGAGATCGGCCCGCTGTAGACCGGGGAGGACGCCGTCGGCGTCGAACCGTCCACTGTGTACCGGATGGTCGCGCCGGAGGTGGCGGTGGAGATCGTCACCGTCTGCCCGGACGTGTAGGCGCCGCCCGGTGGGCTGAACGTGGGAGTGGCGACCGGTGCCTGCGTGCTGCCGTGCGTGTAGGTGAAGTGCGGCGTGTCGTACTGGGGGCCGCTCTTCTCGTAGGTGAACCAGTACTCGACCACCGTGCCCGCCGACAGCGACCCGACGGACTTCTGCCACGTCCCGCCGTTGTTGGTCATCCGGAAGTTCTGCTGGGGCGTGTTGGTGATCAGGTAGTGGACGTCCACGTACAGAGCGGGCGTCGTCGGCGTGAAGTTGATCCTCGCCTCGGACGTGCTGACGGACGTCACGTTCTGCGTGTAGTCCGCCGCCGCCGAAGCGGTGTCGGACGCGGCTAATGAAGCCAGCACAACGGCAACGGCAGCGAAGCCGGCCTGCAATCTCGTCTTTGAGAGCGCTCTCACACCTGATGACGGTAAACGGCGCGGGTCCGCGGGACAAGCGCCGTTTCCACCCGAACGGGTCCGTACCTTGAAACGACTTCAAGCAATAGCGTCGGAGGCCATGACCTACTCCACCGCGTACAGCCGTGACCTCGGCGACGAGCTGCGCCTCATCCGGGAGACGAGCACGTCGCTGCACGGCCGCGCCATGGCGAACCGGCTCGGCTGGGACCCGAGCAAGGTCTCCACCATCGAACACGGGAAGGCGCACGCGAGCGCGGGCGACATCATCCAGTACCTGACGGTGTGCGGCAAGGACCTGGAGTACATCGAGGCTTTTCAGGCCCGGTACCGGCACGCCTTCGACCCGTACTTCGCCCAGATGCCGGAGAACCTGCGCACGCTCATGATGGCCGAGTCGCTGGCCACGAAGATCACCTGGGTGGAGACCAGCACCGCCCCTGGTCTCGTCCAGACAGCCGAGTACGCCGATGCGCTGTACCGCAAAGCGGGGCTGGTTGCCCTGGAGAAGATCGCGGCGTGCGTGCAGTGCCGCATCGACCGGCAAACGATCCTGCGGCGCGCCAGACGACCGGAGATCCGGATCTACGTGCTCGAACGCGCTCTGCAAACCTACGTCGGCGACGACAAAATCATGGAGGAGCAGTACCTCCGCATGCTCTTCAACACGCACATCGTGCGGATCATCCCTGAGGACGCGGTCATCCTGACGGCGGGTTGCGCTCTGCTGGAGTTCGAGAAGGCGCCGCCGGTTGCGTACACCGACAGTGAACTGGCACAGGTTTTCGCTCAGGACGATGCTGCGATCGAGGTTGCAGTAGCTCTGTTCAAGCGACTGGAGACGTTCGCCTTGGATCAGGAACAATCGAAGCGCAAGCTGATGGAGTACATCAGCCGACTTCGAGGGGATTCCAATGGCGCGGGAACGGACCTGGCGTAAGAGCAGCTACAGCACAGGAGGCGAGGCCAGCGCCTGTGTCGACGTGTCGCTGGCCCACAACGCGCAGGTGCGGGACTCGAAGAACGTGAGCGGCGACGTGCTCACGTTCTCGACTCCCGCTTGGCGCTCGCTGGTCGCACACGTCGGCTCGCGCTGAGACGGAGCACCCTCGGAGAACAGAGCCGTGGTGGAGCTGGAAGCCTGGTACGAGGAGGACCAGGACGACGCCGTGATCGTCCGCACCCCGGCCGAGCTGGACGCCGTGCTGGACGCCGTCGCCGGTCGGGACGGCCGCGTGCTCGTCGACCTGTACGTGGCCGAGAACCCCGGCCGCGCGAACTTCAACGTCGGGCTGCACGGCCAGGCCGGTCGGGGCGCGCTGTACTACGCCGGTGGCGGGCAGCAGTGGTTCAGCACGGAAACGCCCGGAACCGACTGGGGTTCCGCCGAACCGGTCCTGTACTACCTGATGAGCTCGGACACCGAGTACCCGGCCGACTCCGAGATCCCGCTGGACGTCGTGCGCCGGGCCGCCCACGAGTTCATGACCACCGGCGGCGAGCGCCCGGTCGCGCCCGCCTGGAGGGCCGCTCCGGACTGGTGGTGAGCGGCCCGCCGGCAGCCCTCACGTGCCCCGGTTCGCGTTGAGGTAGTTGTAGATCGTGTAGCGGGTCACCGCGAGCACGCTCGCCAGGTGGTCGACCGAGTCGCGGATCAGGAAGAACCCCGCCTCGTCCAGCACCCGCACGACCTGCGACTTGTGCACCTTCTTCATCAGCTCGACCGGCACCCCGACGTCGGCGATCGCCTTCTCGACGAGCACCCGTTGGAGTGTGTCCACGTCCTGCGGGAACGACTCGACGGGCCCGGACGCCTCGTGCGCGGCGAGCTTGTTGACGCACAGGCAGCCCACCGCCACCCCGGCCGCGTCGCGCACGAAGGTCGTCGACGACCAGATCGCGCGGCCGTCCGGCGCGTAGGTCTCGTAGCCGGGCATGTCGGTCGTCGTGCCGCGGCGGACCAGGCCGAGCAGCAGGTCCGTCATCGGGCCGCCCACCTGGCGGCCGGTGAGCGAGCCGGCGATCGCGATGATCGAGTTCGGCAGCCGGGACAGGTCGTGCACCACGACCTCGGTGTCCGGGCCCAGTGCCGTGGCGAGGCTGTCGACCGTCGGCACCAGCGCCGACAGCGCCGCCGGCATGGTCGAGACCGACGGACCGGACAGCGACCGCAGCGCCGACCGGACGCGTTCGAGGGTGCCGCGGGTGGTCGTGGCGTGCGGGGACAGGCGGACGTGCTCCGGGCGGACGGTGGCGGTGACGCCGAACGACTTCAGCGCCTCCCCCACGACCGGCGCGGCCTCGGCCGTCGTGAACGCCAGGATGCCGGCGCGGCGGTCGCGGGCGGAGACGACCTCGCCGCCGCACGACAGCACGATCTCCTCCAGTTCGGCGACGACTTCGGCGACGGCGGTGTCGAGCGCGCCTACTCCCGCCAGCTCGACGAGCTCCAGCGCCTCGGCGAACGCACCGGACACGACCGGGGAGAGGTTGGTGACGTTCCACGCCGCCGCGTCGGGGGCTGCGGCGTGCACGGCGTTGTCGAACAGGCCCGCGTCCACCGCGCCCGTCCACCCGGACAGCACGGGCTGGAGCCGTTCCAGCGCGCGGTCCGACAGCACCACGAAACCGGTGCTCCACCCGGCTCGCAACCACTTCTGGCCGCCGACCACGAGCACGTCGGCCACCTCCCACGGTTCGTCGACCACGCCGAAGCCCTGGATGCCGTCCACGATCAGCAGGCGGTCGCCGACGGCCTCGCGCAACGCCGCCAGGTCCGCCCGGTAGCCGGTGCGGAAGTCCACGGCGGACACCGACAGCGCGGACACCTCGGGCGTCAGCGCGTCGACGACCGAGGACGCCGTCACCGCGCCGTCGAGCACCACCGACGGCAGGCCCGCGCGCACCCACGGGTACGTGTTCGACGGGAACTCCGCCGCCGAGTACATGACGGTGCCGGTCAGGCCGAACGCGGCCTGGAAGAGGCCGGTCGACGTGTTCGGCACGAGCGCCACGTGGTCGGTGTCGGTGCGGCACAGCCGCGCGGCGGCGGCCTTGACGCGCTGCTCCTCGCGCATCAGCGTGTCCACCGTGGCGGGACCGGCGAGCGACGCCTGCTCCATCAGCCGGGTCGTGGCCGCCACCACCGGGATCGACGGGGGGCCGAAGCGGGCGAAGTCGAGGTACCCCTCCGGTTCGCGGAACTGGGCGAGGTACGAGGAGTTGGTCACCTAGAGCACCTTTGCGAGGAACTGCCGCGTGCGCGGCTGCTGCGGGTTGTCGAGCACGTCGGCCGGGGTGCCGGACTCGACGACCGCGCCGTCGACGAGGAACACCACGCGGTCGGCGACTGAGCGGGCGAAGCCGATCTCGTGGGTGACCACGATCATCGTCATGCCGTCGCGGGCGAGACCGGTCATCACGTCGAGCACCTCCCCGACGAGCTCGGGGTCCAGCGCCGACGTGGGCTCGTCGAACAACATCAGCTTGGGTTTCATCGCCAGCGCGCGGGCGATCGCAACACGCTGCTGCTGGCCGCCGGACAGCTGCGCCGGGTAGGCGCCGGCCTTCTCCGCGAGCCCGACCCGTTCCAGCAGGTCGCGCGCCTCGGCGACGGCGGTGGCCCGGTTGACGCCGAGCACGTGCACCGGGCCCTCGAAGACGTTCTCCAGCGCCGTGCGGTGCGGGAACAGGTTGAACCGCTGGAACACCATGCCCACGTCACGGCGCTGCCGGGCGACGTCGCGCTCCTTCAGCTCGTACAGCTTGCCGCCGGCCGCGCGGAACCCGACCGGCACGCCGTCGACCCAGATGCGGCCCGCGTCGATGGTCTCCAGGTGGTTCACGCAGCGCAGGAACGTCGACTTGCCGGCACCGGACGGCCCGAGCAGGCACACGACCTCACCCCGCTCGACCTCCAGGTCGATGCCCTTGAGCACCTCGGTGTGACCGAACGACTTGCGGACATCGACCGCCTCAACGAGGGCCATACGCACGCTCCAGGTAGTGCTGCCCGACCGACGCCAGCGACACCATCACCAGGTACCAGGCCGCGGCGGCGAACAGGGTCTCCATGATCTCCAGGTTGCGCGAGGCGATGTTGTTCGCGGCGTGGATGAGCTCCAGGAACGCGATCACCGACGCCATCGACGTGCCCTTGATCATGTTGATGAAGTTGTTGCCGGTCGGTGGGATGATCACGCGCATGGCCTGCGGCAGGACCACCCGCCGCAACGTCGTCGCCGGCGTCATGCCGATCGACTTGGCCGCCTCGGTCTGACCGGGGTCCACGCTGGACAGACCTGCGCGGACGATCTCGGCCATGTAGGCGCTCTCGTTCAGCCCCAGCCCCAGCAACGCCGCCACGAACGCGGTCATCACCACGTTCGTCGGCACGCTGAACACCATCGGGATGCTGATGTTCTGGAAGACGAGCGCGAGGTTGAACCAGATGAGGATCTGCAGCAGCACCGGCAGGCCGCGGAACAGCCAGATGTAGCCGATGGCGAACCACCGTGCGACCGGGTTGGCGCTCAGCCGCATCAGCGCGACCACCACGCCGAGCACGATCGCACCGCCCTGCGCGGCGATGGCCAGCACGATGGTGTTGACCAGGCCTTCGAGCATGACGGGGTGCGTGAAGAACCCCGGGACGTGCTCCCACTGGATCTGCGCCTCCGCCATCGCCCAGCCCAGGCCGGCGATGATGATGACGATGATCCCCGCGCTGACCCACCGCCACGGGTGGCTCAGCGGGACGACGACGAGCTCATGATCCTGCTTCTGATCGGACATCCGATCCACATCACTTGCCATTGATCGCAGCCTTGCCGATCGCACCCTGCTTGATGTCCCAGTTGCCGAGGATCTTGGCGTAGGTGCCGTCGTCGATCAGTGCCTGCAGCGCGCCCTTGACCGCCTCGCTGAGCTTGGCGTTCTGCTTGTTCACGCCGATGCCGTACGGGCCGCCGTTGATCGGGGCGAGCTCGACGACCTCGAAGAACGCGCCGTCACCCGCGGTCTTGGCGACGTACACGGCGGTCGGCAGGTCGTTGAGGATCGCGGCGACGCGGCCGGTGCGCAGCTGGTTCTGGTTGCCGGTGTCGCTGTCGGTGACGCTGACCTGCACCTCGGGCTTGCCCGCGGCGACGCAGCGCTGGCTCTGCTCCTTGGCGAACGTCTCCTGCGAGCTGCCGAGGTTCACCGCCACCCCCTTGCCGCAGAGGTCGTCGGGTCCCTTGACGCCCTGCGGGTTGCCCTTCTGCACCATGATCGTGATGCCGGAGGTGAAGTAGTCGACGAAGTCGATCTTCTGCTGACGTTCGGCGGTGTCGTTCATCGCCGCCATCGTCACGTCGACCCGGCCGGTCTCCAGGCTCGTGATCAGCGAGCTGAACGCCATGTCGCTGTGCTCGGCCTTGAGCCCGATCTTGGCGGCGATCGCGGTGATCAGGTCGACCTCCGACCCCTGCGGGGTTTTGCCGTCCTCCTTGTAGAAGTTGTTCGGCGGGTTCTGGATGTTCGACCCGACCCGCAGCTTGCCGGTCTGCGCGATGGCCGGGGGCACGAGCGCGGCGAGCGCGTCGTCCTTCTGGACGCTCGACAGGTCCGAGGACGGCGGGGTGGTCGTCTGCGCGTTGTCAGACGTGCCGCCACACGCGGTGAGCGTGGCGACGAGCAGCGTGGTCACGAGCAGGCGCGGCTTCATGGCCGGGAACCTACAACGCTCCGTTGAAGACGTCCACAAAAAGTTGAAATCCACGCCTGCCTCAGTGCACGCGGGGAGCTTTCGTACTCGTAGAGGGCACGCGGGGTCCCCGCGTGCCCGGAGGGGCGGGAATTCTGGGGGCGGTTGGGGCGTTGGGAGGGGCGAGCCCACTACGAGGAGGAACAGATGGCGACGGTCGAGCTGACCACGGAGAACTTCGACGAGGTGGTCGGCGGTTCCGGCATCGTCCTGGTCGACTTCTGGGCCGAGTGGTGCGGGCCGTGCCGTGCGTTCGCGCCGACGTACGAGGCGGCGTCGGAGAAGCACGAGGACCTGGTGTTCGGCAAGGTCGACACGGAGGCGCAGCAGGAGCTCGCGGCCACGTTCGGCATCCGGTCGATCCCTACGTTGATGATCGTGCGCGAGGGTGTCGTGCTGTTCGCCCAGCCGGGTGCGCTGCCGGGCAACGCGCTGGACGACCTGATCGAGCAGGCCCGCGGTGTGGACATGGAAGAGGTCCACGCGAAGGTCAAGCAGGCGCAGGAGCAGGGCTGACCTCCCGCGAAACACCCATGTCGGTGATTCGCGAGGGGCTACTCCGGGTAGCCGAGTCGCATGAACACCGACACGTCGACCGCACAGCTGGTCAACCAGCTGTCCGAGCAGGTGAGCAGGCTCGCACGCGATGAGATTCGCCTCGCGGTCGCCGAGCTCAAGGACAAGGGCAAGCACGCCGGTGTCGGCGCCGGGTTGTTCGGCGCGGCCGGCGTGTTCGCGTGGTGGGGTGGGCTGAGCGTCGTCGCCGGCCTGGTCCTCGCCCTCTCCCTCGTGCTGCCCGGGTGGGCGGCTGCCCTCATCGTCGCCGCCGGGCTCCTCCTGATCGCCGGTGTCCTGGCGCTGGTGGGGCGCTCGCAGGTCAAGCAGGCCGCTCCGCCCGTGCCGCGGCAGGCGGTGGAGAACGTCCAGCGCGACATCGCGACGATCAAGGAGAGTGCGCACCGATGACCGATCCCAGGGAGCAGTTGCAGCGGGACGTCGAACGCACCCGCCGTGAGCTCGGCGAGACCGTGGAGGCGTTGGCGCACAAGGTCGACGTGCCGGGTCGTGTGAAGGAGCAGGCGCACGAGACGGTCGTGCGGATGACCGCGGCGACCGACCAGGCCGTGGCGTCGCTGCCCGAACCGGTGGCGCAGCAGGTGCAGAAGGCGCGTCAGCACCCGCTGGCGATCGGAGCGGTGCTGATGGCACTCGTGCTCCTCATCTGGAAGCTGTCCAGGAGGAACGGATGAAGCTGCTGTACCGCCCACTCGGAATGCTGCTCGGTGCGTTGGGCGGCATGGCCGCCACGGCGATCTTCGGGCAGATCTGGAAGGTCGTCGCGGGTGACAAGGAAGCGCCCAGCGCGACCATGAAGGACCGCCGCTGGCGCGAGGTCCTGCTCGCCGCCGCACTGCAGGGAGCGATCTTCGGCCTGGTCAAGGCCGCGATCGACCGCGGTGGCGCCGTCGGCTTCCAGAAGGCCACGGGCAAGTGGCCCGGCGACGAGGAAGACTGACCACCGCACCACCACGGCACGACACGAGCCGGTCCGCGCCCACCCGCGGGCCGGCTCGTCGTGGTCCTGCGGGCGTTTGAACCCTCAACTACTCTGGTCGGCATGCCACAGCCAGAGGGTGCCGAGCTGGACGCGATCAGGGCCAAGCGCGACGAGCTGCGCGAACGCTACGTGAAGCCGTTGGCCGACCGCGGCGGCTCACCGACGCAGGGCGTCCACCACATCGCGCTGATCTGCCGCGACGTCGAGGAGACGATCCGGTTCTACCAGGAGTTCCTCGGCTTCCCGCTCGTGGAGCTCGTGGAGAACCGCGACTACCGCGGCTCCAGCCACTTCTTCTTCGACCTCGGCAGCAAGAACCTGCTGGGGTTCTTCGACTTCCCCGGTCACGACCACCCGCCGTTCTCCGAGACGATCGGCGCCGTGCAGCACCTGGCGCTGTCCATCTCGCCGGAGCGGTTCGACGCGATCAAGGCCAAGCTCGACGAGGACGGGGTCGAGTACCTGGGGCCGGATCGGGGCGTCGAGGACAGCCTGTACATCCGCGACCCCAACGGTGTAGGGATTGAGTTCTACCGGGAAGAGCTGGGCAAGTTCGAAGGCTCGACGCTCGTCAACTGAAGGAGTCGCAGAGTGGCGCAAGAGGTCAAGGGCATCGTCGCCAGGGGCAAGGGACAACCCGTCGAGCTGACCTCGGTGCTGGTGCCCGACCCCGGACCCGGTGAGGCCGTGGTGAAGGTGCAGGCGTGCGGCGTCTGCCACACCGACCTGCACTACCGCGAGGGCGGCATCAACGACGAGTTCCCGTTCCTGCTCGGGCACGAGGCGGCCGGTGTCGTCGAGTCCGTGGGCGAGGGCGTCGCCGACCTCGAACCCGGCGACTTCGTGGTGCTCAACTGGCGCGCGGTCTGCGGCACGTGCCGTGCGTGCAAGCGCGGCAAGCCGTGGTACTGCTTCTCGACGTTCAACGCGACGCAGCCGATGACGCTGACCGACGGCACGAAGCTGTCGCCCGCGCTGGGCATCGGCGCGTTCGCCGAGAAGACGCTGGTCCACTCGGGACAGTGCACGAAGGTCGACCCGTCCGCGCGGGCCGCGGCCGTGGGCCTGCTGGGCTGCGGTGTCATGGCCGGTGTGGGCGCGGCGGTGAACACCGGTGGTGTCACGCGCGGCGACTCGGTGGCCGTGATCGGCTGCGGTGGTGTCGGTGACGGCGCGATCGCCGGTGCGCGCCTCGCGGGTGCGGCGAAGATCATCGCCGTGGACACGGACCCGCGGAAGCTGGAGTGGGCCAAGGGTTTCGGTGCCACGCACACGGTCAACGCCCGCGAGGTCGACGACGTGGTGACGGCGATCCAGGACCTGACCGGCTCGTTCGGCGCGGACGTGGTGATCGACGCGGTCGGCCGCCCGGAGACGTGGAAGCAGGCGTTCTACGCCCGCGACCTCGCCGGGACGGTCGTGCTGGTCGGCGTCCCGACGCCGGACATGACGCTGGAGATGCCGCTGATCGACTTCTTCTCGCGCGGCGGGTCGCTCAAGTCCTCCTGGTACGGCGACTGCCTGCCCTCGCGGGACTTCCCGCTGCTGGTCGACCTCTACCAGCAGGGCCGGTTCGACCTGGACGCGTTCGTCACCGAGGAGATCGCGCTGGACGGCGTCGAGGGCGCGTTCGAGAAGATGCACCACGGCGACGTGCTGCGATCGGTCGTGGTGTTCTGATGGCGCTGCGAGTGGACCACACCGTCACGTCCGGCACGTTCTCGCTGGACGGCGAGACGTTCGACGTCGACAACAACGTCTGGGTGATCGGCGACGACAGGGAGTGCGTCGTCATCGACGCACCGCACGACGTGGACGCGATCCTGGCGGTCGTCGGCAGCCGCCGGGTCAAGGCGATCCTGCTGACCCACGCCCACGACGACCACGTGCGGGTCGCTCCCGACCTCGCGCACGCCACGGGTGCTCCCCTGGCGCTGCACCAGGCCGACCGGGTCGTGTGGGAGCTGACCCACACGGGCGTCACCCCGCACGAGGCGTTGCAGGACGGCCAGGTGCTCACGGTGGCCGGCGAGGAGATCCACGTGCTGCACACGCCGGGCCACTCGCCCGGCGCGGTGTGCTTCTACGTGCCGTCGCTGGGCGCGGTGTTCACCGGTGACACGCTGTTCCAGGGCGGTCCGGGCGCGACCGGCCGGTCGTTCTCGGACCGGCCGACGATCGAGCGATCGATCCGGGAGAAGCTCTTCGAGCTGCCCGGCGGCACCGTGGTGCACACCGGCCACGGCGAGGACACCACGATCGACGCCGAACGCTTCTGACCCCTGCCGGCCACGTCAGAACCGCGGGGGCCGCTTCTCCAGGAACACCGACACGCCCTCCGCGTAGTCGGCACTGGAGGCGGCCTCCGCGTACAGCGCCCGCACGAAGTCGTCCTCGTGGCCACCGTCGGTGATCGAGTTGACGATCTTCTTCGCCCCGCGCACGCTCACCTGCGCACGCCCGGCGATCTGTGCCGCCAGTTCCCCGACGCGCGCCGAGGTCCGCGACGACCTCGTTGACCAGCCCGATCCGCAACGCGGTCGCCGCGTCGATCAGGTCGGCGGAGAACAGGATCTGCTTCGCCCACGCCGGGCCGACCACGTCGACGAGCTGCTTGGTGGACGTGAAGTTGTAGACGATGCCCAGTTTCGCCGGGGTGATCCCGAACCGCGCGCCGGCCGCCGCCACCCGGAGGTCGCAGGCGAGGGCGATCTCGCAGCCGCCGCCCACGCAGAACCCGGACACCGCCGCGATGGTGGGCTTGTCGAGCTGCACGATGGCGCGCTCGCCGTTGTGCACAGCTTCCCCGTAGCGCGCGGCACCCTCCGCGCCCCGGCGCAGGGTGGAGAACTCCGCGATGTCCGCGCCGGCCGAGAAGTGCTCGCCACCCCTGATGACCAGCACGCGGACGCTGTCGTCGGCGGACACGCGGGCCATCAGGCCGGGCAGTGCGGACCACATCTCGTAGCTCATCGCGTTGCGCTTGGCCGGCCGGTCGATCGTCAGCGTGGCGACCGGACCCGCCGTTGACAGCTGAAGGAATTCACTCACTTGCCGCACGATACAGCGCGCATTCGGCGCACATCCCGGCTCTTGTTCGGGTAGGAACGCGGTCACGCCGTTGTGACGTCCGTTGCCGAACAAGGGAGGAACGCGTGACCGCGGCCGGCATCGGCGCTGCCACCCTGCGCACCTTCGCGACGCGGTTGCGCGGCAGCGCCCCCGTCTCCGCGCGCATCCTCTCCGAGCTGGCGAGCGAGCTCGACCGGGGCGGCCCGGTGGCCGACCTGCTCTGCTCGCACAGCGCGGTGCACAGCCCGCTGTTCGGCATCCAGGCGCTGGCCGGGGTGCGGCTGCTGATGCTGTCGGGGCGGGCGCCGGAGCTGAGCGAGCGGTTCGCCGGCGCGCACGCGGCGGCGATGGCGGGCGCGTCGGACTCGGCGTCGCTGCTGGCGTGGCTGGCGGCGCGGCGGGCGATCGTGGAGAACCCCGGCGAGATCCTCGCGGCGCTCGACCGGACCGTGCAGCAGCACCAGCCCAAGACCGCCGGGTTCCTGTTGCGGGGCCTCACGATGATCGGCGCGCCCAAGGTCCGGTTGCTGGAACTGGGCGCGTGCGCGGGGCTGAACCTGATCCTGGACCGCTACCGCTGGTTCGGCCTCGACTGGGAGTGGGGCGACCGGGACTCGCCCGTGCGGCTGGCCGCCGCGGGACCGCGGCCACCGGAGCTCCGGATCGTCGCGCGGGCGGGCTGCGACCTGCAGCCGCGCGACCCGGCCGACCCGCGGCACGCGATGATCCTGCACTCGTTCATCCCGCCGGAGCACGACGCGCTGCGCTGGGACCTCGACGACGCCATCGAGCTCGCCGCGCAGGTCGGGGTGCGGGTCGCGCGGTCACCGGCCGGGCGGTGGCTGCGGGAGAACCTCGTGGCGCCGGACGAGAGCGACACCTGCACGGTGATCTGGCACAGCTCGTTCTGGCCGTACCTGACCGAGGACGAGCGGCTGGAGATCGAGACGACGCTGACCGCGGCGGCGGGGTCGATGCCGCTGGCGCGCGTGGCGTACGAGGCGGCCGACTTCCGGTCTACGCCGCGGTTGACGGTGACGATCTACAGCTGAACAGTCCGTGAACGGTCAATCGCGCACCGTGGTGCCCGTGGCTTCATCACCTCTAGTTTGCGGTGGGTGAAAACTTTTTTCGCGACCGCTGTTCTGCTCACGACGACCCTCATCGCCGCGCCGGCGCAGGCGGCCGTCTCCGACTACGACCTCGCCCTGCACTGGGCGCCGGTGCACCACCAGGACACGGACTCGTCGGACCACGACGCGGACTACCTGTCCACAGTGGACTTCGACGGCGACTGGGACGGGCTGAACAACTGGGAGAACCAGACCCAGCTGAGCCGCCTCACCGGTGCCGCCTACTACTCGGTGGTGGAGACGGAGACCCACTGGTTCCTCGTCTACTCGTTCTTCCACCCGCGCGACTGGGACGACAAGCCGGACCCGTTCGGCCTCACGACGCACGAGAACGACCTGGAGGGCGCGCTGTTCGTGGTCCGCAAGGACGCCTCCTACGGCACGCTCGAAGCCGCGGTCACGGTGGCGCACAGCGACTTCTACTCCTACGTGCCGGCCGGGTCGCCGTACCGCAGCGGTTCGGAGACGGTCGACGGCACGCTGCTGCTCTCCGGCGGGCGGCCGGCCACGCGCCAGGAGGCAAAGGGCCACGGCCTGTACCGCTGGGACGGCAACGACTTCCCCGGCGGCGACGGAGTCGTCTACCACCCCGCCGCGACCGGTGAGGTGCCCTCCGGTGGCAACGACCGGGACGTGAAGTACCGGCTGGTGGACACGTTCGCCGCGAACGGGATGTGGGCGCGCCGCAACAACTCCGAGACGTACGCGTCGTTCGGCACGTTCCGCGGCGACAACGGCAAGGACAACGCGGCGAACGCGCCCTGGGGCTGGGACGACCAGAACGACGGCGCGTTCTACCGCGGCTACCTGGCCACGCACCCGGCGGAGCTGGTGAACTCGTACTTCTCCGGCAAGGGCACGTTCAGCCTCACGTACGTGCGCAACGCCTACCGCGGCTGAGCCAGCAGGTGCTGCAGGACGGCGAGCGCCTCGGTGATCGCGGTGCCGGTCCACCGCTTGCCCGCGGCTGCAAGGAGGAAAGGGGCGGACAAGAACTTCTGGCCGGCAGGGCGGCGGCTAGGCCTGGGCGGTGGGGCGCACGACGATCTCGTTGACGTCCACGTCGGGCGGCTGTTCCAGGGCGAACGCGACGGCGCGGGCGATGGCGTCCGGCGGGATCGCGATCTCGTCGCGCATCGCCGCGATGCCCGCCCGCACACCGGGGTTGGCCGACGCCTCCGCGAAGGCGGTGTGCACGAAACCGGGGAACACGGTCGTGACCCGCACCTGCGGACCGGCCTCCTGGCGCAGCCCCTCGCAGATCGCCTGCACGGCCACCTTGGTGCCCGCGTAGACCGCCATCGCCGGCACGACGCGGAACGCCGCGGTGGAGGCGGTGGTGACGAAGTGCCCGGACCCCTGCTCGCGGAACACCGGCAGCGCGGCGGCGATGCCGTGCAGCACGCCCTTGACGTTGACGTCGACCATCTCGTCCCACTCGTCGACGCGCAGGTCGTCGAGCGGCGAGATCGGGCCCGCACCGGCGTTGCCGACGAGCACGTCGAGCCGGCCGAACCGGTCGCGGGCCAGCGCCACCAGCGCGTGCAGGTCCGCGCGCCGGGTCACGTCGGTGGCCGTGTGCACGGCCGTGCCGCCCGCCTGCTCAATCCTCGCCACCAGGTCCGCCAAGCGGTCCGTGCGGCGGGCGCCGAGCACGAGCCGTGCTCCGCGGCGTGCGAGCAGCAGCGCGGTCGCCTCTCCGATCCCGCTGCTCGCACCGGTGATCGCCACGACCTTGTCCTCGATTGACATGGCACCAGCCTGCGGCGGCCTCACCCTGGTATCCAGAGCCGGTTTATGCTGGAACCGGAGGTACCAGCATGGGACGGACGGCTGACCAGCGGCGTGAGCTCGGCGCGTTCCTGCGCAGCCGGAGGGAACGCCTGTCCCCCGCCGAGGCCGGGCTGCCGAACACGTCCCGCCGCAGGACACCGGGGTTGCGCCGGGAGGAGCTCGCCGTCCTCGCCGGGATCAGCGCCACCTGGTACACGTACCTGGAGCAGGGGCGCGACGTGCGGGCGTCCGGCCAGGTGCTCACCGCGCTCGCCGCGGCGCTCGGGCTCGACCGGCCCGAAGAGGACCACCTGTTCCTGCTCGCCGGGCACGCGACCACGCGGGTGCCGGAAGCGGAGGCCGTGACCGCGGAGGTGGCGGCCGTGCCGCACCTGCTGGGCCCGCACCCGACGTACGTGATCGGCGCGACCTACGACGTGCTCAGCCACAACGCGGCGGCGGCCGAGCTGTTCGTGAACCTCAAGGCGGACAAGCCGAACTTCGCTCGGTGGACGTTCACCGACCCGCTGGCCCGCGAGGTCGTTCTCGACTGGGAGCAGGAGGCGCGCGGCCTGCTCGCCCGGCTGCGCACCCTCGCGGGCCGCCACCCCGCCGACGAGCGGTTCACGCGGCTGGTCGCCGAGCTGCACGAGGCGAGCCCGGAGGTGCGCTCGTGGTGGCCGCACCACGAGGTGCAGGACCAGGGCAGCGGCCGGAAACGCTTGCGCCACCCCGATCTCGGGCCCCTCGACTACGCCTACACCGCGTTCCACCTCGCCGGGCAGCCCGACCGGACGCTGGTGATCTACGCCGACGCCCGGCCCTGCTGAGGGTCAGGCCGCCCGCGGGTACATGCGCGCCATGCCCGGCGGCGCGGTGAAGGGCGCCCACGTGCCCTCCGGCTGGGCCAGCCGGTCGGCCACCACCCACAGCACGCTCGCGTTGAAGCCGTACCCGAGGTGCGACGAGGACACCTGGACGTTCTCCCGCCGCGGGCCCGGTTCCTCCACACAGGACTCCCAGGACACGATCCCGTCGGTCTTGGAGTAGACCGACGTGGCCGGCACCGGGATCGGCGGGCGGGTCGACTCCGGCGGCGGGAACTCGTCCTTCGGGATGTGCAGGCGGGAGAACAGCGCGAACGCGGGCATCGCCCGTGACTGCACGGGATCGCTCATGTTGTACGGCGAGCCGAGGGTGACCACCTGGCGCACCCGGTGCGGGTGGTCACGGGCCATCTCGCGCGCGAAGATCCCGCCGAGCGACCAGCCCACGATCGACACCGGGCCGCCGTGGGCGTCGGAGACCTTCTTGACCAGCGCGTGCATGCCGTCGACCGCGTGGCGGGTCGGGCCGATGTTGGTGCCCAGGCCCCAGCGGTGCGCCTCGTAGCCCAGGCCGGAGAGGAACCGGCGCAGCATCACCGTGGACGGGTCCGCGGCGCCGAGACCGGGGAACACGAGGACGGGGTGGCCGTCACCGGAGGGCGCACCGCGCAGCATCGACCGGGTCGCGACGAACTCGCCGACGTCCAGGGCGCAGCGGGTGGGTTCGGTGAGGTACCAGAAGAGGCCGGGAGCGCTGCCTCTCACGAGGTGCAGGGGCGAAGCGGCAGCTTCGTCGAAGACGTCGTCCGAAGGTATGGCGGACATACGGGCCTCCCCACACGTCGACAACCCCGAGCCGGCGCCCCGAGCGGCTCCGCCCGGTGTGTCCATGATGTTTCGTGATCGATCTTTTTGCCAGCACTTTCGAGTCTCGATTCGCCACGCGGAGGTGACGCGTCGGCAACCTCACCGCTGTGCAGTGCCTCTCACCTGCATGGACGTCGATTGAGACGGAGTGCTCCTCTAGTGTTCCCCGAGTGGACCGGATGAGCTCGCTCGACGCAGGCTTCTACTTCATCGAGGACGAGAACGTGCCGATGCACGTCGGTTCCGTCCTGGTCTTCGACGGCCCGGTGCCGTCCTACGGCGACGTCATCCGCCTCTTCCTGGCGCGCATGGACCAGGTGCCGCGCTACCGGCAGAAGGTGAAGGCGCTGCCGTTCCACGTCGGCCGCCCGGTCTGGGTCGACGACGACCACTTCAACGTGCTCTACCACGTGCGGCACACCGCGGTGCCGTCGCCGGGCGGCGAGGACCAGCTGCGCAACCTCGCGGGCCGGATCTTCGCGCAGAGGCTCGACGGCACGAAGCCGCTGTGGGAGGCGTGGCTCGTCGAGGGCCTGGAGGGCGGTCGCTGGGCGATCATCTCCAAGGTCCACCACTGCATGATCGACGGGGTGTCCGGTTCGGACATGCTGCAGCTCATCCTGGACTTCCGGAAGGAGGGCGAGCTGCCGGAGCCGGAGGAGTGGACGCCGCGGCAGCAGCCCTCGACCCTCGACCTCGTCGTCGACGGTGTGCGCGACGCCGTGGTGACCCCGGTGCAGCACCTCGCCGCACTGCCCGCGCTCGCGCGGAACCTGCGGTCGTTCAGCGAGATCGTCGACTTCGGCAAGTCCGTTCTCGGTTCTCTTCCCGGTACCGCGCGCCGCCTGCTGACGAGCGCGGCCACCTCGCTCAACGGCCCGATCGGCCCGCACCGCCGCTGGGTGTGGGCGCGGGCGGACCTGGCCGAGATCAAGCAGATCCGCCGTGCCGCCGGCGGCACGGTCAACGACGTCATCCTCACCGCGGTCACGCGCGGTTTCCGCGACCTGCTGGAGAAGCGCGGCGAGCTGACCGACGGCATGGTCGTGCGCACGATGGTGCCGGTGTCGATGCGCAGGGCCGACCAGCACAACGAGCTCAACAACCGCGTCAGCGCCGTGCTGGTGAACCTCCCCGTCGGCGAGGCGGACCCGGTGCGGCGGCTCGCGTCGATCCGCGCGCAGATGGACGACCTGAAGAGCTCCCGCCAGGCCGCGGGCGCCGACGTGCTCACGAACCTGAGCAACTTCGCCGCGCCCACGCTGATGGCGCTCGGCTCGCGCACCGCCATGCGGTTCCCCCAGCAGGTCCTGCAGACCGTCACGACCAACGTGCCGGGCCCGCGGATCCCGCTCTACCTGCTCGGCCGCCCGCTGGTGGAGATGTTCCCGTACGTGCCGGTGGCCTCGACGATCCGGATCACCGTCGGCATCTTCTCCTACCTGGACAGGTTCACGTTCGGCATCAACGCCGACTTCGACGGCGTGCCGGACGTGCAGCTGCTGGCCGACGGCATCCGCGCCGGGTTCGACGAGCTGGTGGCGCTGGCCGCCGAACGGGAAGACCAGCGCTGAGGTCAGCTACCGAGCCGGTTGGCCGCCATCCAGTCCAGGACCCGCTCGGCCACGACGTCGGGGATCTCCATCTGCGGCACGTGACCGACGCCCTCGAACTCGTCGTAGCGCCAGTGCGGGCGGCGGCGCGCCACGTACCGGGCCGCCGCGACGTTGACGAGCCGGTCCCGGTCGCCGCTCATCAGGAACACCGGCACCCGGATCTTGTCCATGGCCGCGAAGTACGCGCCGCGCTTCGACGTCGTGACCACGACGCTGCGCGCGGCCGCGAGGAACGCCGCGTCGAGGCCCTCGACCTTCGCGCGTTCGCCGATGAGGTGCTCGCTGGCGAGCTTCAGCTCCTCCGGGATGGTCGTGGGGTCCGCGCACACGAGCTCCAGCACGCGGTCGACCTGCCGGCGCGGTGACACCGCCCTGGAGCGGGCCATGAACCGCTCGCCCAGACCGGGGACCGAGTACAGGAAGAACGTGCTGAGCATCGTCGGGTCCGGGCGGGTGCCGAACACCATCGGCAGCGCGGGGTCGACCAGCACGAGCCCGGTGACCAGGTCGGGGTCCTGCGCGGTGTGCAGCAGGGAGATCAGGCCGCCCATGGAGTTGCCGACGAGCACGGCCGGTTCCTTGACGACGTGGCGCAGGAACCGGCCGAGCAGCCGCGCGTTGGCTTGAACGGTGGTCCCGCGGCCCTCCGGGTGCGTCAGGCCGTGTCCGGCGAGGTCGACGGCCACGACGCGGGCCTTCTCGGCGAGCAGCGGCGCGAGCAGCACCCAGTTGAGGTGCGAGCCGCCGAGCCCGTGCACGAGGACGATCCGCGGACCGTCCTCCGGTCCGCCGAAGTCGACCCAGTGCACGGATCCGTCGAGGTCTGCGTACCGGCTGGTGCCGCCGAACTGGGCCACTGTCGTCATACCAACCAGTATGTCGCTTGGCGCTACCGACCGGTAGCGCCCGTCGGCGGCATCACTTCCACGGTCGCGCGGGCTGACACTTGCGGCCGTCCTGCTCCGCTTCCTCGACCGGCCGGAAGTCGGGGATCGCCTCGTTCGTGCCCGGCACGACCCAGCACTTGCCCTCGCCGTCGCTGTCCGGGTCGAGCGGCTTCCCCGCCGCGTCGTAAGCCTGCACCACCAGGAAGTCGCCAGGGCGACCGCCGCCGCTCCAGGTGGACGGGTGCAGGCGGCGCAGCACGAAGGTGCCGTTGGCGATCTTGACCTCACCGGTCGCGCCCTCGGAGTCGCGCCACGTCATGCGCGCGACGGACGAACCGACGCGGCCCGCGCGGAAGCGGTAGCCGGGCGCACCGGCCAGCGCGGGGCTGAACGGGTGCGTGTCACCGCCGGGCTGCACCCCGCCGACGTGGGTGGAGTAGTCCCCGGCCAGCCAGTCGACGTGGAGGGCGTTGGGCCCGCTCGCGCCGTACTCCTCGCCACCGCGGCCGATCTCGCACCACACGGCGGCCTTGGCGGTGTAGAGCAGCGCCCACCGGCCTCCCTCGTCCTGGCCGTAGTTGTCCAGCCGCAGCGGCTCGGTCACCTTCGCGTCCCGCGCGCAACCCTGTTCGATCCGGGTGACCTGATCCGGTCGCAGGCCGAAGGTGTCGCGCGGCGCCGGTTCCGGTGCCGGCGAGTCGGTGACGTGCACGGCCGGCTGCGGCGGTTGGGTCTTCGGGTCCAGCAGCACGACGCTCGTGACCACGGCGGCCACCGCGGCCGCCCCGGCGAGGACCGGCACCAGCAGCCGCCGGCGCGGGCGGCCGGAGACCGCCTGTTCGAGATCGGCCCTGATCCGCGCCTGGCGGCCGGGCGGCAGGTCGCGGTCGGGTGGCAGCACGTTCGTCATCGGTCCTCCCCTGCGGTCACGAGTTCGCTCTGCTTGAGCCGGGACCTGGCCTTGCTGACCCGAGCCCGCACGCTGCCCTCGGTGATGCCCAGCACGGCGGCGGCGTCGGCGTAGGACACGCCGGACCACACGCACAGCGCGAGCGCCTCCCGTTCGTTGCGCGGCAGCTTCTCGACGGCCTTGAGCAGCTCGGCCATCCGCCGCTGGTCGTCGACCCGGCCGGCGACCCGGTCGGCGTGGTCGGGCACGTGGCCGGGGTCGTGGGCCCGCCGCGCGAGCCGCAGCCGGCGCGCCAGCGACCGCCGCTCGTTGCGGGCCACGTTGGTCGCGACGGTGAGCAGCCACGGCAGCGCGGACTCGCGTTCCAGCCGCACCTGGTCGCGTTTGCGCCAGGCCAGCAGGAACGTCGCCTGCAGCTGGTCCTCGGCGGCCGCCCACGACGCGGTCAACCGGAAGCAGTGGTTGTAGACCGCTCTGGCGTGCCGGTCGAACAGCACCCCGAAGGCGTGCGCACTGCCCCCGGCGGCCTGCGCCCACAGCGCCCGGTCGTCAGGGTCTTCGGTCGTCATGCCCACTCGTGTCCGCAGGGTCCGGAGGTGTTGGCAGAAGAACTTCTGGATGATGTCGAGAACGGCCGGCCGGCTCCGTCCCCGTTGCGACCGACGTACTCGAAGGAGATCCTGATGGCCAAGTACCTGCTGCTCAAGCACTACCGCGGCGCGCCGGCGGCGGTGAACGACGTCCCGATGGCGCAGTGGACGCCCGAGGAGGTCACCGCGCACGTCCGGTACATGGGCGACTTCGCCGACCGCCTCCGCGAGACCGGCGAGTTCGTCGACGAGAACGCCCTGTCCCCCGAGGGCACCTGGGTCCGCTACGACGGCGAGGGCCGCCCGCCGGTCACCGACGGCCCGTTCGCCGAGACGAAGGACCTCATCGCCGGCTGGATGGTCATCGACGTGGACAGCCACGCCCGCGCCGTCGAACTGGCCGGCGAGCTCTCGGCCGCCCCCGGCGCCGGCGGCAGGCCGATCCACGAGTGGCTGGAGTTGCGCCCGTTCTACGGCGTGACGCCGACGATCACGGAGTAGCGGCCGTGGACTTCTCCCAGCTCCGAAGCCTCACGCCGGGAGTGCTCGGCGTCCTCGTCCGCCGCGGAGCCGACTTCGCGGCGGCCGAGGACGCCGTCCAGGACGCCCTGGTCGAGGCTCTGCGCTCGTGGCCGGCGGACCCGCCGCGCGACCCCAGGGCCTGGCTGGTGACGGTGGCGTGGCGCCGCTTCCTGGACACCGCCCGCGCCGAGTCGTCCCGCCGCCGCCGCGAGGACGCGGTGTTCGACGAGCCCCCACCCGGCGACGTGCCCACCGCGGACGACACGCTGCGGCTCTACTTCCTGTGCGCCCACCCGTCGCTGTCCCCGTCCTCGGCCGTGGCGCTGACCCTGCGCGCCGTCGGCGGCCTGACCACCCGCCAGATCGCCACCGCCTACCTCGTCCCCGAGGCGACGATGGCGCAGCGCATCAGCCGCGCGAAGAAGACGATCGCCGCGGCCCGCCTGGACCGCCCCGGCGACGTGGCAACGGTCCTGCGCGTCCTCTACCTGGTGTTCAACGAGGGCTACTCCGGCGACGTCGACCTGGCCGCCGAGGCCATCCGCCTGACCCGGCAGCTGCACACCGCCTTCGACCACCCCGAGGTCGCGGGCCTGCTGGCCCTGATGCTGCTCCACCACGCCCGCCGCGCCTCCCGCACCGGCCCCGACGGTCTCATCCCCCTCGCCGCCCAGGACCGCTCGCTGTGGGACGTGGCCCTGATCGCGGAGGGCGTGGAGGTCCTGCAGGCGGCGCTGGCCCGCGACCGCCTCGGCGAGTTCCAGGCCCAGGCGGCCATCGCGGCCCTGCACGCCGACGCGCGGACCGCGGCGGAGACCGACTGGGTGCAGATCGTGGAGTGGTACGACGAGCTGGCCGCCCTCACGCCGAACCCGGTCGTGCTGTTGAACCGCGCGGTGGCCGTCGGGGAGGCGGACGGGGCACCCGCTGGACTGGCCGCGTTGTCCTCTGTGGACCCCTCGTTGCCGCGGTATGCGGCTGTTTCCGCGTACCTGCGGGAGAAGGCCGGGGACCTGGACGAGGCGGCGCGGTTGTACGCGGAGGCGGCGGAGGCGGCGTCGAACCTGGCCGAGCGGCACCACCTGACCAGGGAGGCCGCTCGGGTGAACGCGCTGCGCAGGGACGTCAGGCGTGCGACGGGTGCCCGTACAGCCCGATCCCGCCGAACTCCAACGACGTGAGGAACGCGGCCGAGGCCACGTAGGACGCCTCCACCAGCTCCGCGGTGTGCGAGAAGTCCAGCGGTGTCACGGCCTGCACGGGCGGACCGGGCAGGTACAGCACCGGCACCTGCTGCGAGGCCAGCTCCACCTCCAGCACGGCCTGGTTGCGCATGCCCAGCGTGGCCCAGAACAGCAGGGTCTCGGCGAGGGTCTCCGGCACGGTCGGCAGGTGGCCGGGGAACGCGCAGTCCAGCACCACCAGGGACTGCGCGCCCATCGCGAGCGCCTGGCGGATGGGGACGTTGGCCAGCACGCCGCCGTCGTAGAGGACGCGGTCGGCGATCCTCACCGGCGGGTAGACGCCGGGGATCGCGGCGCTCGCGAGGATCGCGGGGACGAGGTCGCCGGAGGTGATGTTGACGGCCTCGCCGGTCACGCAGTCCACCGACACCGCGCCGAAGGGGAGGGAGAGGCCCTCGAACGTCGTGGTGCCGTCGAGACCACCGGCGAGCACGCCGGCCAGGCCGGTGTTCGGGAAGAGGTAGGTCTTGTTGGCGCGCAACGACCTCAGCTGGGCGAGGGGGCCGCCGGGGAACACCCGCTGGCGGGTCATGCCCTGCCAGAGCGCGAAGAGGCGTTCCGCGGCCCGGTCGGGGTCCAGTGCGAGCAGGGAGCCGTTCACCGAGCCCACCGACGTGCCGACGACCAGGTCCGGGCGCACCCCGTGCTCGCGCAGCGCGCGGAGCATGCCGACCTGGGCCGCGCCCAGGCTCCCGCCACCGCCGAGCACGAAGCCCACTGGTCCTGGCAGTTCGATCGTCACGACGAAAATCCTAGGGCGGAACTCTGGTTTCGGCCGACACTGAAGCTACGAAGAGAGCCACAGCAACGGGATCGCCACCTCGTCGCGCGTCCGCGAGCCGTGGAACCCGTTCAACGCCGAGAACCGCCGTTCGGCCTGGCCGCGCACCAGCACCGCGTCACCGGTCATGGCCACCACGACGTCGCCGATGCGGTCCGCGGCGATCGGCGCGACCGGGCCGAACCAGCCGGCGGCCACGGCCTCGGCGCGGGTCAGCACCTCCGCGCGGGAGCCGAGGAACGACCGCCACACCGACACGACCTCGTCGACGGGGCCGGACACGTGCAGGCTGCGCGCCCGCGGTTCGCCCGTGATCAGCCGGACGCCCTGCCACAGCAGGGGTTCGGTGTCGAAGTCGATCCGCTCCCCCGCCGTGATCATGCCGTGGTCCGCGGTCACCACGAGCACCGACCCGGCCGGCAGGCGGTCGGCGATCCGGGCGGCCAGCGCGTCCACGAACTCCAGCTGCAGCAGCCACTGCTCGGAACCGGGCCCGTGAACGTGCCCGATCGTGTCGAGGTCCGCGTGATAGGCGTAGCAGAACGCGCGGTCCGCGGTGAGCGCCGCGGCCGCCCCGAGGGCCAGGTCGCCGAAGCCCGCCGCGCCGACGAACCAGGAGCCGCGCAGCACCGCGCGGGTCAGGCCGCTGCCGCGCTGGACCATCGGCGCCACCGTGCTGACCGCGACACCGGCGGCTGCCGCGCGTTCGAACGTCGTGGGGTGCGGCTGCACGACCTCGGGCACGAGGGTCTTGCGCAGGTCGTGGTGGTGGTCGTCGTGCCGGGTCCACGACAGCGCGTTGAGCACCTCGCCGCCGGTCTCGAAGGTGTAGCCGACGATGCCGTGCTCGCCGGACAGCAGGCCGGTGCCGATCGAGGCGAGGCTGGTGGCGGTCGAGGACGGGAAGCCCGCGTCGATCTCGCGACCGGCCAGCGAGCTCAGGAACGGCGCGTGCTCGGCGTGGGCGCGCAGCAGGTGGTGGCCCAGCCCGTCGACGAGCAGCAGGCAGACCCTGCGGGAGGCGGGCAGGTCGAGCGTGTTGTCGCAGCCGGGCACGTCCAGCCCGGCCAGCAGCGAGGGAACGACCTCGGCGATGCTCATCGGGCCACCGTGCCACGCCGAATCCGGCGAAGGGCACAATGACCCGCTGTGACAACGCTCATCCACCAGAAGATCGCTGACGAGCTCGGTGTGGCCTCGGGCCAGGTCAGCTCTGCTGTCGAACTGCTCGACGGTGGCGCGACCGTCCCGTTCGTCGCCCGCTACCGCAAGGAGGCGACCGGCGGTCTCGACGACGCGCAGCTGCGCACGCTCGAGGAGCGGCTCGGCTACCTGCGCGAGCTGGAGGAGCGCCGTGCGGCGGTTCTCACCTCGATCCGCGAGCAGGGCAAGCTCGACGAGGCGCTCGAAGCGCAGATCCTCGCCGCGGACTCCAAGGCCCGGCTCGAGGACCTCTACCTGCCGTACAAGCCGAAGCGGCGCACCAAGGCCCAGATCGCGAGGGAGGCGGGCCTCGAACCGCTGGCCGACGCGCTCCTCGGCGACCCGAACCTGAACCCGCAGGAAGAAGCGGCCGGGTACGTCGACGCGGAGAAGGAGGTCGCCGACGCGGCGGCCGCTCTGCAGGGCGCGCGGGCCATCCTGGTCGAACGGTTCGGCGAGGACGGCGACCTGATCGGCGAGCTGCGCGAGCAGATGTGGACGCGCGGCCGGGTCGTGGCGAAGGTCCGCGAGGGCAAGGAGACCGAGGGCGCGAAGTTCGCGGACTACTTCGCGTTCGACGAGCCGTTCACCAAGCTGCCGTCGCACCGCATCCTCGCGCTGTTCCGCGGTGAGAAGGAGGAGGTCCTCGACCTCGTCCTCGAACCGGAGGAGCCGGTCGAGAGCGGTCCGTCGTCGTTCGAGGTGCGCATCGCCGCCCGGTTCGGCATCGACGACCGGGGCCGTCCCGGCGACAAGTGGCTCACCGACACGGTGCGCTGGGCGTGGCGGACGCGGATCCTCGTGCACCTGGGCATCGACCTGCGCGGCCGCCTGCGGGCGTTCGCGGAGGACGAGGCCGTGAAGGTGTTCGCGTCGAACCTGCGCGACCTGCTGCTCGCCGCTCCCGCCGGCACCCGCGCCACCATGGGCCTCGACCCCGGCTACCGCACCGGTGTGAAGGTCGCGGTCGTCGACGCCACCGGCAAGGTCGTGGCGCACGGCGTGATCCAGCCGCACGTGCCCGCGAACCGCTGGGACGAGTCGATCGCGAAGCTCGCGGCCATGGCCAAGGCGCACGACGTCGACCTGATCGCGATCGGCAACGGCACGGCCTCGCGCGAGACGGACAAGCTGGCCGCCGACCTGATCAAGCGCCACCCCGAGCTGAAGCTCACCAAGGTCGTCGTGTCCGAGGCGGGCGCGTCGGTGTACTCGGCGTCGGCGTACGCGTCGTCGGAGCTGCCCGGCCTGGACGTGTCGATCCGCGGCGCGGTGTCGATCGCGCGGCGCCTGCAGGACCCGCTGGCCGAGCTGGTGAAGATCGACCCGAAGTCGATCGGCGTCGGCCAGTACCAGCACGACCTGTCGGAGTCGAAGCTGTCGCGCTCGCTGGACGCGGTGGTCGAGGACTGCGTGAACGCGGTCGGCGTGGACCTCAACACCGCGTCGGTGCCGCTGCTGACCCGCGTCTCCGGCATCACCGCCGGTCTCGCGGAGAACATCGTGCTGCACCGCGACCAGAACGGCCCGTTCAAGACCCGCACGGCGCTGAAGAACGTGACGCGCCTGGGGCCGAAGGCGTTCGAGCAGTGCGCGGGCTTCCTCAAGATCCGCGGCGGTGACGAGCCGCTCGACGCCTCCTCCGTGCACCCCGAGGCCTACCCGGTGGTGCGCAAGATGCAGCAGCAGGCGGGCACCGAGCTGATCGGCAACACCGCGGTGCTCACGAAGCTGCGGCCGGAGACGTTCGTCGACGACAAGTTCGGCCTGCCGACGGTCACGGACATCCTGCGGGAGCTGGAGAAGCCGGGCCGCGACCCGCGTCCGGCGTTCAAGACCGCGACCTTCGCCGACGGCGTCGAGAAGATCGCCGACCTGAAGCCGGGCATGGTGCTGGAGGGTGTTGTCACGAACGTGGCCGCGTTCGGCGCGTTCGTCGACATCGGTGTGCACCAGGACGGTCTCGTGCACATCTCCGCGTTGTCCAACACCTACGTCAAGGACCCGCGCGACGTCGTGAAGTCCGGTGACGTGGTGCGGGTGAAGGTGCTGGAGGTCGACGAGGCGCGCAAGCGGATCGGGCTGACGCTGCGGCTGACCGACGAGCCGGGCAAGCCGGCGCCGAAGCAGCACGGCGGAGGCGGTGGCGGCGGTGGCCGTGACCGTCGCCCGCAGCGCGGTGGCGGTGGCGGCGGCGGCAACGACCGTCGCAGCTCCCCGCCGCCGGCCAGCGGCTCGATGGCGGACGCGCTCCGCAAGGCCGGCTTCGGCAAGTAGCCCGGCCCGGCATGTGGAAGGGGCGTCTGCAAGTACCACCAACTTCAGGTCGGCAGTACTTGCAGACGTCCCAACAAGCAGGGGTGGGTGCCGGGGTTACTTGGCCCTGGTGCCCTTTGCCTTCACCAGCTCCGACTCGAACAGGTCCTCCACGGTCGTCAGACCGCCGGGCGCCGACGCGTCCACCTTCGTGATGTACGACTGGGTCGCCGAGGGCCGTCCCACCAGCGAGTAGTGCAGCGGGCTCGTCAGCCCTTTGGTGTCCAGGCCGTTGGTGTCGTGGAACGCCTTGAGCAGCCCGTCACGGGTGAGGTCACCGTTCGCGCACGCCTTCTCGACCACCGCGAGGAACACCATCGCGACGGTGTAGCCGTGGTCGACGTAGATCGCGGGCTCGTCGTTCGGGAAGCGCCGGGTGAACGCGGCCGCGACCTCGCGCGGGCCCTGGGCGGTGCCGGTGAACGGCGCCACGGACGTCACGACCGACACCTGCTTCTGCACGGCGGCCGCGACGGGCGACTTGAGGATCGCCGGGTCGAAGCCGACGACGTTGACCATGAACGGCACGTCCCACTTCAGCGCGGCGGCCACGCCCACGGCGGCGGCGGTCTGGGCGGGGGTGGTGCTCAGGACGACGGCCTTGGCGCCCGCGGCCTTCAGCGCGGCGACCTGGGTGCTCAGGTCGGCGGTGGTCTCGGTGATCGCCTGCTTGGCGACCGGCATGCTCCACTGCCCGCCGGCGAACTCGCTGCCTTCCACCGCGTTGTCGCCGTAGCTGCCCTGCACGTACACGTGGCCGATGGTGTCGCCGTCCTTGATGACACCGCGGCGCTTGTAGTGGTCGAGGCCGTTGATCACGTCGAGGTCGTAGGTGGTGCCGACGATCATCATGTGCGGGTTGCCGAGCAGCTGCGCCGACCACGAGGCCGGCGCGGTCAGGGTGCGGGTCTGCATGATGTCCGGCTCGATGGCGGCGGTCATCGGGGTGCCCGCGAGCTCCAGCAGGCCGAGGACCTGCGGTTCGAGCTCGAAGTAGCTGTCGAGCGCCTTCTGCACGTCGTAGGCGTGGTCCCGCTGCTTGAGCTCGATGCGGCGCCCGCAGATCCCGCCGCGCTGGTTCACCTGGTCCAGGTAGAGCTCGTAGCCCTTGATCCTGGTCAGCGCGGACGCTTTGAACGGCCCCGTCATGTCCGACAGGATGCCGAGCGAGATCGTGTCGTCCGTGACTCCCGGCCCGGTCTTG
The DNA here is from genome assembly GCF_040647275.1 of Lentzea sp. NPDC042327. Lineage (NCBI taxonomy): Bacteria > Bacillati > Actinomycetota > Actinomycetes > Pseudonocardiales > Pseudonocardiaceae > Lentzea > Lentzea sp. NPDC042327. Next base: position 281,671 of record NZ_JBEZBX010000006.1, read on the forward strand.
ACCTGGGCTTTCTCGTCGCTCGAAGCGCCACAGCCGGCCGCGAGGACGGCGAGCGCGACGGCGGTGGGCAGTGCGCGGCGGAAGGGCATGCAGGAGTCCTTGTCAGGGGCCAGAACGTACTGAGCGGTAGCTCAGTATTGGTTTCGTTGTCTCATATCGCTTCTCTAAGTGGTACGGAACACAGATGCGCAGGGTTCAGGTGACTGCCGTCCGACCACGCGCTGTGCTAGACCTTCGGCCCCGAACGAAATGAGACGCGCTTCACCGGCGGAGTTGCGGGTACCCGTCCCTCATGGCTGACGACGTGATCACGCAGAGCGGGGACCTCGGAACGCTGGTCGCGCAGGCGCCCGCCGGGGACGAGAACGCGATGGTCTGGCCGGGCGGCGAACCGGTCGTGCAGTCGCGGACCGAGGACGACTGGCGGGAACGGCACCTGCGCAAGGCCTACGAGATGGAGCAGCTCGAACAGCTGGCGCGCACGGTGCGCGCGGCCGAGGCGACCCGGTCCCGGCCCCGCGTCGCGGTGTTCAGGTGAGGGTCGTCGTCACCGGCGGTTCCGGCAACGTCGGCACGGCGCTGCGCCGCCACCTCGACTTCGAGGACGTCGGCGTCGACGTGCGGACGCTTTCGGCGTTGCGCGACGCCATCAGCGGCGCGGACGTCGTCGTGCACCTCGCGTGGGCGGTGAAGCCCACGCACAAGGAGACCAACGTCGACGGCACGGAACACGTGCTCGCCGCGTGCGTCAAGGAGAACGTCAAGCACCTCGTCTGCGCGTCGTCAGTCGCCGCGTACGCACCGGCACCGCGGTGGGGCCGGGTCGACGAGTCGTGGACGCTGACCGGAATCCCGGGCAGCACCTACAGCGCCCACAAGGTCAAGCTCGAAGAGATGGTCCGGCGCTATCCGTTGCCGTGCACGGTCATCAGGCCGTGTGGAATCGGGCAGGCGTCGGCGGCGCAGCAGCTGCGACGGTGGCTGCTGGGCCCATTGGTGTCACCGAAGCTGTTGCCGCTGCTGCCGTTGCCGTTGTGGGACGGCCTGCGGTTGCAGCTCGTGCACTCCGACGACGTGGCGCGCGCGATCGTCGAGATCATCGAGCAGCAGGCGCACGGCGCGTTCAACCTCGCCGCCGAACCGGTGCTGACCGCGCCGATGATCGCCGACCTGGTCGGGCCGGGCCGGGTGCCGCTGCCCTACCCGGTGGTGGAACGGCTGGCGGGCGCGACGGCACGGCTGGGGTTGCAGCCGCTGACGCCGGAGTGGGTCCGGATGGCGGACCGGGCTCCGCTCGTGCGCTGCACCCGCGCGCAGGAGGATCTGGGATGGTGGCCACAACACGATGCGCGCGACGTGCTGCGCGAGGTGGTCACGGCAATGGGGAGGCGTGCGTGAACGAGGTCGACGCGGTCGTCATCGGCTCCGGACCGAACGGGCTGGTCGCCGCGGCACTGCTGGCGGACGCGGGCTGGGACGTGCTGGTGCTGGAACAGCGCGGCACCCCCGGTGGTGCCGTCACGTCGGCCGAGACCACGGCGCCGGGCTTCACCAACGACGTCTACAGCGCGTTCTACCCGCTCGGGCTGGGCTCGCCGGTCATCGCCGCGCTGGACCTGGACGTGCGGTGGGAGCACGCACCGGCCGTCCTCGCGCACGTGCTGCCCGACGACCGGGTCGCACTGCTGTCGCGGGACGTCGAGACGACGGCGAAGTCGATGGGCTCGTTCGCCCACGGCGACGCCGACGCGTGGCAGGCGGCCTACGAGCAGTGGCGCAAGGTGCGCGGCCCCGTGATCGAGTCGCTGCTGCGCCCGTTCCCCCCGGTGCGAGGGGGTGCGTCGTTGCTGCGCACCGCCGGGATCGGTGACGCGCTGCGACTCGTGCGGATGCTCACGCTGCCGGTGCGGCGGCTGGGCGAGGAGCTGTTCGAGGGCGAGGGCGCGCGGGTGTTGCTGGCGGGCAACGCCATGCACACCGACCTCGGCCCGGACCAGGCCGGTGGCGCGGGCTTCGGCTGGCTGCTCGCCATGCTCGGGCAGGAGGTCGGCAACCCGGTGCCCCGCGGCGGCGCGGGTGAGCTGAGCGCGGCGCTCGTGCGGAGGTTCGGCGGGCGCATCGAGACCAATGCGCGGGTGACCGAGGTGCTGCACGCGCGCGGTGTGGCCGTGGGTGTGCGTCTCGAAGACGGAACGGCCGTGCGCGCGCGGAAAGCCGTTCTCGCCGACGTTCCCGCACCGCGGCTGTACCTGGACCTGATCGGCGCGGACGCGTTGCCCGGCCGGCTCGCCGAGGACCTGAAGAGGTTCCAGTGGGACGGCGACACGATCAAGATCGACTGGGCGTTGTCCGGCCCGATCCCGTGGACCAACCAGGAGGCCGCGCAGGCCGGGACCGTCCACATCGGAGGTGACGTCAACGGCCTGGCCGGCTTCGCGCACGAGCTCGCGTGCGGCAAGGTGCCGCGCACCCCGTTCTCGATCATCGGCCAGATGACGACGACCGACCCGACCCGCTCCCCCGCGGGCACCGAGGCGGCGTGGGCGTACACCCACGTCCCGCTGGGCGGCACCTGGACACCGGACCGGCTGAAGCGCCGCGCCGACCGCGTCGAGCAGGTCATCGAGGAACGCGCACCCGGCTTCCGCGACCGCATCATCGCGCGGTCGGTGCTGGGCCCGCAGGACATCGGCACCGTCAACGGCGGCACGGCGGCCATCCACCAGCAGCTGGTGTTCCGGCCGGTGCCGGGCCTGGGCCGCGCGGACACCCCGTTCGACCGCCTCTACCTGACGGGCTCGTCGGCGTGGCCGGGCGGCGGTGTGCACGGCGCGGCCGGGGCGAACGCGGCACGGGCGGCGCTGGCGCGGCACGGTGCGGCGGGTGAGCTGTACCGGATGCTGGTGCAGGGACTGCACAGGGCGATCTACTGACGGGCCGACCTGGTGGTCCGGGCTTCCGGGTGACCCGCGTTTCCGGTTGCCTCGGCGCTACGCCTGGACCGCCAGGCTTTGCCGGTGTTCGGTCGCCTCCGGTTCGAGCACGTACTCCAGCACCTGCCCGGAGTGCTTCTTGAGCAGTTCACGCACTTCCTCCGGAGTGGCGTGGAAGAACTCCCGGAGCATGTTCACGCGGTTGACCCTGCGATCGGTCAACTCCTGGTGCAGTCCTGCCAGTTCAGCGCGCATGCGGTCGACCTCTTGCCGGACCTGCGCGTACGACTGGTACCGACGTCATCGCGAGGCGCCGTCGGCTTGTTGGACCGACTGTGCGAACTCACCCGAACGGACGATCTACTGACGGGCCGACCTGCGGGCCCGTGAGGCCCGCAGGTACCCCATCACCAGCTCCTCCAGGTCGGGCACGTCCGCCTCCCACCCGTCCGGCGCGCTGTCGCCGCGCACCAGCGCGGTGGTCAGGCGCGGTGTCCGCGACGAGTCGACGACACCGGCGGCGGGCAGGTCGAGGCCGGCGGGACCGACGAGGACCCGGTGCCCGGCCAGCACCTCCTCGATGTCGCCCGCGAGCTGCATCCGGCCCTCGTCGAGCAGCAGCAGGTGGTCGCACACGTCGCGGAGGTCGCCGAGCAGGTGCGACGACAGGATCACCGTCGTGCCGCGTTCGGCGACCTCGGTCATGACGATGCGCACGGTCTCGTCGCGTGCCAACGGGTCGAGGTCGGACAACGGTTCGTCGAGCAGCAGCACCTTCGGCAGCCTGCCGAGTGCCATGGCGATCGCGACCTGCGTGCGCGCGCCGGCGGACAACGTGCCCACGCGCGCGTCCTTGTCCACGCCCGCCAGCAGGTCCAGCACCTCGAACGCGCGGTCCGCCGACCAGCGGTCGTTCATCGCCGCGCCCGCGCGCATCATCTCGTGCACGGTGAACCGGTCGTAGAGGGGGCGGCGCTGGGTCAGCAGCGACACGTCGGGGTGCATCCGGCCGCGCACCTCGGTGCCATGGACGCGCACGGTGCCGTGGGTGGGCTTGGTGAGCCCGGCGAGCAGCGACAGCAACGTGCTCTTGCCCGCGCCGTTCGGTCCCACCAGCCCGGTGACGCTGCCCTCCGGCACGGTGAACGTGCAGCCGTCGAGCGCCTTCGTGCGGCCGAAGTGCTTCGCCACGTCCTCGGCGCACACCGCAGCTGAGTTCATCCCGCTCTCCCAAGTAGAACGTCCTGAGTGGACACTAGAAGCGCGTCGAACGCACGTCCGTGTAGAGCGCGTCGACCTCGTCGCCGGACAGGCCCTCGCCCACCGCGCGGTCCATCCACAGCTCCAGGTCCTGCCGCAGCGGCGCACCGGCCTTCGCCGCGTCGGTGGCGAGCGAGGCCGTGACGAAGGTGCCCATCCCCCTGCGGCCCTCGACGAGGCCCTCGTGCTCAAGCTCGCGGTACGCCTTCAGCACGGTGTTGGGGTTCACCCTGGTGGCCTCCACCACCTCCCGTGCCGTCGGCAGCTTGTCACCGGGGCCCAGCACCCCCATGCGCATGGCCTGCTTGACCTGTGCGGCGATCTGGAGATAGGTGGACACCCCGGAGTGCCGATCGATGCGAAACTCGATCACGCCGCTCAGCATAGGTGCCCACCCGGCCTCCTGATCGCCGTCCGTCACGTCTGCCTGCGGACGGCCCACACCGCGCCGAGCACGAACACCGCCGCGAGCCCCGCGAAGACCGACGCCTCCAGCAGGTGCAGAGTGGTCACCTGGTCGACCGGGATGACGTCGGCGTACCCCTTCTCGATGCCGTTGCGCCGGTAGCAGGCCAGCAGGTCCACCCTCTCGTCCGGGTCGGGCGAGGCGCAGTTCAGCTTCGACGACGCGTCCACCACGACCGCACCGGACGCGTCGAGGTAGCCGCCGTCGACGTACAGCGGGCCGCGTTCGGCGACCACCGGGTTCGTCGGGTCGTCCGACACGATCCGGGTCGGCGCGATCATGAACTCGCGCAGCCCGGTGAGCACGAACCGCACCACGACGAAGACGCCGAGCGTCAACGTCATCGCGACCAGCGTCCGGCGGGACGCCGCGCCCGCGAACATGCCCAGCGCGTAGGCGAACACCGCGTACGCGAGCGGGGAGACGCCGTCGGACTCGAAGTTCGTGAAGTAGTACGGCCCGGTCGAGAACGGTCCCAGCTGCCCCGCGACGTCCAGCCAGCTGTGCACCAGGACCTGGAACGCCACCACGAAGGCCAGCGCGGGCAGTGCCGCGACGAGGAACTTGGTCGCCACCCATCGGGTGCGGCTCACCGACTGCGTGAACGCGAGCGCGTGCGTGCCCTGCTCGAACTCGCGCGCGAACAGCGGTGCGCCGACGAACACGCCGATCAGCGCGGGCAACGCCACCACCGCTCCCTGCGCCAGGTGCATCCGGTCGTACCAGGTCGTCTGGAACTCGGTCGCGGCGTTGCCGCGGCAGGCCTCCAGGCCCTTGTCCACGCAGTCCAGGAGGTTGCGCGCGGTGAGGTCGGCGAGCGTCGCCGAGCGCAGCAGCAGGACGACCACCGCGCCGATGAGCAGCCCCGCGGCGAACGTGACGAACACGGGCCGCTGCTGGCGCCACACGACCCAGGTCATGCCGCCACCTCCTCGCGCATGTAGGCGAGCGCCAACCGGCTCAGCCGTTCCAGCCCCGGCCGTCCGGCGTGGGCGCGCAGCAGCTCGTCGACGTCACCGGCGAGCCGCACCCGCCCGCCGGTCAGCAGCACGAGGTGGTCGCACACGTCCTCCAGCTCCGCCAGCACGTGCGACGACAGCACGACGGTGATCCCCTGCCGGCGGCACTCGTGCACGAGCGTCGCCAGCACCGCCTCGCGCGCCAGCGGGTCGAGGTCGGCGAGCGGTTCGTCGAGCACCAGCAGTCGCGGCCGCTTGCCCAGCGCGAGCGCCAGCGCCACCCGCGTGCGCTGCCCGCCCGACAGGGTGCCGATCTTCGCCGTGAACGGCACCTGCGCGTTCTCGACCAGCTCCTCGGCGTAGCCCTGGTCCCACGCGGGGTTGGCGGTGCGGCCGTAGCGCAGCGTCTCGGTCACCGTGAACTGCGGGTACAGCGGCTTGGCCTGGGTCAGGAACGCGACGGCCGGGTGCATGCCGCGGCCGGTGGGCACGTCGCCGAAGACGGCGATCCGGCCCTCCGTCGGCCGCAGCAGCCCGGCGAGCAGGCCCATCAGCGTGCTCTTGCCCGCGCCGTTCGGTCCGACGAGCGCGACGACGCGCCCGGCGGGGACGGTGAGCGTGCAGTCCCGCAACGCCCAGCCCCTCGGGTACTTCTTCCCCAGTTGCTCCGCCACGACCGGCGGGTGCTGACCTTCTCGCATGCCGCCACGCTAGCACCCTTTACCTAAGTAACTAGTGAAAGGGTGTTGAAAGGGTCAGCTCTTGCCCTTCGCGAGCGCCCCGAGCCGCTGCAACGTCTCCTTGTTCCGCGGGGTCAGCATCGCGTCCTGCACGAACGACGGCATGAGTGCCGACGGACCGCGCACCACCCGCTCGGTCATCCGCACCTCCGTCACCGTGTCCGAGCGCGCCATCAGCGTGAACGTGATGCGGGCCGCACCGGCGGGCCACAGCCGCGCGTCCAGCTCCAGCAGGCGCTTCGGTTCGCAGGTGACGACCTCGGTGACGTCCTCGATGGTCAGCGGCCACGGCCCGACGCTGTGGTGGATGCGCGTACCGGGCGACGGCCAGCCGCTGTCGACGTCGCGGATGTGCGACGCGCCGACCACCCAGGCCGCGTACGACCAGCCGTCGGCGAGCAACGCCCACACCGTGTCGATGGGAGCCTCAATGTCCAGTGATACCTCAGCCACGCAGGAGAGGTACCCCGTAATCAGGAAGCGATGCGCCGCGTGGCGGTTCTTGCGACCGAGCACGCGGCCACCTCCGGCTCACCCCGTCGGGCGAGAGGCGGCGACGGACGCCACGAACCGCACGAACCCCTCCGGGTCCTCGCAGGCCGCCGGCTGCTGCAGCACCACGCTCGACGCGCCCGCCTCGGCCATCGACGCCACCAGCTCGGTCACGTGCCCGCGGTCGCGCGAGCCGGTCTCCACGTAGACGACCACCGGGTGCTCGCGGGAGGACCGGACCGACCGCACCCGCTCCAGGTCCGCCGACGAGTCGAGGATGGTGCCGTCGCCGATCTGCGCGGCCAGCTCCAGGGTCTTCGGCCCGAGGCCGCCGACGTAGACCGGCACCGGTGCGGCGGGCGGCCAGTCCAGCGCCACGTCCGTCAGCGACACGTACCGGCCGGACGTGGTGACCCGCTCGCCCGCCAGCAACGCCCGCAGCGCACCGGTGTACTCGCGCAGCAACGTCAGCGGCGACGACACCCGCGCGCCGACCTGGCCCATCCAGTCCTGCACGCCGTGCCCGACGCCGATCGTGACGCGGCCGGGGAACATCCGCTCCAGCGTCGCGGTCTCCATCGCGGTCAGCGCGACGTTGCGCAGCGGCACCGGCAGCAGCCCCACGCCGACCTTCAGCCGTTCCGTCCACGCCAGCGCGGCGGAGGCGGCGGCGATCCCGCTCTCCAGGAAGCAGTCCTCCCACAGCCACAGCGAGTCCAACCCGGACTCCTCCGCGGCGAGGACGACGGGTCGCAGGCGTTCGGGCGGCAGCTGGGGCCGGTAGACGGCGCCGAGTGTGATCACCCGACAACTACTACCGGCCCCGCGGTCCGATCGGCAACAACGGCGCGGGTCAGCACCCGCCGCAGTTGTAGTACGTCACGTCCCAGTGGTTCGACTCGAGGTAGTAGACGTTGCCCGAGCTCGACTGCCACTTGTTGCCGCCGATGGACGAGAACCGGGACTTGATGTAGTTGGTGACGCAGCTCGACAGCGAGTAGTCGAGCTTGTAGCCGTTCCAGTGCGAGTAGGTGCCCGACGCGTGCCCGGTCTCGGTGCCGCCGGTGATGTTCAGCGCGCAGCCCGTCGCGCTCTTGAACGTCTTGGCTCCCGCGATGGTCGTCTGGTTCACCTGCTCGAACGACGTGCAGTTCGACCTGTTCCGGTCGCTGCAGCCGCCGCTGGAGGACCAGGTGATGCCGGCCGCGCTCAGCTGTGCGGTCGCCTGCGAGTGCGTGTACTTGGCCGGGGCCGCCGATGCGACGGACGCGCCCATCACCAGGGCCGCGAGCATCGCGGCCACAGCGGCGATCGTGCGTGCGAACATGCTGTCTCTCCTTCAGCCCTATGGTGGCGCGAAAGCTAGGCAGGGGCGGTAAAGGAAGGCCTAACGCGGTGTTCGGCCGTTCTTTGGCCGTTTTTTGGCGGTGCGGGGTCGAATCGGGTCGTCACCACCGAGCAGGACCGGAGCACCGGCCATGGGAACGAGGAGTACCGGACGGACTGCTCCGGCTTCGTGTCGTCGCCGTGGAGATCAGCTGATCGCGAGGAACCCCAGCGGCGGCCGCTGCGCCGGCCACCGCGCGCGCCACTGGAGCACCTCCCCCGACTCACGGGTGCCCAGTCGCGCGAACAGGGTCGCGGCCTCGCGCCAGCAGCGGTCCGCGCCCACCGCGTCCCCCAGGCGGGCGTGGGCCGCGCCGAGGTCCCGCAACGTCCTCGCGCGCCACAGCCGCAGACCCATGTCGGTCCACGCGGTGAGCGCCTCGGTCAGCACCAGCCGCGCACCGGCGTGGTCGCCGCGGGCGAGCCGCCACTCCCCCAGCGTGCGGCGGACCAGCGCCTCGCCGAACCGGTCGCCGACGTCGCGGCAGCCGTCCAGCGCGGTGCCCAGCAGCTCCCGCGCCGGGTCGAAGTCGCCCTTGCGCAGCAGCACCTTCGCCCACGCCTGGGCGGTGTAGCAGCCGAGCAGCTCGTCACCGGTGCCCGCGACCATCTCGTGGGCGCGCACGACGTGCTCCTCGGCGAGGTCCAGCTCGCCGCGCGCCCGGTGCACCAGTCCGATGCCGCGGGCCGCGAGTGCCTCCCCTCGGCGGCTGTTAGCCTTGCGGTAGGCGGCTTCCGCCTCGTGCAGCGTGTCGAGCGCCTGCTCGTCGTCGCCCAGTTCCCGGTGCACCGAGCCGATTCCGTACAACGCGTGCGCGACGCCCTCGGTGTCGTTGCCCGCCAGCAGCTCCCGTGCGCGGCCGAGGGCTTCGAGCGCGCACGGGTACTCGCCGAGGTCGCGGCACACCATGCCGATGCCGTTCATCGCGACGGCTTCACCGTGCTGGTCGTTCAGGCCCACGAACAACGTCTGCGCCGTGCCGAACCACGAGCGCGCCTCGACCAGGTTGTCCCGCTTGTAGTGCATCTGCCCGAGGCTGCACCTCAGGACCGCTTCCAGCCGCACGTCACCGGCGCGCCACACCGCCTCCAGTGCGGCCGTGTGTGTTCGTTCCCAGGCCTCGTAGCGGTTGCGCAGCCCGAACCACGCGAACACCAGCACCTCGGCCAGCTGCGAGGCGGTGGTGGCGAGCCCCAGCTCCGCCGCGCGTTCCACCAGCCTGGTCAGCACGGACTCCTCGCGTGCGAACCAGGCGTCCTTGTCCGCGGGCCGCGCCGCCGCGGTGACCACGCCCAGCGAGTCCTGCATGCGGGGAACGGCGAGGAAGAGGTGCTCGGTCAGACCGTCCACGGTGGACAGTGCGGCGAGCACGGCCCTGCGCACCAGGTCCTCGCGCTCCCGCTGCGGGTCCTCTGCCTCGGCGAGCTCCCTGGCGTGCAGCCGCACCAGCTCGTGCATGCGGTAGCGGGCGTTGCCGGTGACGTCGAGCAGCCGGGCGTCGACGAGCTGGTCGAGCACGTCCTCGTCGAGCAGGTGCACCCACAGGTAGCTCGGCACCTCGGGCAGCCCGAGGAACCCGACCACCCGGTACGCGCGGCGCACGTCCTCGCCCAGCGACCGGTAGGTGAGCTCCAGGCTCGACCGCACGGCCAGGTCGTCGGCCACGAGCTCGTCGAGCCTGCTGCGTTCATCGGCCAGCCGCCGCACGAGCTTCGACACGGGCCAGTGCGCGCGCCCGGCCAGACGCGCGCCGGTGATGCGCACGGCCAGCGGCAGGTACCCGCACAGCCGCGCGACCTCGGTGGCCTGCTCCGGTTCGGCGGCGACCCGGTCGTCGCCGAGGATGCGCGCCAGCAGCGTGACCGCCTCGTCGTCGCCCAGCACGTCGAGCGGGACCCGGTGCACGCCCTCCAGCCCGCAGAGCCGGCTGCGGCTGGTGATCAGGGTGAGGCAACCGGGGCTGCCCGGCAGCAGCGGCCGGACCTGCGACACGCTCGTGACGCCGTCCAGCACGATCACGACCCGCCGCCCGCCGACCTGGGCCCGCCACAGCGCCGCGCGTTCCTCCGGGCTCTCCGGGACCCGCTCGCTGGGCACGTCCATCGCCCGCAGCAACGCGTCCAGCGCCCCCGACGGCGAGTGCAGGTCCACGAACAGCTGCCCGTCCGGGTACCGCTCGGCCAGCCGGTGCGCCGCGTGCACGGCGAGCGCCGTCTTGCCCACGCCCGCCGGTCCCTCGATCCACCACACGCCGCCGTCGCCACCGAGCAGCCGGTCCAGCTCCGCGGCCCGCCCGGTGAAGTCCCCGGCGTCGCGCGGCAGGTAGTTGCGGCGCGTGTCCCGCGCGCCCTCCAGCACGTCCCGGTACAGCTGCTGCAGCTGCTCCCCCGGCTCGACGCCCAGCTCGTCCACGAGCACCCGGCGCGTCTCGCGGAACACCCGCATCGCGTCCGCCCGCCGCCCACCCCGCGCGAGCGCGGTCATGAGCTGCCCGCGCAACCGTTCCGCCAGCGGGTACTCGGCCACGAACACGCCCAGCGCGTCGATCAGCCCGGCGTGCCGCCCCAGCGCCAGCTCGGCGTCCGCCCACGCCTCGGCCGCCGCGAGCCGCTGCACGTCGAGGGTCTGCGCGAACACGACCGGCGTGCCGCGCCACAGCTCCAGCGCCCTGGCGAGCAGCTCGGCCTTGACCCTGAGCTCCGCGGTCTCCTGCGCGCTCGCGACGAGCCGGCGGAAGGCGTGCAGGTCGACGTGCCCCGGTTCGGCGGCCAGCACGTACCCGGCGGCCCGGTGCTCCACCGGCAACCCGGCCCTGCGCAGGCTGGAGATGTGCACCTGCAGCGACTTGCGGGCCTGTGGCGGCGGGTCCTCACCCCAGATGAGGTCGATCAGCCGGTCGACGGGCACGACCTTCCCGCACTCGACCGCCAGCACGGCCAGGATCTGCGCGGGCTTGGGTGGTACCGGCGGCTCGACCGGCCCGAGAATCCTGACTTCCACTGCGCCCCCACCAGTGTTGAAGATTCACCGAGTTCTGCGCGTCAAGGTCAAATTCTGACGCCACGTTCGAGCACCCGGTTCCACCTGCTGGCGAAGGCCACTCGAATGGACGCAGAAGTCGATGCAACCAGACCACGGTTGTCCCCGTCCACGCCACTGCGAGTGGTTCCGAATATGAACTGCCGTTCCGGCGCTACACGCTCGCTTTCAGCCGGGCGAACTCCTCGGCGAGGGCGGGCAGCTGCCAGTGCGCGTTCAACCCGCTCGGATTGGGCAGCAACCACACCCGCGCACCGCCCACGGTCTCGTCCTGCGGCCCGACCTGCGCTTTCTTCCACCCGAACGCACTGCGGTACACGGTCACACCGAGCACCGCGAGAACCTTCGGTGAATAGGTGCGAACCTTTTCGGTCAGCACGACCGCACCGGCTTTCATCTCGTCAATTGTTAATTCATCGGCTTTGGCCGACGGGCGTGCGACGACGTTCGTGATGCCGAGCCCGAGTTCGAGCAGCCCCTCCTGCTCGGTCGGCGCGAACAGCCGCGGCGTGAACCCGGACAAATGCAACGCGGGCCAGAACCGGTTTCCCGGCCGGGCGAAGTGGTGCCCGGTCGCCTCCGAGACCAGGCCGGGGTTGATGCCGCAGAAGAGGACGTCGAGGCCGGGCTTGAGCACGTCACCGATCACGCTGACCAGCCTACGAGCACTACCGTGGCCGGCATGGCCCGGCTCCCGTTGCTCTTCCTCGACGTCGACGGCCCGCTGCTCCCGTTCGCCGGCACCAGGCACACCGGCCCGGCCCACGAGAACCCGCTGCTCGCCCGCCTCGACCCGATGCACGGCCCCTGGCTCGCCGCGCTGCCGTGCGAGCTCGTCTGGGCCACGACCTGGATGGACGACGCCAACGACCTCCTCGCGCCCCTCCTGGGCCTGCCTGAACTGCCCGTCGCGACCTGGCAGGAGGACCAGGAGACCGAGGACCGCGACTTCCGCGACGGCCTGCACTGGAAGACCCGCGGCTTGGTCGCGCTGGCAGGCACCCGGCCGTTCGCCTGGGTCGACGACGAGATCACCGGGAAGGACCGCCTCTGGGTCGCCGAGCACCACGAGCGAGCCCTCCTGCACCGCGTCGACCCGCGCCACGGCCTGACCGATGCCGACTACCTGGCCCTCGACGCCTGGTTGCGCGCCGCGGCCTGACCGCCGCCCCCAGCGGCGAGCCCTGGTCAGGTCGTCGCCGGCACGCGCGGCCGTGGCGTCCACATCGTGTACCCGGCCCGGAGCGCGTCCTCGGCGGAGTGGAAGACCACGTCGCCCTTCATCCGCTTGTAGTAGGGCGACTCGGGCGTGTGGAACATCATCGTGCGCGAGTTCGCCTTGATCGCGGGCGCCGGCGGCACCGGGTCCTCCATGATCGAGAGGCGGGTCTCCGGCTGCGCGGCCGCACGGGAGCGCATGGTCAGCCAGGTGAGCAGCACGCCCGCGAGGAAGGCGCCCGCGCACAGCAGGAACATCTGGAGGAAGAACCCGAACAACGCGAAGGCTCCTAGCCCGTAGTCGTGAAGTCCTCGTCGACCCGCAGGCCGGGGGCCGCGGCGCGCAGGGCGTCGCTGAGCGCGCCCGCACGCGTGTGGTCGGGTACGCGTGCCGAGGCGACGAGGTGTCCGGTGTGGACGACGGCGGTGAAGTCGGTGACGTCCGCGCCGAGCACCGCGCGCAGCACCGAGGCGACCTCGTCCGCGGCGACCGGCAGCCGCACGGTCGTGGACGGGGTGATCAGGTCGGTGACGCGGTGCTTCTCGGCGACCGAGCGCACGGCGTCGGCCACCTCCTGGCGTTCGGCCGGGGTGGCGGCGCCGGCCAGCACGACCTCGGCCGAGCGCACGGCGAGCACGAGCTGGCCGGGCACGGCCGCGGGGGCCTGCCCGGCGTGCACCGCGACGCCCACGGAGGCGAGCAGCAGCGGCACGGCGATGGCGCCGATGGCGACGCGCTGCGGCAACTGCACGCGTCTGGCCTATCCCATCCGGCCGTCCGGTTGCCACCGCCTGCGGTGAAAGGCCCAGGACGCGCCGGAGAATTCACCCGGTCGTGGAAATCACGACGGGGTGGCCGCCGGCCACGAGCCGCCAGTCGGTGCGGGTGAAGTCGGCGGGGTCGAGCACGCCCGCGGCCTTCACCCAGTCGATCAGCAGCTGCCGGATCTCCTGCCGCCGGTCGAGCAGCACCGGGGCGGTCGCGATGTGCGGGAAGTCGCCGCCGCCCGCCTGCCGGTAGTTGTTCACCGCGACCGCGAACTCCTCGTCACCGGCCACCGGCACCCCGCCGTAGGACAGGTTCGTGATGCGCGAACCGGCCGGTCGGGCGATGTCGACGTCGTAGGTCAGCGGGGCGTCCAGGCCGTGGGCGATGTCGAAGTTGTAGTCGGGCACGTCGGCCGACACCTCCTCGGGCGTGAACGGCCCCGCGGCGGTGACCTGGCGGAAGTAGCGCGCCGACTCCTCCAGGAAGTCGCGCAGCTGCGCGCCGGTCAGCCGCACGCCCACGAGCGTGTTGTCGAAGATGTACAGCCCGGCGACGTCGCGGATGGACACCTCGCCGGCCGGGATCGCCGCGCCGCGGTTGAACGGCGCGCACAGCGACAGCACCGGCAGCGACGTGGACTTCTTGAGCTCCAGCGCCTGCACGTGGTTGATGAACCGCAGTGCGGGCGTGTCCTCGAACCGCGACCGCGCCGCCGACATCGCGGCCCGGCAGGTGCCGATCCGCCCGTTGACGTGGTGCACGACCTTCTCGTGGTCGTGCCGCAGCAGCCGCACGATCCGCGGGTCCTCCGGCACCGACGCCGACACCAGCACGGAGGACCGCGACCCGGTCAGGTGCCAGCCGCCGTCGTGCTCCAGGTCGAACTCCAGCACCGACAACCGCTTGCCCCAGTACAGCGGCTCGGTCAGCAGCACCCGCTGCCCGGTCACCCTGTTCCTCACGAACCGCTGCGGGATCTCGACGTGCGCGTGTCCCACCAGGATCGCGTCAATGCCCGGCACGGTCTCCGCGACCAGCTCCGCGCAGTTCTCCGGGAACGGCACCTGGTCGCCCAGCGACGACGACAGGTCCGCACCCGAGTGCGCCACCAGCACCACCAGGTCGGACTGGCGCCGCACCTCCGGCACCCAGCGCAGCGCCTGCTCCACCAGCCCCGGGAACGTCAGCACGCCCTCGACGTGCACCTTGTCCCACACCGCGATACCGGGGTTGGTGAGCCCGAGGACGCCCACCCGCAACGGCGGGCCACCGGTGCGCCACACCGTCTTCACCACGTACGGCGGGAAGGCGGGCAGCCCGGTCGCGACGTCGACCGCGTTCGCCCCGAGCAGCGGGAAGTCCAGCTGCCGTTCGAACATCCGCAGCACGTCGAGGCCGTAGTTGAACTCGTGGTTGCCCAGCACCGCGGCCGTGTAGCCGATGGCGTTCATCGCGGCCGCCATCGGGTGCACGTGCGTGCGGGTGATCGGCTCGACCTTGGCGTAGTAGTAGGCCAGCGGCGTGCCCTGGATCGTGTCGCCCGCGTCCAACAACAACGTGCGGTGCCGGCCCACCTCGGCGCGCACGCCGGCCACCAGCGTCGAGATCTTCGCGAGCCCGACGTCGTCGTGCGCGAAGTCGTCGTACTCCCGGTCGCGGTAGTAGTCCCAGTTGAAGAGGTTGCCGTGCAGATCGGTCGTCCCCATCACCGTCAGCGTGAACGTGCGCAGGACGCTCACCTCCGGGCGGTCGTCGGGTCCCCCGACCGAACATAGCTGCTCACAATTGACGTAACTGCTGATCGCCCGAACGGTGGACGGTCTCACAGGCGGTACACAGGATGACCGGTCACGATGGGAGCCATGCGCGCGATGGAAGCCGAACTCCGCCGGCCGGACGGGCAGCCCGTGCGGGTGCTCGTGGTGGACGACGAGTCCACACTGGCCGAGCTGATGACGATGGCGCTGCGCATGGAGAAGTGGGACGTGCGCACGGCGCTCGACGGCACGACGGCGGTCCGCACGGCACGGGAGTTCCGGCCGGACGCGGTGGTGCTGGACGTGATGCTGCCCGACTTCGACGGGTACGAGGTGCTGCGGCGGATGCGGGCCGAGCAGCCGGCCCTGCCGGTGCTGTTCCTGACCGCGCGGGACGCCGTGGAGGACCGCATCACGGGGCTCACGGCCGGTGGCGACGACTACGTGACGAAGCCGTTCTCCCTCGAAGAGGTCGTGCTTCGGTTGCGTGCACTCATGCGGCGCACCGGTGTCACGGAGGAGGACGCGGGCGCACGGCTCGTTGTCGGCGATCTGGTGTTGAACGAGGACACGCGCGAGGTGACGCGGGCGGGTGAGCACGTCTCGTTGACGGCGACCGAGTTCGAGCTGTTGCGGTACCTGATGAGCAACCCGCGGCGGGTGCTCAGCAAGGCGCAGATCCTCGACCGGGTGTGGAGCTACGACTTCGGCGGCCAGGCGAACATCGTCGAGCTGTACATCTCCTACCTGCGCAAGAAGATCGACGCCGGACGGGCGCCGATGATCCACACCGTGCGGGGCGCGGGCTATGTCCTCAAGCCCGCGGCGTAGCGACGGCCGCCCGCGCGCGCCGTGGCCGAAGACGTTGCGGGGCAAGCTGATCGCCGGCCAGGTCGCGGTGCTGCTGGCGCTGTCGGTCGGCACGGGCGCGGTCGCGGTGCCGGCACTGCACGGGTTCCTCACGCACGACCTCGACCGCCAGGTCCGGGAGATGGTGCAACCGGCGGTCGGCCAGCGGGCCCGGGGCATCAACGCGCGCGTCACCGAAGGCGGCGTGGAGGGCACGATCGAGCTGCCCGGCACGCGCACGTTGCCCATGACGGACCACGAGCGACGGCAGCTGACCGGACTGGGTCCCGGCGACCACACCGTGGACATGGGCGACAAGGGCACGTTCCGCGTCAACGTCGGACCGGCACAGATCAAGGGCCTGCCGTCGGGTCCGGTGGACGACGTCGTGTGGCGGATGGTGTGGCTGCTGGTGGCGTTGACGGCGGCCGGGGTGGCCGCGGCGGCGCTGGCCGGCCAGCGGATCGTCCGGCGCGCGCTCGTGCCGCTGGACCGGGTCGCCGCCACCGCGGCCCGTGTCGCCGAGCTGCCGCTGCACTCCGGTGAGGTCGCGCTCGCCGAACGCGTGCCGGAAACCGACCCGGACACCGAGGTCGGCAAGGTCGGGCTCGCGTTCAACCGGATGCTCGGCCACGTCGGTGCCGCGCTGAAAGCCCGCCACGACAGCGAGACGCGCGTGCGCAGGTTCGTCGCGGACGCTTCGCACGAGCTGCGCACGCCGCTGGCCGCGATCCGCGGGTACGCCGAGCTGACCCGGCGCTCCGGCGAGGAGCTCAGCCCGCGGGTCGCGCACGCGATGAGCCGGGTGGAGTCCGAGGCGGTGCGGATGACGTCGCTGGTGGAGGACATGCTGCTGCTGGCCCGCCTCGACGACGGCCGGCCGCTGGAACGCGCGGAGGTCGACCTCACCCGGCTCGTGCTGGACGTGGTCGGTGACGCCCGCATCTCCTCCGCGGACCACAGCTGGAAGATCGCCGTGCCCGACGAACCGGTGACGGTCATCGGCGACGTGCAGCGGTTGCACCAGGTGCTCGGCAACCTGTTGTCCAACGCGCGCACGCACACCCCGCCCGGCACGACGGTCACGACCGGCCTGTCCGTCCACAACGGACAGGTGGAGCTGACCGTCACCGACGACGGGCCGGGCATCCCCGAGGGGCTGAAGGTGTTCGAGCGGTTCGCGCGCGGCGACAGCTCCCGGTCACGCGCCGCCGGCAGCACGGGGCTGGGGCTGTCCATCGTGGCCGCCGTCGTCGGCGCCCATGACGGCGAGGTGTCCGTGCAGAGCGTCCCAGGGCAGACCACGTTCACCGTCTCGCTGCGCGGCTGAGGTCTCGTTCCACAGCAGCGGCAGCAGGTCGGCGCCGCGCCGGAACACCCACGGGACGCCCTTGAGCAGCAGCCACGCCACGTGGTGCCAGACGGTCAGCTCGCGCCCGCCGGAGCAGTCGAGGCTGATCTCACCGAACGCGTGGCCGCACGCGCGCAGCTCGTGCGCGAAGGCCTTCGCGAGCATGCGGTGCCCCAGCTCGGAGGGGTGCAGCCGGTCGACCGCCCAGGTGCCCGGCTCGTACGCGCCGGGCAGCGCGTGCAGGTCGACGCAGCGGACGCCGTGCCGGGCGACGACGACGTCGACGACCCGGTTGAGCTCGTCGATGCGGCCGCGCAGCACCCGCCGCAGCCGGCCGGGCAGCGTGAACACGCGGCCCTGGTCGTGGAACCGCACGGTCACCACGGAACAGCCGGCGGCGGTCAGCTCGCGGCAGACGTGGTCGAGGTCGGAGTGCGCCTGCCGGGCGGAGAAGTCCGAGCGCAGCGTGTCGTTGACGCCGGCGATGACGACGGCGGCCTTCGGCGCGAGCCGCAGCGCCTGCGGCAGCTGCAGGTGCCGCACGTCCGCGATCCGCGCACCGGAGACGGCGAGGTTGCGGTAGCCGTTGTGCTCGTAGGCCGCCGACAGCAGGGGGCCGAAGCCGCGCCAGCCGCCGGGTACGAGGTCGCCGATCCCGACCGCTGTCGAGTCACCGAGAAGCACCAGCACGTGCCCCAGGATCGACCGGCCCGGTGAGCCCGGGATGACCGTGCGGGAACCGTTCAGCGAAATGCCGGGTAAAGCGGGAGTTCGAGCACCTCGGACCCGTAGCGCTCGGCCAGCGCCCCGATGACGGCGTCGGCGTGCGAGGCGACGGTCTGCTCGCCGAGGACCAGCGCGTCGGCCCGCAGCCGCACCCACCGGCCCGCCAGCACGACGCTGCGCGGCGGGGCGTTCACGACGTTCGGCATGGGCTTGGACAGCGCACGCCACGTCGCGAGCCACACCCACAGCAGCTGGGCCTGCAGCAGCCGGGGTAAGAGCACCGCGTCGTCATCCATCTCCGGCCACACCGAGCCCACCTCGGCCCGCCAGGCGGCGACCATGGCCTCGGACATGCCCGGCGGCAGCCCCCACCCGCACCAGCAGGACGGGAACGGCACCCGCAGGCTGGCCGCGTCGAAGACGATGTCGCGGACGCAGCCGCCCTCGAAGTCGACGAACCGCACGCCGCGCGAGGTGACCAGGTGGTTGTCCGGGCACGACGTGGACGGGCTGAACGCCCTGCGCCGCGACGTGCTGAACGCCTTCGCCGCCGCGACCGCGAACTCGACGGCGTGCGCGGAGGTCTCCACGGCCAGCTCGGTCTCCAGCAGCCCCGGTAACCCGGCGATCGCCGCGTGCACGTCGACCGCGATCGGGTCCTGGCAGCACTGCGCACCGGCCCGGCGCATCAACGCGTCGAAGTCCGCGTCCCTGCCCGCCGTCGTGGCGTGCAGCCGCCCCATGGCGTGCGCCCAGGACAACAGGCCGCGTTCGGCGACCCGCGCGTCCTTGCCGTGCAGCTTCTCGGACAGCCGCGGCGCCCGGCCCAGGTCCTCCAGGACGACCAGCCGGGACGTGCCGTCGTGGGCGAACAGCTCCGGTGTGGCGCGCTCCTCCGCGGGCAGCGCGGTGAGCAGCTGGTGGCTGACGGCCTCGTGCGCCCACGGGTCGCGGTCACCGGCGGCGGGCGGGTAGCGCTTCACCACCAGCGTGCGCGGCATCGAGAACGGCGAGGAGGCCACTCTGACCCGGATGACGACGGAACGGCCGGTCCCCCCGAGTGCCTCGGGGTCCGCAAGGCGCACCTGTGCGCCCAAGCGCCTGGTCAGTACCCGCTCGGCGGCCTCGACGGCTTCGACGATCTCCGGTGAAGTCGTGTCGGGAGGGCCCGCGGTGATCTCCACGCTCATCCCCTCCGACCCTACTCCCCATGCCCGTGCGCCCGGCTGACGCCGATCAGGCCCCGTTGCGGTCACCACCACCGGTTCACCGCGGTCCCCACGTTCCCACAACACCCCTCCGAGCCCTGGACGTGTGCAAACACCTTCCGTTGCCCGGTACGGGCAGATCAACCCGATCGTTCGAGCCGGTCGCGTCAATACCGATCAAGTAGCCGCTCGTTCAGGCGATCCGGTCCCATGTTGTGGGAAACGCGCGTGATCGTCCGGGAGGTTGCCCTCCCGGACGATCTTCCTGCGGAATCGATCCCGCTCAGCTCTTCTGGTCGGGCTTCGCGTCCACGCCGGCTTCCTTGCGCTGCTGCGCGGTGATCGGCGCCGGAGCCGCGGTCAGCGGGTCGAAACCGCCGCCGGACTTCGGGAACGCGATGACCTCGCGGATCGAGTCGACGCCCGCGAGCAGCATGCAGAGGCGGTCCCAGCCGAGCGCGATGCCGCCGTGGGGCGGGGCGCCGTACTTGAACGCGTCGAGCAGGAAGCCGAACTTCTCCTGCGCCTCCTCGGCACCGATGCCCATCACGTTGAACGCCCGCTGCTGCACGTCGGCGCGGTGGATACGGATCGAGCCGCCACCGAGCTCGTTGCCGTTGAGGATCACGTCGTAGGCGTAGGCCAGCGCGTTGCCCGGGTCGGTCTCGAAGTTGTCGATCCACTCCGGGGTCGGCGAGGTGAACGCGTGGTGCAACGCGGTCCACTTGCCGCCGCCGACCGCGACGTCGCCGGCCTCCAGCTTGTCGACGGCCTCGAACATCGGGAAGTCGACGACCCAGGCGAACGCCCAGGCGTTCTCGTCGATCAGGCCGACGCGGGTGGCGATCTCGACACGCGCGGCACCGAGCAGGGCGCGGGCGTCGCGGGCCTCACCGGCGGCGAAGAAGATGCAGTCGCCGGGGTTGGCGCCCACGGCCTTGGCCAGGCCGTCGCGCTCGGTGTCGGTCAGGTTCTTCGCGACCGGCCCTCCCAGCGTGCCGTCCTCGCCGACCAGCACGTACGCGAGCCCCTTGTGGCCGCGCTGCTTGGCGAACTCCTGCCAGCCGTCGAGCGTGCGGCGCGGCTGCGAGGCACCACCGGGCATGACCACGGCACCCACGTACGGCGCCTGGAACACGCGGAACGTCGTGTCCTTGAAGTACTCGGTGAGCTCGGTCAGCTCCAGCTCGAAGCGCAGGTCGGGCTTGTCCGAGCCGTACTTCGCCATGGCCTCGGCGTAGGAGATCCGGCGGAACGGCAGCGGCAGCTCGACGTCCTTGGTCTCCTTCCAGATCGCGGCCAGCAGCTTCTCGGTGAGCGCGATGACGTCGTTCTGCTCGACGAAGCTCATCTCGATGTCGAGCTGGGTGAACTCCGGCTGCCGGTCGGCGCGGAAGTCCTCGTCCCGGTAGCAGCGGGCGATCTGGTAGTAGCGCTCCAGGCCGCCGACCATGAGCAGCTGCTTGAACAGCTGCGGCGACTGCGGCAGCGCGTACCAGCTGCCCGGTCGCAGCCGCGCGGGCACCAGGAAGTCGCGCGCGCCCTCGGGCGTGCTGCGGGTCAGGGTCGGCGTCTCGACCTCGACGAACTTCTCGCCGTGCAGCACCTCGCGGGCGATGCGGCTGACCTCGCTGCGCAGCCGGATGGACTTGGCCGGGGTGGACCGGCGCAGGTCGAGGTAGCGGTGCTTGAGGCGGGCCTCCTCGCCCGGCTCCACGTCGCTCTCGACCTGGAACGGCAGCGGCGCGGCCTCGTTGAGGACCTCGAGGTCGCTCACGTAGACCTCGATGGCACCGGTGGGCAGCTCGGGGTTCTCGCTGCCGTCGGGCCGCTTGCTCACGTCGCCGGTGACCTTGATGACGTACTCGCTGCGCAGCCGGTGCGCGCGCTCGGCCATCTCGCCCTCGCGGAACACGACCTGGGCGACCCCGCTGGCGTCGCGGAGGTCGATGAAGATGACACCGCCGTGGTCCCGCCGGCGAGCGACCCACCCGGTGAGGGTGACGGACTGCCCGGCGTGCTCGGCCCGGAGTGATCCGGCCTCGTGCGTGCGCAACACGGTGGTGGCTCCTTGTAGACGAAGTCAGCTTTTCCGTCAAGGCTAGCTGGCCGCACCGACAGATTTTCACGCAGGTCGTGCGCCTGCGCCCGTCCACCCGCGGCGCTGATCTTCGCCGGCCGCGTTCCGGCCGCGCCCGCCCTGCTGCACGCGCTGACGCCGTCGCTCCACCGGCATCAGCAGCAGGGGGTGAGCGGGTGACTCGGCCGCGGCCGGGAAAAACCCTCCTGTGCAGCCGAAAAGGGCCGCGACCTGTGTCGCGGCCCTTCCCTCACAGCTCAGTTCACGCGGCCCGGCTCACCGGCCGGACCCGGTTCACGCGCTCGGCGCGAGGTACAGCAGGCGGTTCGGCGAGCCCGAACCCGGGTTGGTCACCTTGGACGGCGTCGACTGCGCGACCAGGTACGAGGCGACCTGGGCGGGCGTGGCCGACGGGTTGGTGGACAGGTACCTGGCAGCGGCGCCCGCGACGTGCGGGGTGGCCATCGAGGTGCCCGAGATGGTGTTGGTGGCGCTGTCGGAGGTGTTCCAGGCCGAGGTGATGGCCGAGCCCGGCGCGAAGATGTCGAGCAGCGAACCGTAGTTCGAGTACGACGCGCGGGCGTCGTTGCGCTCGGTGGCGCCGACGGTGATCGCCTCGCTCACGCGGGCCGGGGAGAAGCCGGACGCGTTGGCGTTGGAGTTGCCGGCCGCGACCGCGAAGGTCACGCCCTTGGCGATGGCGTTGCGCGTGGCGGCGTCGAGGGTGGCGTTGGCACCGCCACCGAGCGACATGTTCGCCACGGCGGGCTTGACGGCGTTGGCGCCGACCCAGTCGATGCCCGCGGCGACACCGGCGAGGGTGCCGGAGCCGTTGTTGTCGAGCACGCGGACGGCGACGATCCTCGCGTTCTTCGCGACGCCGTACTGCGAGCCCGCGATGGTGCCGGCGACGTGCGTGCCGTGGCCGTTGCCGTCCTGCGCGACGTTGTCGTTCTCGACGAAGTCACGGCCGTTCGAGGCGCGGCCGCCGAAGGTGGAGTGGCTGATGCGCACGCCGGTGTCGATGACGTACGCGGTGACGCCCGATCCGGTCGAGGTGTAGCTGTAGGACGAGTCCAGCGGCAGGTTGCGCTGGTCGATGCGGTCCAAGCCCCACGACGGCGGGTTCGTCTGCGTCGCCTGCGTGTGGATGACCTGGTCGGCCTCGACGAACTCGACCGTCGGGTCGGCGGCCAGGCGCTTGGCCTGCTTCTCGGTCAGCTTCACGTTGAAGCCGCCGAAGCTCGTGTAGTCGCGCTCGACCTTGGCACCGAACCGCGACGCCAGCGCGTGCGAGTTGCCCTTGCCCTCCTTGAACTTCACGATGAAGCTGCCCGCGATCTTCTCGGGAGCGTTGAGGGAGAGGACCTCGCCCTCGGCGGCGGAGGCGTTGGGAACCATGAGGACCGACATGGCGAGCGTCGCCGCGCCGGCACCGGCCAGGAACCGGATCTTTCGCGTCATGATGTGCATTCCGTTCTTTGCAGGGGAACGAAGCGCTTTCGACGCTAGGGAGAGATCCGGTCCCTGCCAAGGGTGTCCTATGGATTAAGACGGCCTTGTGCCGCCCAACAATTCACGCTTCACAGCGTCGGCGGCCAGTAAAGGATACGAGTGACGGGTGGCGTTCCCGGGGTGCCCGTGGTAACCAGCGCGCTCTCCACCTGCGCGGGCGTCGCCGCGCGGTTGAGCTCCAGGTACCGCGCCGCCACACCGGCCGCGTGCGGTGCCGCCATCGACGAGCCGGACAGGGTGTTCGTCGCCGTGTCACTGGAGTTCCACGCCGACGGGACGCTCACACCCGCCGCCCAGATGTCGACGAGCGGACCGTAGTTCGACGAGGAGGACCTGGTGTCGTTCTGCGTCAGCGCGCCCACGCAGATCGCCTGGGACACGCGCTGCGGCGAGGAGTTGGCCGGGTCGGTGTTGCTGCCGCCGGCCGCGACCGTGAACGAGACACCGGACGCGATCGCACGCCGCACCGCGTCGTCGAGCGCCGTGGAAGCGCTCCCGCCCAACGACATGTTCGCCACCGCCGGCTTCACGGCGTTGCGGGTCACCCAGTCCACGCCCGCGATCACGCCGGAGATCGTGCCGGAGCCCGACCCGTTGAGCACCCGCACGCCCCACACGGTGGCGCGCTTGGCCACGCCGTGCTTCGTGCCGGCGGCGATGCCGGCGACGTGCGTGCCGTGACCGTTGTCGTCCTGGGCGACCGCGTCGTTGTCGACGGTGTCCCAGCCGTTGCGCGCCCGCCCGCCGAAGTCGGTGTGCGTCACCCGCAGGCCGGTGTCGATCACGTAGATGTTCACGCCCGCACCGGTGCTGGTGTACTCGTAGCGCTGGTCGAGCGGCAGGGCCCGCTGGTCGATGCGGTCCAGGCCCCACGGCGGGTTGAGCTGGGTGGTGTTGGCGTGCACCAGTCCGTCGCGCTCCACGTGGGACACGTTCGGGTCGGCCTGCACCGCGCGCAGCTGCCGCGCGGTCAGCCGGGCGCTGTACCCGGTGAAGACGCTGGTGTACCGGTGCTGCACCTCGCCCGCGAACGAGGACACGGCGCCGTCCTTCAGCACCACGATGTAGGAGGAGGTGGCCGCGGCCGCCGGGACGACCACGACCGAGGCGGTGAGTGCGGCGACTGCCAGCAGGGCTCTCACAGTCGGTTTTCCTTTCGGAGCAGGGATTCTCTTCTGGGCGGAGAACGGGGAACGGCTCGGGAACGGGCCGGGGCAGCACGTGCCGGACCAGCACTCAGCTGGTCGTCGTGTCCGTCGCAGGGGTGTGCGGAACCCGACCGGGACCATTGGCGGCGAAATAGGCCCGAGATCTGAACTTGCCGAGTTTCCATCGGCCGCAAAACCGCCGATCGGCTGTACCGCGCGCCCTTTGCTGCCGATAACCTCTCGTGCTTGACTCCGGGAACGGAGGGGTGATGCTCACGATCTACCCACCGCGCGAGGAGCTCGCCGACCTGTTGGTGACGGGTCCGTTCGCGGACGCGCTGAGGGTCGCGATCCAGGTGCGGGGACTCAGCCTCGAACGCCTGCAGCACCGGTTGCGGGTGCGCGGCGCGCCGATCAGCGTGACGGCGCTGAGCTACTGGCAGTCGGGGCGCCGCCGGCCGGAGCGACCGGAGTCGCTGAGGGCGCTGGCGCACCTGGAGGACGTGCTGGGGCTGCCCAGGACAGCGCTCTCACGGCTGCTGGGCCCGCCCCGGCCGCGGGGTCGTTCGCGCAGGCGGGAGGTGTCGCCGCGGGCGGCCTGGGACGGGTCGGGGCTGGTGCTGACCGCGCAGCAGGACCGGGTCGACGTCGCGCCGTGCGGCGGGGTGCGCGGGGTGCGGTCCCGGCAGGTCATGCAGGCGACGAAGGCCGGCGTGGACCGGTGGGTGCTGTGCCAGGAGACGGGTTCGGCGCAGCCGGCGCTGACCGCGATCCGGTCGTGCCGGGTCGGGCGGACCGCGCGGGAACGCACGAGCGGCGTGCTCGTCGCGGAGCTGTTGTTCCCCGAACCGCTGTGCGCCGACGAGTCCATCGCGATCGAGTACGAATTGGTCTATCCACGTCCGACGGCCGAGCACACGCATTTCCGGCGGTTCGCCGAACGGGTGCACGACTACGTGCTGGAGATCAAATTCCCGGTCGGTGCGACACCCGCCGTGTGCGAACAGTTCGCGTCGGGTCCGGCGGGCGTGGAATTGTCCGGCGGCGTGCGCCCGGCCCCGGTGGACGCCTGGGGCTACGCGCACGCCGCCGCGCTCGACTTCGGGCCCGGTCTCTACGGGATGCGCTGGACCGCGCCGGTGACGGCCGAGGAGAACGCCGCGGGGTCGTCGGCGAACGGGAAGTGACCGGCGCCGGGCTGCACGACCAGCTCGGCGTTGGGGAACAGGTCCGCGTACGCGCGCGCGCACTTCGGTGGCAGTGCGACGTCGTACTCGCCGGCGATGAGGAGCGTTGGCACGTCGAGGGTTGCGAGCGCCTTGCGGGTCTGCTCGGGGTCGAGGGCGCCCTCGGCGTAGAACTGCGCGGCACCCTCGTCGTTGCTCGGGTGGGCGTCGAGCGCGCGTGCCTCGTCGTCCCAGCGGCCGTAGTGGAACGGCGCGATCTTCGCGAAGTTCTCGGCCGTCGGCCGGCCGGCCCAGATGTCCTCGAACGCGGCGAACGCCTCGGCGAACCAGGGTTCCGCGCTGCGCTGCTCGGCGACCTCGCGGCGGTCGGCGTCGGTGACGTCGAGCCCGACGACCCGCGGGCTGGGTGCGACGAGGACGAGCTGCTTGACGTGCCTCGGGTAGCGCTGCGCGTAGAGGACCGCGAGGGTGCCGCCCGCGGAGTGGCCGAGCAGGCGGAGCCGGTCGAGGCCGAGGTGGCGGCGCAGCGCCTCCACGTCGTCGACCTGGCGGTCGGCGCGGTAGGTCTGCGGGGGCGCGGCCTGCGAGTCGCCGGTGCCGCGCAGGTCGAGGACGAGCGTGTTCGGCAGCCCGCCGAGGTCGCCGAGGTAGGAGGAGTGCTGCATCGGCCCACCCGGCAGGCAGACCAGCGGGTCGGTGCCGCCTGCCGGGTGGTACGCGAGCGTGATGCCGTCTGAAGTCGTGAAGGTCCCCATGACGGCGCAGTCTGTCAGTAGGAGCGCGGGAGCTTGAGCGAGTTCTGCGCGACGAAGTTGAGGATCATCTCCCGCGACACCGGCGCGATCCGCGAGAGCCGTGACATGCCGAGCATCGACGCGAGGCCGAACTCGGCGGTCAGGCCGTTGCCACCGTGGGTCTGGATCGCCTGGTCCACCGCTGCCGCCACGGCTTCGCCCGCCGCGTACTTGGCCATGTTCGCGGCCTCACCGGCCTCCCGGTCGTGGCCGCTGTCGTAGAGCGCGGCGGCCTTCTGGGTCATGAGCCGGGCCAGCTCGATCTCGATGTGGATCTTCGCGAGCGGGTGGGAGAGGCCCTGGTGCGCGCCGATCGGCGTCTCCCACACCTGGCGCTGGCGGGCGTAGGTGACGGCTTTGCGCATGGCGAGCCGGGCCGAGCCGGTGGCCATGCTCGCGCCCATGATCCGTTCGGGGTTGAGCCCGGCGAAGACCTGGAGCAGGCCCTGGTCGGGTGCGCCGACGACGGCGTCCGCGGGCAGCCGGACGTCGTCGAAGAAGAGGGTGAACTGCTTCTCCGGTGACAGCAGGTCCATCTCGATCTCGTGGTGGGTGAAGCCCTCCGCGGTCACCGGCACCACCACGAGCACCGGTCCGGTGGCCTGGATGGAGACCACGAGGACGGCGTCGACCTCGTCGATGCCGGAGATGTAGGTCTTGCTGCCGTTGAGGACCCACTCGTCGCCGTCGCGGCGGACGTTCGTCTTCAGCTTGTGCGCGTTCGACCCGGCGTCGGGTTCGGTGATGGCGAACGCCATCTTGAGCGTGCCGTCGGCGAAACCGGGCAGCCACTTGGCCTTCTGCTCATCGGTGCCGAACCGGGCGATCACCGTGGCGCAGATCGCCGGCGAGACCACCATGAGCAGCAACGGGCACCCGGCGGCGGCCAGCTCCTCGCACACCGCGGCGAGGTCGCCGATGCCACCGCCACCGCCGCCGTACTCCTCGGGCACGGCCACGCCGAGGTAGCCGAGCTTGCCTGCCTCCTGCCACAGCTCGGTGGTCTTCTCCCCCGCGCGGGCCTTGGCGACGAAGTACTCGGTGCCGTACTTGCCGCCCAGCTCGGCGACCGCCCTGCGCAGCGCGGTCCGCTCCTGCGACTCGACGAAGCTCACTGTTCCTCCACTACGGCCAGGACGTCTCCGGCGTTGACCTGCTGCGCCCGTTCGACGAGGAGTTCGGTGACGGTGCCCGCGGTGCCGGCGAGCACCCGGTGTTCCATCTTCATGGCTTCCAGCACCAGGAGCTCCTGTCCCGCGGCCACGTGGTCGCCCTGGCGCACCGACACCCGGACGACCGTGCCGGGCATCGGCGCGACCGTCGCACCGGGGGCCACCCCGGTCTCGGGTTCGGGGAAGCGCGGCACGACCCGCAGCGACACCGACCCGCGCGGCGAGTCGACCTCGACGGTGTCGCCGTACCGGGCGACGTGGAACGGGACGCGCACGCCGTCGAGGTCGAGGATGACGGTGTCCGCGGTGGCCTGCGCCGGGTCGTACTCGACCTCGATCTGCTCGTCGCCGAAGAGGAACCTCGCCTTCGGCTGCTGCGAGCGAACGTTGCGCCAGCCCAGCGGCAGCGCGCCGATCCGGCGGGTGGCCGCGCCCGCCAGTGCCGCCGCGAGCGCGAACGGGTGCGGGTCGACGGTTCTGGTGAGGTCGTGCTCGGTGAGGAACCCGGTGTGCGTGTCGCCGTCGAGGAACGCGTCGTGCCGCAGGACGTTCACGAGCAGCGCGCGGTTCGTGACCAGGCCGTGGACCTGCGCGTTCTCCAGCGCCGCCGCGAGCTTGCGGGCGGCGGCCGCGCGGGTCGGTGCGTGCGCGATCACCTTGGCCAGCATGGGGTCGTAGTGCACGGAGACGACCGACCCGTCCTCGACGCCGCTGTCGAGCCGGACGTCGCCGGGCACGGTGAAGCGGTGCAGCGTGCCGCTGGCGGGGCGCCAGTCGTGCGCGGGGTCCTCGGCGTAGAGGCGGACCTCGATGGCGTGCCCCCGCGGCGGTGGTGCCTGCTCGGGCAGCCGGTCGCCCTCGGCGATGCGCAGCTGCCACTCGACCAGGTCGACGCCGTGCACCAGCTCGGTGACGGGGTGCTCGACCTGCAACCGGGTGTTGACCTCCAGGAAGTGGAAGTCGGTGCCCTTCAGCATGAACTCGACGGTGCCCGCGCCGACGTAGCCGATCGACTCGGCGGCGGCCACGGCGGCGGCGAACAGGCGTTCGCGGACGTCGTCGCCGACCGCGGGGCTCGGGGACTCCTCGACGATCTTCTGGTGGCGGCGCTGGATGGAGCACTCGCGTTCCCCGAGCGCCCACACGGTGCCGTGGGTGTCGGCGAGGACCTGCACCTCGACGTGGCGCGCGTGTTCGAGCAGCGGCTCGCAGAACACGGTGGGGTCGCCGAACGCCGACTCGGCCTCGCGGCGCGCACTGGCGAGCGCGTCCGCGAGCTCCGCTTTCCCGCGCACGACCCGCATGCCGCGCCCGCCGCCGCCGGCCGAGGCCTTGATGAGCACCGGGAACTCGGTGACGGTGTCCGGGTCGAGCTCGGGCAGCGTGGGCACGCCCGCGGCCGCCATGCGCTTCTTCGCGGCGACCTTCGAGCCCATGGCCTCGATGGCGTCCGGTGCCGGGCCCACCCAGGTGAGGCCGGCCCGCTGGACCTCGCGTGCGAAGCCGGCGTTCTCGCTGAGGAAGCCGTAGCCGGGGTGGACGGCGTCGGCGCCCGCCTTCAGCGCGGCCTCGACGAGCAGGCCGGCCCGCAGGTAGGTGTCGGCGGGTGCCGCGCCGGGCAGGTTGACCGCGAGGTCGGCCTCCCGCACGTGCGGTGCGCCGGCGTCGGGGTCGGAGAACACCGCGACGGTGCGGATGCCGTGGGCGCGGCAGGTCCGGATGATGCGGCGGGCGATCTCGCCGCGGTTGGCGATGAGGAGCGTCTTGATCACTGGGGTCATCACATCCGGAAGACGCCGAAGCCGTCGGCGCCCCTGATCGGTCCGCTGTGGACAGCGGAGAGGCAGATGCCGAGCACGGTCCTGGTGTCGCGCGGGTCGATCACGCCGTCGTCGTAGAGCTTGCCGGACAGGAACGGTGCGAGGGACTGCTCCTCGATCTGCGCTTCCACCATGGTGCGCATGGCGGCGTCGTGCTCCTCGTCGTACTCCTGGCCCTTCGCGATCGCGGCCTGCCGTCCCACGATCGACAGCACGCCGGCGAGCTGGGCGGGGCCCATGACGGCGGACTTGGCGTTGGGCCAGGTGAACAGGAACCGCGGGTCGTAGGCGCGGCCGCACATGCCGTAGTTGCCCGCGCCGTAGCTGGCGCCCATGGTGATGGTGAGGTGCGGGACCCGGCTGTTGGACACCGCGTTGATCATCATCGAGCCGTGCTTGACGATGCCGCCCTGCTCGTACTGGGCGCCGACCATGTAGCCCGTGGTGTTCTGCAGGAAGACCAGCGGCGTGTCGCTCTGGTTGGCGAGCTGGATGAACTGGGTGGCTTTCTGCGACTCCTCGCTGAAGAGCACGCCGCGGGCGTTGGCGAGGATGCCGACCGGGTAGCCGTGCACGCGCGCCCAGCCGGTGACGAGGCTGGTGCCGTACAGCGGTTTGAACTCGTCGAACTGCGAGCCGTCGACGAGCCGGGCGATGACCTCGCGCGGGTCGAACGGGACGCGCTGGTCCTCGGAGACGAGGTCGAGGATGCTGTCGGCGTCGTACAGGGGTTCGACGACGGCGGCCGGTTCCGGTCCCTGCTTGCGCCAGTTGAGGCGGGCGACGACGCGGCGGGCGAGGCGGATCGCGTCGACCTCGTCCTCTGCCACGAAGTCGGCGAGCCCGGACGTGGTGCCGTGCATGGTGGCGCCGCCGAGCGACTCGTCGTCCGCGTCCTCCCCGGTGGCCATCTTGACCAGCGGCGGGCCGCCGAGGAACACCTTGGAGCGGTCCTTGACCATGATCACGTAGTCGGACAGGCCCGGCACGTACGCGCCGCCGGCCGTGGCGTTGCCGAAGACCGCGGTGATCGTGGGAACTCCGGCCGCGCTCAGCCGGGTGAGGTCGCGGAACGCCCGGCCGCCGGGGATGAAGATCTCGCTCTGCGTCGGCAGGTCGGCACCGCCGGACTCGACGAGGCTGACCACCGGCAGCCGGTTCTGCAGTGCGATGTCGTTGGCCCGCAGGCTCTTGCGCAACGTGTACGGGTTGCTGGACCCGCCGCGCACGGTCGGGTCGTTGGCGACGACCACGCACTCGACGCCCTCGACCCGGCCGATGCCGGTGACCACGGACGCGCCGACGGGGAAGTCGGTGCCCCAGGCCGCGAGCGGTGACAGCTCCAGGAACGGGCTGTCCTCGTCGAGGAGCAGCTCGACGCGTTCGCGTGCGAGGAGCTTGCCGCGCCGGTGGTGCCGTTCGACGTACTTCGGCCCACCTCCGGCGAGCGCTTTGGCGTGCTCGGCGTCCAGCTGCGCGATCTTCGCGAGCAGCGCCTCCCTGTTGCCCATCAGGCGAACCCCAATCGTCGTGCCGCGAGCTCGGTCATCACCTCGCTCGCACCTCCCCCGATGCCGAGGATGCGGGCGTCCCGGTAGTGGCGCTCCACTTCGGACTCCCGCATGTAGCCCATGCCGCCGTGCAGCTGCACGGCCTCGTCGACGACCTCGGCGCACGCGTCGACGGCGGCGTTCTTCGCGAAGCAGACCTCGGTGACGCAGTCCTCGCCGCGGTCGACCCTGGCCGCGACCTCGCGCGTGTAGGTCCGCGCCAGCTCGACCTCCTGCGCCATGTGGGCGAGCTTGTGCCGCACCACCTGGTTCTTGATGAGCGGTTTGCCGAACGTCGTGCGGTTGCGCACCCATTCGACGGTGAGGTCGAGGGCGCGCTGGGCCGTGGCGTAGGCCTCGACCGCCATGGTGACGCGTTCGACCTGGAACTGCTGCATGATCAGCGCGAACCCCTGGTTCTCCTCGCCGACCAGGTTCGCCACCGGTACCCGCACGTCGTCGAAGTGCAGCTCGGCGGTGTCGCTGCAGTGCCAGCCCATCTTGTCGAGCCTGCGGCGGGTGAACCCGTCCTCGACCACGAGCAGCGAGATGCCCTGGTAGCCCTCGCCGCCGGTGCGCACGGCGGTCGTGACGAAGTCCGCGCGGCACCCGGAGGTGATGAACGTCTTGGCGCCGTTGACGACGTAGTGGTCACCGTCCCTGACCGCGCGGGTCGTGATCGCGGCGACGTCCGACCCGGCGCTGGGTTCGGTGACGGCGAGGCTGCCGATCTTCTCGCCGCGGATGGCGGGCCGCGCGAACCGTTCGATCAGGTCTTCGTTGCGCGACTGCCAGATGTGCGGGATCGCGATGCCGAGCGTGAACAACGCCGCCATCAACCCCGAGGAGCCGCCGTTCTGGATGATCTCCTCGGTGAGCACGACCGAGTCGAGCAGGTCGCCGTGCTCGAACCCGATGCCGAGCAGGCCGAGCTCCGCCGCCTTGCGGTGCAGCTCGCGCGGGACCTCGCCGTCGCGCTCCCACCGGTCGAGGTGCGGCACGACCTCCTTGCGCGTGAAGTCGCGGACGAGCTCCCTGAGCTCCTTCCGCTCGTACAGGTCCTTCGTGATCACAGGAGCTCCTCCGGGATCTCGACTTCCCTGCTGCGCAACCACTCGCCCAGGGCCTTGGCCTGCGGGTCGAACCGGGTGCCGCTGGCCACGCCCTCGCCGAGCAGGCCGTGCAGCACGAAGTTGAGCGCCTTGAGGTTCGCCAGCTCGTACCGCGTGACCGCACCGGCCTCGGGCAGCAGCTCCTTGAGCCGGTCCGCGGTGAGCGTTTCCGCCAGCCACGCGTACTGCGCTTCCGTGCGCACCCACACACCGATGTTGGCGTCGCCGCCCTTGTCTCCGCTGCGGGCGCCGGCGATGGTGCCCAGTGGCCGTTTCACAGGATCACCGCCTTCGGGCTGACCTCGCCGCGGTGCACGTACGCGGCCCGGTAGACGCCGAACGGCGTGCCGTCGCTCGGCGGCGCCGTGACGTGGAAGCCGGGGTAGCTGCCCAGCGCGAGCTCGACCGCCGCCCGGCTGAACGCCTTGGCCCGCTTCGGGTCCGCGGTCTTGACCACGACGTGCAGGAGCGCGCTGGCCTGCTCCTCGGTGGCGGCGTCGGGCCGGTCGGTCCTGGCCAGCGTCCAGGTGAGGTCCTGCTCGCCGATCCGCCGGTGCAGCTGTTCCCTGACCAGCTCCGCCTTCTGCTCGACGTCGAGTCCGGTGAGGACGAACGTGGTGCCGTTGCGGAACCCGCCGAGCGTGTTGAGGCACACCTTGAGCGTGTCCGGCGGAGGGCTGCCCCTGGTGCCGCTGATCTCGACACCGCGCGGGGTTTCCTGGAGCCGGACGGTGTCGAAGTGCGTGGTGACGTCCGGCCCGAGGTACTGCGGCGCGCCGATCTCGTAGAGCAGCTGGGCCGTGACGGTGTCCACGGTGACCGCACCGCCCGTGCCGTCGTGCTTGGTGATCAGGCTGCTGCCGTCCTCGCGCACCTCGGCGATGGGAAAGCCGGGGTGCGTCGCGTCGATCTCGGTGAAGAACGAGTAGTTGCCGCCGGTGGCCTGCGTGCCGCACTCCAGCACGTGCCCGGCGACGGTGGCGCCGGCGAGCCGGTCCCAGTCGCCGCGCCCCCACCCGAAGTGCGCCGCGGCCGGCCCCACGACGAGGCTCGCGTCCGTGACCCGGCCGGTGACCACGACCTGCGCACCCTGCGTCAAGCAGTCGGCGATCTCCCAGGCACCCAGGTAGGCGTTGGCGGTCAACGCCTCCGGGAACCGGTCCTTGAGGTCGTCGCCGGTGACGTACCCGACCATGGTGTCCGGTGCGAGGTTCTTGAGCTTGCGCGCCAAGCTTTCCGGGTTGAGCCCGCCGGCGTTGGTGACGACCTTGACGCCCCGGTCGAGGGCGAGCGCCAGGCAGTCCTCCATCTGCCGCAGGAACGTCTTGGCGTAGCCCAGCTCCGCGTTCTTCACGCGGTCGCGGCCGAGGATCAGCATGGTGAGCTCGGCGAGGTAGTCGCCAGTCAGGACGTCGAGGTGACCGCCTTCCAGCTGTTCGCGGACCGCGGACAGGCGGTCACCGTAGAAACCGGAGGCGTTGCCGATGCGGATCACCGGGTGGCCGCCTGGGGGGCTTGACTTTGTGCGTTGCCGCGCCGCCTTGTGTTGCCGCATCCGCGCGCGTTGCCGAGCCCGCTCACGTTGCCGAGCCCGCTCGCGTTGCCGAGATCGTGCGACCTGCGCCCGTGCGCGCCCGCCGGTCTCACCGACCCGCACACGTCCACACGCCCCACAGCCCCGCGCCTGTCCGCGTTCGCAGAACCCGCCAACCTGCCCGCGTTCTCCATCCCCGCTCGCGTCCCAGCGCTCACCGCCCGCCTCCGGGCGGCCCGGCGAACGCCTGCGCGATCGGCACCCACTCCTGCGCCACCGGCCCGACGGCCTCGATCTTCAGCTGCTCGCGGTTGCGCCGCTGCGTCACCAGGAACGCGAAGTCCAGCGCCGGCCCCGTGATCCGGTTCTCCGCGTCCTGCGGGCCCCACGTCCACACCTCGCCGCCCGGCCCTTCGAGCTCGACGCGCACCTCCTGCTCGGGGGTGGCCTTGCCGTTGAGCAGGAAGGCGAAGCCCATGGTGCGCACGCCGATGTGGCAGACGTGCCGGATGCGCGCGGTCGGTTCGCGGGTGACGCCCAGGCCGTCGAACACGTCCTGGCCGTGCGCCCAGGTCTCCATGATCCGCGCGGTCGCCATCGAGGCGGGGCTCATCGGCGGGCCGAACCACACGATCTTGCCGCCGGCTGCGGCGAGGTGCTCCCGCAGTGCGCGGCGGCTGTCGCGCCACAGGTCCAGCAGGTCCGGCAGGGCCGCCGCCTCGGCCGCGGTGCGGTCGACGATGTCCGGGGTCAGGGGTTGCGCCTGGAACGCCTCCGGGTCCGTGATCGCGAGGACCGCGGCCTTGTCCGTCCACATGAGATGGCCGATCTGGTGGCCGACGGTCCAGCCCTCGGCCGGTGTCGGCGTGGTCCAGTCTGCGTGCCTCGTCACGAGCTCGTCGAGCTCACGCGACTCGGCGTCGAGGTCGGCCAGCAGTTCCGTGATCACAGCTGCTCCTCCAGCATCCTCGCCCAGTACCGCACGACGTGGGCACGCCGTTTGGTGTCGTCGCCGAGCTGGTTCGCCAGTGCCAGGCCGCGGACCAGGTCCAGGGTTGCCTGCACGGCGTCCTTCACGCCCGGCTTGGTGTCGTCGGCGTCGAGCAGTTCCAGTGCCAGGCCGTAGACCTCGCGGCCCAGCCGCGCCTGCAGCTGGAGCACCTGCTCGCGCAGCTCGGGGTCCGTTCGCGCGGCCACCCACAGTTCGAGGGCCGCGGTGAACAGGTCGCTCGCGTGGAAGTCCGCGATCAGCTCCACCACCGCGTGCGTGCTCTTCTCGGCGACGGCCGCCCGGCTCTTCAGCGCCTCGACGCTTTCCGCGCCCACGTGCTCGACCGCCGCCGCCACCAGCTCGCCGCGGGTGCGGAAGTGGTGCAGCTGGGCGCCGCGGGACACGCCGGCGCGTTCGGCGACCACCGTGGTCGTGGTGCCGGACCAGCCGTGCTCGACCAGGCACTCGACGGTGGCCTCCATCAGCTTCCGCTTGGTCTCGCGGGTGCGGTCGGCTTGCCGCTGCCTCGTCTCCACGGGTCCGAGTGTTCCGGGCCACAAACAAACAGTCAAGCCTGCTTGTAAATGTCCTCACCCCACCTCCGTTCTTCCACAACTGCCGCCCCCACCCGCGTTTCCTCCTTGCGGGGGAGGGCGGGGAGCAGATCCGGACATGAAGAAGACGGGCGCAGGCGTGAATCCGGACAAGCTTCACCCGTCGGAGTGACGAGACCACACATGAGCAGCGGAAATGCGAGGCGTTCGACGAACGCGGAAACAGTCCGTACAATGTACGGTATGTCGTACGAAGAGGTGCAGGACTGGTTCACGCGGTGGGACGCGCTCGCCGTCGCGGGTGAGGTCGAGAAGATGGCCGACATGGCCCTGTTCCCCATCAACACGGTCACCGACGGGTCCGCGGTGACGTGGGACCGCGAGCGGTTCATCCAGGAGATGGGCGCGCAGGTCGGGGGCGGTGAGGTGCAGATGGAGTCGACCAGGACGCCGCACTTCATCAACGACAACCTGGTGTTCGTGATCACCGACGGCACGATCAACGGGGCCGTGGTGCGGTACGGCGACCTGCTGGTGAAGGTCGGCGACGAGTGGAAGTTCCAGACCATGGTCCAGGGCGGGTGGGCCTAGCCACCGGCCGGAGCAACGGTCGGGGGAACGGCGTGGCGGGCGACATCGGCGCCCGCCACGCAGTACATCTGCGGGAACCTTGGGGCGTCCGAACGGTCGAGCCGGCCTGAGCCGGAGCGAGGAGAGGACCACCCTGGGGAAGAGGGTGCGTCCACAAAGCTGTCAAACAGAGGTCAAAACAGGATCAGAGCAGGGTGAGCTGGTCCTGGTCCACGCGCGGCACCGGCACACCCACCGGCAGGCTGCCGTCGGGCCACACGCCGTCGTCGTCACCGGGCACCCCGGTGACGGCGTCCGCGGCACGACCGCGGGGCGCCAGGCCGTGCTTCTCGATCAACGGCGTCACGCGCGCGGTCAGCCGCCTGCGGTAGCCGCGGTCCACATAGGACCCGTTGCCGTACAGGTGCCGGTACGTCTCGATCAGGTCCGGGTGTTCGCGCCGCAACCAGGCCGCGAACCACTCGCGAGCGCCCGGACGCAGGTGCAGCGGCAGCACGGTCACGCCGGTGGCGCCGGCGTCGGCGATCTGCTCCAGCAGGAAGTCCAGCTGTTCCACCGAGTCCGTCAGCTCCGGCAGCACCGGGGCCACGAACACACCGCACGGCAGCCCGGCCTCCCGCACCTTGCGCACGAGGTCGAGGCGCGCGGCCGGCGTCGGCGTGCCGGGTTCGAGGGACCGGTGCAGGTCGCGGTCCAGCAACGCGAGCGACACGCCGATGCCGACCGGCACCACCTCCGATGCCGCGACCAGCAGGGGGAGGTCGCGGGCCAGGAGGGTGCCCTTCGTCAGGATCGAGAAGGGCGTGCGGGACGCGGTCAGCGCCTCGATGATCCCTGGCATCAAGGCGTACCGGCCCTCCGCGCGCTGGTACGGGTCGGTGTTGGTGCCCAGTGCGACGTGCTCCTGCTTCCACTTCGGGGACCGCAGCTGCCGGGACAGCACCTCGGGGGCGTTGACCTTCACGACCAGCTGGCTGTCGAAGTCGGTGCCGCTGTCTAGGTCGAGGTAGGAGTGCGTCTTGCGGGCGAAGCAGTTGTGCGACACGACGCCGTTGGCGATGAAGTCACCGGTGCCGGTGGTGATGTCGTAGAGCGGCATCTCGCCGAGCTCCTCGACGGCCACGACGCCGAGTGGTTGCTGCGACTTGATCGCGACGCCGTCGATGTCGCGCTTGCGGGTGATCGCCGGGTCGACGAGGTGGAAGAACCGCAGGTTCTCGCGCAGGCCGCCGCGCAGGCGCACGACCCGCACGCCGCGGCGGCGGCGCAGCTCCTCGATCGCGAAGTCGAAGTGGAAGTGCTTGAGCGCCAGGCAGATCGCCTCGACGACGGTGGCGTTGCGGGTGGACATGCGCAAGATGCTGCGCGAGCAGGTGCCGAGGTAGTCGAACGCACCCGCGAGGAATCCCTTGAGCCAGTCGGGGTTCGGCGCTATCTGCCAGTGCGCTAGTTCGCGCACCTGGTGCAGAAATCCCCTCCCTTCTCGCACACCGAAGTAGTCGAGGTACTCGCGGGTGCGGTCCATGGCCTCGATGTCGGCCAGGGGGATGCGGAACTCGTGCTCGTCCTCGACCATGCCGCGCAGGTAGCCGCGGCGGTAGTCGTCGGTCACGGTGGGCTGCTCGACGAAGGCCCCCGTGCCCATGAGCTTGTTGCCGGTGGTGAGGTGCGGGCGGCGCCCGGTGCCGGCGGTCTCGCCGGTCACGTGCTTCCAGCCGCGGTCGGTCAGGAACCGGTGGTCGCCCGAGGCGACGACCGACGTGCCGTCCTCCAGCGTCAGGCGGTACGCGACCTTCTCGGTCTCCCAGTGCGCCAGCACGGTCGTGAGCTTGTAGCGCCGGTAGTTGCCGACGAGCTCGGTGCCGTAGATCTGGTCGCCCTCGCGCAGCTCGGACAACGGCCTGGTGCGCCCGTCCGCCATGAGGATCGGCGTGTCACCGGCCATGCAGTAGGTGCAAGCGTGCGAACACCCCCGGTACGGGTTGACGGTCCACGAGAAGGGCAACGACGAACCCGGTATCCCGTTCAGCACGGATTTGGCGCGGACCTCGTGGAACACCACGTCCGCGAACTCAGGAGTTCGTACGCTGCGCACCAGTCCCGGTAGCCCCGGTAGTGCCTGTTGCGGCTCTGCCTCGAGTTTCTGCCCGTCCCATCGCACACCTCGATTCGAACACATGTTCGAACAGCGGTCAAGGAGAGCACGTGTCACCCATTGAGGTTGCAGGCTTCGTCACCGGAGCACTGTGCGTGTGGCTGGTCGCCCGCCAGAACCCGTGGAACTGGCCCATCGGGATCGCCAACAACATCGCGTTCTTGGTGCTGTTCTGGGGAAGCGGGCTCTACGCGGACTCCGGGCTGCAGGTCGTCTTCATGGCGCTGGCGGTCTACGGGTGGTGGGCGTGGGTGCGCGGCGGGGAGCGGCACAGCACGTTGGAAGTCAGCCGCACGACCATGAACCAGTGGATCGCCCTCGCAGTCACAGGAGTCGCAGGAACCGCTCTGCTGCACTGGGTTCTCATCAGTTTCACGCAGTCGACGGTGCCGTTCTGGGACGCCGTCACGACCGTCCTGTCGTTGCTCGCCACCTGGGGGCAGGCGCGCAAGAAGGTCGAGAGCTGGTGGCTGTGGATCGCGGCCGACGTCGTCTACGTGCCGCTGTACGCGTACAAGGAGCTGTACCTGACGGCGGTGTTGTACGTGGGGTTCATGGTGCTGTGCGTGCTGGGGTTGCGGAGCTGGTCGAAGGACCTGAAGAGCGAGGTGCCCGCGTGAAGGAGTTCCGCCACGCGCTCGTGCTGGGCAAGTTCTACCCACCGCACAACGGCCACCACCACCTGGTCGAGACGGCGGCGGCCCGCAGCGAGCGCACCACGGTCACGGTGCTCGCGGCGTCCACAGAGGCCATACCGCTCGCACACCGGGTGGAGTGGATGACCGAACGCCACCGGTATACCGACGGTGTACGCGTTGTCGGCGACCTGGACGACCACCCCATGGACTTCGACGACGACCACGTCTGGTCGCTGCACGTCGAGCTCGCCAAGGCGGTGCTGGCCAGACGCGCCATCGCCGACGGGGAACCCGGCGGGGCTCCGGTCGACGTCGTGTTCTCCAGCGAGAAGTACGGCGAGGAGCTGGCGCGCCGGCTCGGTGCCGAGCACGTCCTGGTGGACCTCGACCGCACCACGCACGCCGTGTCGGGCACCGCGGTGCGCGCGGACCCGCTCGGCAACTGGCACCACCTCTCCCCCGCCACCCAGCGCGGCCTGGCCCGCCGCGTCGTCGTCCTGGGCGCGGAGAGCACCGGCACGACCACCCTGTCGAGGCAGCTGGCCGAGCACTTCGGGGCGCCCTGGGTGCCCGAGTACGGCCGCGAGCACACCGAGCACAAGCTCAGCGCCGCACGGGCGTTCAACCCTGCGGCCACTGTGGACGACCTGGTGTGGACGCTGGGCGACTTCGACGACGTGGCGCGCGAGCAGGAACGCCGCATCCGGGCCGAGACGGCGCCGCTGGTGATCGCGGACAACGACGCGTTCGCCGCGACCGTCTGGGGAGAGCGCTACCTCGGTTTCCGGCCGGAGGTCCACCAGGGCGCCCGGCCGCACCTGTACCTGCTGACCGACCACGTCGGTGTTCCGTTCGAACAAGACGGCTGGCGCGACGGCGAGCACCTGCGGGAGTGGATGACGGGCGTGTTCGAACGCGAGCTGGCGCAGCGCGGCGTCGAGTGGCTGAAGGTGACCGAGGACCGGTTCGCCACGGCCGTCACGGTGGTCGAACGGCTGATGCGGCAGGATGTCACGCGTGGGTCACGGTCACGGGCATAGTCATTCAGCGGAACCGGCCTCGCGGCGCGTGCGGACGTTGCTGACGTGGCTGCTGGTGCCGTTGGTGCTGGCGACCGCGGTCGGCGCCCTGCTGCTCTACCCGTTCGGGCACGAACAGCGCACCGGCGCGCAGATCGGCCTGCACCAGAAGCCGGTGGACGCGGTCGTCACGGGCGTGCAGGACGGCGTGTGCGGGGAGAACTGCACCGCGGTGACCGTGCGGATGTCCGACGGGGACGCGAGCGGGCAGAGCGTCACGATCCCGAACCTGCGCGGGGCGGGTGCGCCGCGCTACCAGACCGGCGACGAGGTGGTGCTGTCCTATTCGGGCAGTCGGCCGCAGGCGGCGGAGTCGTACCAGATCGTCGACTTCCAGCGCGGCTGGTCGCTCGTGCTGCTGGCGGTGCTGTTCGCGGCCGCCGTGCTGCTGCTGGGCCGGTGGAAGGGGCTCGCGGCGCTCGGTGCGCTGCTGCTGAGCTTTGTGGTGCTGGTGCTGTTCGTGCTGCCGGCGATCCTGGCAGGCGAGAACCCGCTGATGGTGGCGGTCGTCGGCGCCGGGCTGATCATGTTCGTGGTGCTGTACCTGTCGCACGGCGTCTCCGCGAGAACGTCCACGGCGGTCCTCGGCACGCTCGTGAGCCTGGTGCTGATCGGCGTGCTGGGCGCGGTGTTCTCGTGGGCGGCGCAGCTGACCGGCCTCGACGAGGACACGATCAACCTCGTCACGGTGCTGGGCACCGACATCGACACGCGCGGGCTGCTGCTCGCGGGCACGATCATCGGCGCGCTGGGCGTGCTCGACGACGTGACCGTGACGCAGACCAGCGCGGTGTGGGAGCTGCGGCGTGCCAACGACCGGCTGACCTGGCGCGAGCTGTTCGCCGCCGGGTCGCGGATCGGCCGCGACCACATGTCGTCGGTCGTGAACACGCTCGTCATGGCCTACGCGGGTGCGGCGCTGCCATTGCTGCTCGCGATCTCGCTGGCTGGGCGGTCGATGGGCGAGATCCTCACGGCGCAGCAGATCGCCCAGGAGATCGTGCGGACGCTCGTCGGCAGCATCGGCCTGGTCGCGGCGGTGCCGGTGACGACGGCGCTGGCCGCGCTCGTCGCGGTGCGCCAGGAGGTCGCCCCCGCCGCGGCCCCGGACCCCGAACCCGAGCCGGAACCCGAACCCGAGCCTGTGAAGCGCGCGAAGCCCGCGACGGAACCGGCTCCGGAACGAGCGGTGCGGCCCGCGCGCGCCCGGATCGAGGGCGACCTCTACGGCTACGACCCCGACAAGGGGCCGTGGGTGCGCCCTAGTGGGCGAGCAGCACGAAGAGCAGCGTCAGAACGCCCGGTACCACCTGCACGAAGAAGATCTTCCGGCTCGCCGTGAACGTGCCGTAGACGCCGGCGACGATCACGAACACGGTGAACAGCACGGACGCGCCGAAGTCCTGCCGGACGAGCGCGTAGATGAGACCGGCGGCCAGGAAGCCGTTGTAGAGGCCCTGGTTCGCCGCGAGCGACTTCGACGCCTCGGCGAACTCCGGCGTGAGACCGAAGGCCTTGCGGCCGCGCGGTGTTGTCCAGAGGAACATCTCCAGCACCACGATGTAGATGTGGATCAGCGCCACGAGGGCCATCAAGATGTTCGCGATAACCTGCACTTACGTCCTCCTCTGGAGCGGCATGCCCGGTGAGAGGATAGAGCAGTGGGAAGACAGCGGCCCGAGGCAGAAGCGATCACCGAGTCGATCGACTCCGGAGTGGCCGAGCTGGTGCCCGAGGTGGGGAGCCGGAGCTCGTGGACGTTGCGCGTCAACGGAACTCCGCAGTCCCATGTGGACCTCGACGACCCGACGTACCTGGAGTTCGAGTACGTCCGCCGGCTGGGCCACGTGGTCGACCTCATCGCACCCGCCCGCGTGCTGCACCTCGGTGGTGGCGCCCTCACGCTCGCCCGCTACGTCGCGGCGACGGTGCCGCGCTCGACCCAGCAGGTCGCGGAGATCGACGCGGGCCTGATCGCGTTCATCCGCCGCGAGCTGCCGCCACCGCCGCGGGTGAAGATCACCACGGGGGACGCGCGGGCGGTGCTGGCCCGGTCCCGGCCCGGTTCGTTCGACCTGATCGTGTCGGACTGCTTCGCGGGGGCGCGCACACCGGCGCACCTGACGTCGGTCGAGTACGTGCGGCAGGCGTCGGCGGCGCTGGCCGATGACGGCGTCTACGCGGCGAACATCGGTGACGGCAACGGCCTGCAGTTCGCACGGGCGCAGTGCGCGACCGTGCGCGCGGTGTTCGAACATGTCTGCGTGCTCGCCGAACCGGGTGTGTTCCGGGGCCGGCGGTTCGGGAACTTCGTGATCTTCGCGTCGCACACCGGTCTGCCGATGCAGCAGCTGACCCGTGCGACGGCGAGCGACCCGTTCCAGGGCCGGGTGGAGCACGGGACGGGGCTGACGAAGTTCATCGGCGGCGCACCCGTGACGACAGACGCGACGGCGACGCTGTCACCAGCGCCGCCGTCCGGCCTCTGGGGCACCTGACCCTTCCAGCCCTGCCGTGAAGCGGTCCGCCAAGCAACCGCTCACCCACAGGAGCCCCACCAGCCTCACTTCAACGCACGCGGGGAGCTTTCGTGCACCAGAAGCGCACGAAAGGGCCCCGCGTGCGACGAACAAGGCGGCGGCAACGGGGCTAGTCGAGCGAGGTCACGAACTTCGACACGGCGTCCGGGTGCAGCTTCTGCGCCATCCGCCCCGCCGGGGCGAGCGACCCGAGCCGGTACAGCGGCCGGTCGGCCGGCGCCACCCCACGGGCTTCAGCGCGCAGCTGGGCGACCAGCAGCTCCGAGAACACCAGCCCCGGGGTGTCGCCGCGGCCCGCCAGCGTGTCCGCGAGCCGCCGCAGCTGGTAGATGCCCAGCTCACGGCCGCCGACACCGGAGTACATCGACAGGGCGACGTTGATCGCCTTCTTGCCGCCGCGCACGAACAGGCCGACGGTGCGGGCGCCGCGCAGGTCGGTGACCAGCAGGTCGAGCCCGTCGGCGGTGGTCAGGTCGACGGTGCGGGTGCCGAACGCACGGACGTGCACCGAGCTGCCCTCCAGCCACACCGTGCGGCGGGCCTCGGACATGGCCAGCAGCACGACCGGCAGCGACACGACCAGGAACGTGATCACGCCGGCCCAGCGACCGCCGATGAAACCGACGATCGCGCCGAAGGCCAGCGCCACCATGAAACCGCCGATCGCGACCATGCGGGCGCGTTTGCGGACGGTCACCTTGTCGAGCAGGTCCAGGGAGAGCTTGTCGTCGGCGCTCACAGGGCGGTCCGCACCGCCTCGACCACGTCGGTCAGCGCCACGGACACCTGCTCGCCCGTCGCCAGCGTCTTCACGCCGATGGTGCCCGCCTCCAGGTCGCGTTCGCCCAGCACGAGCGCGAGCCGCGCACCGGACCTGTCGGCGGCCTTGAACCCCGCCTTCATCGACTTGCCGCCGTAGACGAGGTCCGTGCGGATGCCGGCTGCGCGCAGCTCACCGGCGACCGCGACCAGGCGGGCCCGCGCGGGCTCGCCCAGCGGAACGCCGATCACGTCGACGCGGCTGAGCTCCGGCAGCACGCCCTCGGCCTGCGCCGCCAGCAGCGCCCGGTCGACGCCCAGGCCGAAGCCGACGCCGGAGAGCTCCTGACCACCGAGCTGCGCCATCAGGCCGTCGTAGCGGCCACCGCCGCCGATGCCCGACTGCGCGCCCAGCCCGTCGTGCACGAACTCGAACGTCGTCTTCGTGTAGTAGTCGAGGCCGCGGACCATGCGCGGGTTCTCGACGAACTTCACGCCCAGCTCGGTCAGGTAGCCCTTCACGAGCTCGTAGTGCTCACGGCACGCGTCGCACAGGTGGTCCACCATCAGCGGTGCCTCGGCGACCAGGGCGCGCACCTCCGGCCGCTTGTCGTCGAGCACGCGCAGCGGGTTCAGCTCGGCCCGCTGACGGGTCGGTTCGTCCAGCGGCAGCGTCGCCAGGAACCGCTGCAGCAGCTCGCGGTACGCCGGGCGGCAGTGCGCGTCGCCCAGCGACGTCAGCTCCAGCCGGTAGCCGGTGAGGCCGAGCGCGCGGAAGCCCGCGTCGCCGACGGCGATGACCTCGGCGTCGAGCGCCGGGTCGTCCACGCCGACCGCCTCGATGCCGACCTGGTGGAACTGCCGGTACCGGCCTGCCTGCGGAGCTTCGGCGCGGAAGAACTGGCCCGCGTAGTAGAGCTTCACCGGCAGCGGGCCGCGGTCGAGGCTGTGCTCGATCACGGCCCGCATCACGCCCGCGGTGCCCTCGGGGCGCAGCGTGATGGAGCGGTCGCCGCGGTCGGTGAAGGTGTACATCTCCTTCGTGACCACGTCGGTCGACTCGCCGACGCCGCGCGCGAACAGCGCGGTGTCCTCGAAGACGGGCAGCTCGACGTAGCCGTAGCCCGCGAGCTCGGCCGCGCGGGTGAGCGTCGACCGGACGTGCGTGAACGCGGCGGACGTCGGCGGGATGTAGTCGGGAACGCCTTTGGGAGCGGAAAACACGTGTCTCAGAGTCCTCGGTGCGGGGCGGCCGGAGCGTCTCGCAGCTGAACCAGGTAGGGGTTCGTCGCGCGCTCGCGGCCAATGGTCGTCGTCGGTCCGTGGCCGGGCAGCACCACCGTGTCGTCGGGCAAGGTCAGGACCTTGTCCTGCAGGGACGA
This sequence comes from Lentzea sp. NPDC042327, assembly GCF_040647275.1. NCBI lineage: Bacteria > Bacillati > Actinomycetota > Actinomycetes > Pseudonocardiales > Pseudonocardiaceae > Lentzea > Lentzea sp. NPDC042327. The sequence continues at coordinate 325,426 of NZ_JBEZBX010000006.1, forward strand.
CAGCATGCGGGAGTGGTTGCCGCCAGGCAGGTCGGTGCGTCCGATGGAGCCGGCGAAGAGCGTGTCACCCGAGATCACGAGGCGACCGCCCTCCTGCGCGCCGGACCGGAACATCACCGACCCGCCGGTATGGCCAGGGGTGTGGTCGACGGTGATCTTCAGCCCGGCCAGGTCGAGCTCGGCTCCGTCGTCGAGGGTGCGCACCTCGGAGGGTTCGCGCATCTCCAGGTTGCCGCCGAAGAACGCGGCCGACTCGCGGCTGATGCCCTTCAGCGGGTCGGAGAGCATGGCGACGTCGTCCGGGTGGATGTAGGCCGGGACGTCGTTGCCGTCGCAGACCGGCGTCACGGAGAACGTGTGGTCGAAGTGACCGTGCGTGAGCAGCACGGCGACCGGTGCGAGCCGGTGCTCGCGCAGTGCCTGCTCGATCGGCTCGACCGCGTCCTGACCGGGATCGATGATCACGCAGGGCTCACCCTCACCGGTCGCCAGGACGTAGCAGTTCGCCTGGAGCGCACCGGTCGGGAACCCGATCACGAGCACGAGAATGACCTCCCTAGTCCCCGACAGCGTAACCACTACACAAAGGTCATATGCCCAGGCCCTAGACTCCCGAGCCGACCGCCCTATTCGCATGAGTCCCTGGGGAGGGAGCACGTGCCCACCAACGAGCAGCGACGCGCGAACGCCAAGCGCAAGCTTGAGCGTCAGATGGTGTACCGCCAGGAGCGGGCCAAGAAGCGTCGCATCATCGCCGTCATCTCGACGGTCGTCGTTGTTGCGCTCGTCGGAGCCGGCGTGTGGTTCCTCTCCACGCACGACTTCGGCAACGGTGACGCGGAGGCGTCGGAGACCCCGCAGCAGGAGTCGGTGGACAAGGCGGAGAACATCCCCACCGCGCTGCACGCCGTCCCGAAGCGCCCCACCCCGCTGCCGGAGAAGGTGAGCTGCGAGTACACCAAGGGCACCGAGCCGGCGGCCAAGGAGAACACGATCCCGGCGAACGGCGAGCAGCCCGCCACCGGCACCGTCGGCGTCACGCTGGGCACGTCGATCGGCGACCTGAAGTTCAACCTGGACCGGTCGATGGCGCCGTGCACGGTGAACAACTTCGTGACCCTGGCGAAGCAGAAGTACTTCGACAACACCACCTGCCACCGGCTCGTGGTGACCGGCATCCAGGTGCTGCAGTGCGGTGACCCGGCCGGTACCGGCACGGGCGGCCCCGGGTACACGTTCAAGGACGAGGTCTACCCGGAGATGACCTACGGCCGCGGCGTGCTGGCCATGGCGAACGCGGGCCCGGACACCAACGGTTCGCAGTTCTTCATCGTCTACGGCGACGGTTCGAACCTGCAGGCGAAGTACACGATCTTCGGCACGGTCGACGAGGAGTCGCTGAAGAAGATCGACGAGGTCGCGAAGACCGGTACGGTCTCGCAGACCCCCGGCCAGGGCGACGGCAAGCCGAAGACGCCGGTCGACATCAAGTCGGCGACGGTCGCGAACTAGTCCGCTCAGGTGCATTTCGCGCACTAACTCTTCACACGCAGAAGCCCCCGGCCGATTCGGCCGGGGGCTTCTGCGTCTTCCCCGTGGTGCAACGATCTCAGGTGCCGCTGTCGTTTCGCTGACGCCCGATTTCACGGGCTCCCGGTGGTCAGGATCAGGACGCCGACGTGACGCGGTAGACGTCGTAGACGCCCTCCACGCTGCGGACGGCCTTCAGGACGTGCCCGAGGTGCTTCGGGTCGCCCATCTCGAACGAGAACCGGCTGACCGCCACCCGGTCGCGTGACGTGGTGACCGACGCCGACAGGATGTTCACCCGCTCGTCCGCGAGCACCTTCGTGACGTCGGAGAGCAACCGGTGCCGGTCGAGCGCCTCGACCTGGATGGCCACCAGGAACACCGACGAGGCCGACGGGGCCCACTCGACGTCCAGCAGCCGTTCCGGCGACTTCAGCAGCTCGTCGGCGTTCGTGCAGTCGGTCCGGTGCACGGACACGCCACCGCCGCGCGTGACGAACCCGAGGATGTCGTCGCCGGGCACCGGGGTGCAGCAGCGGGCGAGCTTCACCCACACGTCGCCCGCGTCCTTGACGATCACACCGGCGTCGCCGGTGGGGCGGCGGCGGGTGACCGTGGACGGGGTGGCGCGGTCGGCGAGCTCCTCCTCGGCGTGCTCGACACCGCCGAGCTGCGCGACGAGCCGTTGCACGACGTGGCGGGCCGAGGTGTGGCCCTCCCCCACCGCCGCGTACAGCGCGCTCATGTCCGGGTAGTGCAGCTCCTTGGCCAGGGCCTGCATGGAGTCGACGGAGACGAGCCGCTGGATCGGCAGGCCGACGCGGCGCACCTCCTTGGTGATCGCCTCCTTGCCCTGCTCGATCGCCTCTTCCTTGCGCTCCTTGGCGAACCACTGCTTGATCTTCGCCTTGGCCCGCGGGGAGGCCACGAAGCTCAGCCAGTCGCGCGACGGGCCCGCTCCCTCGGCCTTGGACGTGAAGATCTCGACGACCTCGCCGTTCTCGAGCTTGCGCTCCAGTGCGACGAGGCGGCCGTTCACGCGGGCGCCGATGCAGCGGTGGCCCACCTCGGTGTGGACGGCGTAGGCGAAGTCGACCGGGCAGGACCCGACCGGCAGCGTCTGCACGTCCCCCTTGGGGGTGAACACGAAGATCTCGCGGGCGGCGAGGTCCCAGCGCAGCCCTTCGAGGAACTCGCCGGGGTCGGCGGCCTCCCGCTGCCAGTCGAGGAGCTGGCGCATCCAGGCCATCTCGTCGATCTCGACGGACTTGCCGTTGTGCGTGCCCTTGGTCTCCTTGTACCGCCAGTGCGCCGCGATGCCGTACTCGGCGCGCTGGTGCATCTCGTGCGTGCGGATCTGCACTTCGAGGGGCTTGCCGTCGGGACCGATGACGGTCGTGTGCAGCGACTGGTAGACGCCGAACCGCGGCTGCGCGATGTAGTCCTTGAACCGGCCGGGCATCGGCTGCCACGCGGCGTGCACGACACCCATGGCGGCGTAGCAGTCGCGCACCTCGTCGACCAGGATGCGCACGCCCACCAGGTCGTGGATGTCGTCGAAGTCGCGGCCGCGGACGATCATCTTCTGGTTGATCGAGTAGTAGTGCTTGGGCCGGCCCTCGACCTTCGCGACGATCCGCGCCGTGTCGAGCTGCCCGTTGAGCTCCGCGACGACGGTCCGCAGGTACGTGTCGCGACTCGGCGCGCGCTTGGCGACCAGCCGCACGATCTCGTCGTACTTCTTCGGCTGCAGGATCGCGAACGCGAGGTCCTCCAGCTCCCACTTCACGGTCGCCATGCCCAGCCGGTGGGCCAGCGGCGCGAGCACCTCGAGGGTCTCGCGGGCCTTGCGGGCCTGCTTCTCCGGCGGCAGGAACCGCATGGTGCGCATGTTGTGCAGCCGGTCGGCGAGCTTGATGACCAGGACCCGCGGGTCCTTCGCCATCGCGATCACCATCTTGCGGATCGTCTCCGCTTCGGCCGCTGCCCCCAGCTTGACCTTGTCGAGCTTCGTGACGCCGTCGACCAGCCGGGCGACCTCCTCGCCGAAGTCCTCTTTCAGCTGGTTGAGCGAGTAGTCGGTGTCTTCCACCGTGTCGTGCAGCAGCGCGGCCACCAGCGTCGTGGTGTCCATGCCCAGCTCGGCGAGGATCGTCGCCACGGCGAGCGGGTGCGTGATGTACGGGTCGCCGGACTTGCGGCGCTGCGGGCGGTGCTTCTCCTCGGCGACGTCGTACGCGTGCTGCAGAAGCGCCAGGTCGGCCTTGGGATGGAGGTCACGGTGCACGGCGGCGAGAGGTTCGAGGACCTGCTTCACCGGGGCCGCACGTTGGGCGGTGATGCGCCGCGCCAGGCGGGCGCGCACACGCCGGGTAGCCGACGGTTGAACAACCGTCGCAGCGGGTTCGGTGTCTTGACTCAACCCCACGCTCCTCGGGTCTCGCGAGTACCGAGGATAACGCGTTCGCGCTGACAGAACTTCCGGTGGCGCGCTGAGCGGCACAGCTCACACGGTGAACGCTCGGGAAACTTCCGCTGGGCCGATCAGGCGACGCGGGCCAGGAAGGCGCGCCAGGCGTGGATCGTGAACACGAGCCGGTCACCGTTCGCGTTCTTCGAGTCGCGCACGAGGACATCGTCGGCGAGCGAAACCTCGACGCACTCGTCGCCGTCCTGGCCGCCGCTGTGGGTGCTCTTACGCCAACTCCGTCCGGAAGTCATCAGCGTCCTCTCGCGGTCCGCTGACGTACTTCGCCAGCATGTTCCGCGATTGTTCCGCATCCAAAGCGTGCGTCTCAGCCACGCGAAGAACCTCTTGCCCTCTCTCACGACGGCAGGGTTCTGCGAGAACACCATCGCAACCTCGTTCTCGGTGTAGACCACGGGGTCTGCCTTGGCGAAGCTGAACAGCGTGCGCGCCGACCGCATCGCCAGGGTCACGCCCGCCGAGATCGGCACGATCCGCAGCACGTGCGTGTTGAAGAGCGCCTGCAGGTACTGGTCCTCCATGAGTGCTCGCGCAGCCGGCGCAGCTCGTCACCGAGGTCTCTGCTGCAAGCGGTGGAGGTAAGCGCAGCCATGTCTGGGGAAAGTACGGATTGCAGGCCCTCCACGGACTTGCTCGTAAGGGTGAAAATGGTCCGGTGAGGACTTTCCTGTGGTGCGGTGCGATGAACGTCGTCTGGTTGCTCGCCATGGCGTACGGGGCCCTGCAGGAGGTCGGCCACTTCGACCAGCGCGCCCTGCTCGGCACGGGCACGGCGTGGGTGCTGGCGACGGTGGCGAGCTGGTCGTTGCTGCGGCGGTCGACGCGCAGGCACGCGGTGTGGGAGTACGCGGTGGTGACGGCGCCGGCCGCGCTGGTGGCGCTGGTGCTGGTCACGACCGGGGCGTGGTTCGTGTCGCCGCCGGGGCCGGGCAAGCCGCTCGCCTGATCCGCGCAACGTGAAAGGGCCCGGTGACCGACGGTCACCGGGCCCTCGGCACGAGAGCTCAGACGGCGAGCAGGGCGCTCACTTCGCGGCCCGCCAGCCTGGAGCGGCCACCCAGGGCCGGGATCTCCAGGACCACCGACACACCCGTCACGATGCCGCCGGCGCGCTCCACGAGCGTGCAGGCGGCCTCCGCGGTGCCTCCGGTGGCGAGGACGTCGTCCACGACCACCACGCGCTGACCGGGCTGGATGGCGTCCGCGGGCAGTTCCAGCGACGCTTCGCCGTACTCCAGCGCGTACGACACGCGGTCGGCGACGGCGGGGAGCTTGCCGGGCTTGCGCAGCGGCACGACGCCGTAGCGCCAGCCGTACCCGAGCGCGGCGCCCAGGAGGAAGCCGCGCGACTCGATGGCGGCGATCACCTGAGTGCTGTCGTCGATCTTGTCCTGCAGGGCGTCGACCACGGCGCGCAGGGCGTCCGGGTCGGCGAGGACGGGCGTGAAGTCCCGGAAGACGACCCCCGGCCGGGGGAAGTCCGGGACCTCACGCAGCAGTCCCAGTGCACGATCTAGCTTCAACGCTGGCGCTTTCCGGTCGGGCGGCCGCGACGGGTGTCGGCGACCTTGGCGGTGCGGTGCGGAACCGACGCGGCGGCGGCCATCGCCTCTTCCTTGCGCAGGTCGGCGGCGAGGGACTCCTCGTCGGCCGACTCGATGCCCTCGGCGTCGGGCGCCACACCGACCGACGCGGCCTTGGCGCGACGAGCGGTCACGCGCTTGGCCTGCGCCACGTACTTCGGGTCGCGCAGCTTCAGGTCCACGAGGACCGGGGTGGCGATGAAGATCGACGACAGGGCGCCGATGAACATGCCGACGAGCTGCACCAGCGCGAGGTCCTGCAGGGTGCCGACGCCCAGGATGCCGACGCCGACGACCAGCAGGCCGATGACCGGCAGCAGCGCGATCAGCGAGGTGTTGATCGAACGCATCAGCGTCTGGTTGAGCGCCAGGTTCGCTGCCTCGGCGTAGGTGCGGCGGGTCAGGCCCAGCAGGCCGCGGGTGTTCTCCTTGACCTTGTCGAACACGACGACCGTGTCGTACAGGGAGAAGCCGAGGATCGTGAGCAGACCGACGATCGTCGCCGGCGTCACCTCGAAGCCGATCAGCGAGTACACGCCCGCGGTGATGACGACGTCGTGGAACACCGCGACGAGCGCCGCGACCGCCATCCGCCATTCGAAGTAGAACGCCAGGAACAGCGTCACCACCACGAAGAACCAGAACAGCGCCCACAGCGCCTTGCCGCTGATCTCACCGCCCCAGGACGCGGAGACGGCGCTGTCGGAGATCGCCGACGGGCCGCCGCGCGGGCTGGTGTCGGTGGCCAGCGCCGACTTGAGCGCCGAGACCTCCTGCACGTTCAGCGCGGGCGACTTGACCTGGATGGTCGCGCTGTCGCCGGTGCCGACGGCCTGCACGGCGTTCGGCTTCTTGCCCGGCAGTGCCTTCGCGAACACGTCCTCGACGGTGGTCGTCGTGATCGTCTGGCCGGACTGGGAGATCGACGGCATCGAGATCTTGGTGCCACCGAGGAAGTCGATGCCCAGGTTGAAGCCGTTGAACACCATCGAGCCGATGCAGACCAGCAGGATGATGGCCGACGTGATGTACCAGCGGACGCGCTTGCCGACGATGTCGAAAGCGCCGTTGCCGACGTAGAGGCGCGTGAACACGTTGCCCATGTCAGGCCTCCTTCACGGCGGTCTTGCCGGACCCGGCGCGGTGCGACGCGCCCTCGCGGGCGGCACCGCCCAGGCCGGACAGGCTCGGGTTGGACAGGAACTTGGACTTCGAGGCGATCGCGACCAGCGGGTGCGTCACGAGGAACACGACCACGAGGTCGAGGACCGTCGACATGCCCAGGGTGAACGCGAAGCCCTTCACCTGGCCGACGGCGATCACGTACAGCACGGCGGCGGCGATGAAGCTGACCGCGTCGGCCGACAGGATCGTGCGGCGGGAGCGGACCCAGGCGCGCGGGACGGCCGAGCGGAACGACCGGCCCTCGCGCACCTCGTCCTTCAGGCGTTCGAAGAAGACGATGAACGAGTCCGCGGTGATGCCGATGGCGACGATGAACCCGGCGATGCCGGCGAGGTCGAGGGTGAACCCGATCCAGCGGCCGAGCAGCACCAGCACGCCGTAGACGATCACACCGGACAGCGCCAGCGACAGGATCGTCAGGATGCCCAGGAGGCGGTAGTAGAACATGCAGTAGACGAAGACCAGCGCGAGGCCGATGCCGCCCGCGATGAGACCGGCCTTGAGCGACTGCAGGCCGAGCGTCGGCGAGATCGTCTGCGCCTCGGAGGAGTCGAACGACAGCGGCAGCGCGCCGTACTTCAGGGTGTCGGCGAGCGACTGCGCCTGCTTCAGCGTGAACTTGCCGCTGATCTCGGTCGAACCGCCGGAGATGGCCGCCTGGATGGTCGGCGCGGACATGACCTCACCGTCGAGGACGACGGCGACGGCCTGCTGCACGTTCGCGGCGGTGAACTTCGACCACTTGTCGCCGCCCTCGCTCTTGAAGTCGAGGTTGACGACGTAGCCGGTGCCGTTCGGGTTCGCGTTCGCGGCGGCGTTGCTGATGTCCTCGCCGGACAGGCGCGAGTACGTGGTGTAGTCGTCCGGCTTGACCGTGGTGTCGCCGGCGGCCGGGTGCACCGGCGCGAGGATGTACTTGAACTCGCCGGCCTCGTCACAGGTGACGAGCGGCTTGTCCAGGTCGTCGTTGCCGCGCAGCGGGTCGGCCTTGGAGCAGTCGAGCAGGAGCGCGGCCTGCTGGAGGGTCTGCTGGTCGCTGCTCTGGCGCAGCGCCTTGGCCTCCTGGATCTCCTTGGCGATCTTCGGGTCCACGTTGCCCGGCACGGACGGCTGCGAGCTGCCGGGAGCCGACGAGGACGGCGGGGTGCCGGCCGACGGCGGCGCGCTCGACGGCTGCGCTGCCAGGTTCGGAGCGGGACGGCCCTGCGGCGCGTTGCTCGACGACGGCTGGCCCGCTGACGCGCTCGGGGGCGCGGGCGTGCTGGTGGCCGGGGCGTTGCTGCCCGACGGCGGAGCGGACGTCTCGGACGGCATCGCGGTGCCCGCCGGGATCGGCTGGCCGACGACCTTGCGGAACGCGAGGCGGGCGGTCTGGCCCAGACCCTTCGCGCCCTCGCTGTCCGCGCCGGGCACGGTGATCGTCAGGTTGTTGCCGTCGCGGACGACCTCGGCGCCGGAGACGCCCAGACCGTTGACGCGCACCTCGATGAGGTCACGCGCGCGGTTCAGCGCTTCCTCGCTGGGCTGCGCGCCGTCTTCCTGACGCGCTGTCAGCGTGACGATCGTGCCGCCCTGCAGGTCGATGCCGAGCTTCGGTTTGGCGGAGCCGTTGCCCGTGAAGAACACAAGGGCGTAAAGCGCGACGACGACGACGGCGAAACTCGCCAGATACTTCGCGGGGCGAATTTGCCCGGCCGGAGGTGCCACGGTCCGTCCGTCTCCTCAGTTGACATGTCTCAGCGGAGGCGCAGATTACCCTGCGGGTTGTGAGCTGCGCGTCACTCCCCGGCACCGGTTTGCGCCGTTCACACTTGCCAGCACCGTCACCAGTGCTTCGTTGACGCCGCTGAGCGGAGACTGACACAATTGCGGACCGGGGGGCAAGCTGGGGGTTATTCCCGCTGAGCGCCTGCGCCCGAATTCGTCCTGGGGACACGGCTGACCGCCGCGTCCGTGCGCGGTCTCGGCGACCGGGCACGGACGTTGCGCGTCTGAACGCCTGAACTACTTCTTGGCGTTGTGGTCGAGCGGCTCGGCGACCTGAGCGGCGGCCGGGGCCGTGGTCGGCGCGGTGGTCGCCGTGGTGGCCGGCTCGATGACCTGCTCGTCGTCCGCCGTGTCGACGACCGCGGTCTCCTCGACGTCGACGACCTTCTCGCGGATCGCGGCGCGCAGCCACCGGGTGACGACACCCTCGGAGATCTCGATGTCGATGGTGGTGTCGTGGCTCGAGTCGGCGACGGTGCCGTAGAGACCCGACGTCGTCATGACCTTGTCGCCCGGCTGGAGCTCGTTCTGCAGCTTCTGCTGCTCGGCCATCGCGCGCTTCTGCTTGCGCGCGCTGAGGAACAGCGGCACGGCCAGCAGCACCAGCAGCAACGGGAACATCAAAGACGAAAGGTTGCCCATCATTCTCCGATCAGGTGGACATGCCTTCTCGCACGTCCGATATGTCCAGGTGCTCTCACCGATTGTGCCAGGTCACCACAGTTGATCTCCGGCGGGCGGCTCCAGCCCCAGGTGTTGCCACGCGGCGGGCGTCGCCACTCGTCCGCGCGGTGTCCGGGCCAGCATGCCAGCCCGCACCAAATACGGTTCGCACACCTCTTCCACCGTGGTCGGCTCCTCCCCCACGGCGACCGCGAGCGTGGACACCCCGACCGGTCCCCCGCCGAAGCTCCTGACCAGCGCGTTCAGCACGGCCCGGTCGAGCCGGTCGAGGCCGAGGTGGTCGACGTCGTAGACCTCCAGGGCCTGCTTGGCGATCTCCTCCGTGACCCGGCCGTCCGCCCTGACCTCGGCGAAGTCGCGGACGCGGCGCAGCAGCCGGTTGGCGATGCGGGGCGTGCCCCTGGAGCGGCCGGCGATCTCCCTGGCGCCGTCGTCGTGCAGGTCGACGCCGAGGATCTTGGCGCTGCGCTTCACGATCTGGTCGAGGTCGTCGGGGTGGTAGAACTCCATGTGGGCGGTGAAGCCGAACCGGTCGCGCAGCGGCCCGGTCAGCGCCCCGGACCGGGTGGTGGCCCCGACCAGCGTGAACGGGGCGATGTCGAGCGGGATGCTGGTGGCGCCGGGGCCCTTGCCGACGACCACGTCGACGCGGAAGTCCTCCATCGCGAGGTAGAGCATCTCCTCGGCGGGGCGGGCCATGCGGTGGATCTCGTCGATGAACAGGACGTCGCCCTCGACGAGGTTGCTGAGCATGGCGGCGAGGTCGCCGGCCCGTTCGAGCGCGGGGCCGCTGGTGATGCGGATCTGGCTGCCCAGCTCCTTGGCGATGATCATGGCGAGGCTGGTCTTGCCGAGCCCGGGGGGTCCGCTGAGCAGCACGTGGTCGGGTGCGGTGCCGCGGCGCATGGCGCCGTGCAGGACCAGTTCGAGCTGCTCGCGGACCCGGTGCTGGCCGACGAACTCGCTGAGGTCGCTGGGCCGCAGGCTCGTCTCGAGGTCGCGCTCGGCGGGGACGGCGTAGGGGCTGAGCTCGTCGTCGGTCACTTGCGCCCCAGCGTGGAGAGCGCGCGGCGCAGGACTGCGCTGGTGGACTGGTCGGGGTTGTCGGCGAGGACCTTGTCGACGGTCGCCTCCGCCGACTTGGCCGGGAAGCCGAGCCCGAGCAGCGCCTCGACGACGTGGTCGCGGGTCTGGTTGTGCTGAGCGGGCGCGGCGGCGCTGGGCAGCTGGCCGACCTTGTCGCGCAGCTCGATGATGAGCCGCTCGGCGCCCTTCTTGCCGATGCCGGGCACCTGGGTCAGGACCATGATGTTGCCCTCGGCGATCGCGTGGCGCAGCTTGTCCGGCTCCAGCACCGCCAGCGTGGCGAGCGCGAGCCGCGGCCCGATGCCGCTGACCGTCTGCAGCAGCGTGAACAGCTCGCGGGCCTCGGCGTCGGCGAACCCGAACAGGGTGAGGCTGTCCTCGCGGACCACGAGGGTCGTCGCGAGGCTCGCCTCCTCACCGCGGCGCAGCGTGGCGAGCGTCGTGGGGGTGGCCTGGACGGCGAACCCGACGCCGCCCACCTCGACGACGGCGTGGTCGAGGCCGACGTGCTGCACCTGGCCGCGCAGTGACGAGATCACCTGTGTCCTCCGATCGCGGCCTGCACGCTCGCGCAGGCGTCCCCTCGCAAGGGGGACCCCTTGCTTTCATTCTTCCAGCCGGCACCGACAGTTTCGGTGCGCGCTGAAGCCATCATGATCCGCCTCGCCGTGCCGGGTCGGTCAACCGGCCCCGATGCGCGCCGCCGCGCCGCACTCGGCACAACCGCACGAAAGCTCCCCGCGCGCACTCCCAGCGCACTAAAGCTCCCCGCGTGCGGTTGCAGTGCACGAAAGCTCCCCGCGTGCGTGAAAGACGAACGCCGGGCTCCCATGTGCTCCGACAGGGAACGCGGGACTCCCGCGTGCCCCGGTGGGGAACACGGGACTCCCGCGTGACACCGGAGCGCACGAAAGCGCCGCGCATACGACGGGAGTGCACGAAAGCTCCCCGCGTGCACTTGCAGTGCACGAAAGCGCCCCGCGTGCGATGTGAGTGCACGGAAGGGCCCCGCGTGCGTCTCGAACGGGCGGAAGAGCGGGGTTCGACGTGCGGTGCGCGGGGTCACGAACCGCCCCGGCGGGCGGCTTCGGCCAGCCGGGCCTTGTGCACGCGGGCCAGTTCGGCGGCTTTCGCCTGCGCTTCCTCCATGCGCGAGCGCATCGGCGCGCGCCAGTGGTGGCAGATGGCGATGGCGAGCGCGTCGGCGGCGTCGGCGGGTTTGGGGGCGACCTTCAGGCCGAGCAGTTTGGTGATCATGAGCGTGACCTGGGCCTTGTCGGCGCGGCCGGAGCCGGTCACGGCAGCCTTCACCTCTGACGGCGTGTGGAACTCGACGGGCAGGTTCCGCTGGGCCGCGGCCAGGGCGATGACGCCCGACGCCTGCGCGACGCCCATGGCGGTGCTGACGTTGTGCTGGGCGAAGACGCGTTCGATGGCGACGACGTTGGGTTCGTGGCGGTCCATCCATTCGCACACGCCGGTGTACAGCTCGTGGAGGCGCACGGCCAGAGGGGCGTCCACGGGAGTGCGCAGGACGTCGACGGCCACGGCACGCACGGTCCGGCCGGGTCCGCCGTCCACGACGCCGAGGCCGCACCTGGTCAGACCGGGGTCGACCCCGAACACCCGCACGACAGCCCCACTCCCGCCGACCGACCCGGACGAACGACCGACCCGGACGAAACACTTTGACGAACACTCGTTCGAACCATATCCGGTGCGCGGCGGGGGGACGTGCACCGACACGGTTCGACAAGCGCACGCCGCGTTACTACGGTGGTCAGGTTTCTGATCACGGGGGTTGCCGGTGAAGCGGTTCTGGCTCGTCGCGGGGTGCGTCGGCACCTTCATGGCGGTCACCGTCCTCGCCGCGCTGACCGCGCCGCGCGACATCGGTGTCGCGATCGACAAGGTCGTGCAGCTCATGTTCGCCGTGGCGGCGTTGCTGGCCTACGCGCGTGCGGGAAACCGTTGGATGACGGCGGCGATGACCAGTCTCACGGTGGGGTTGTCGGCGTGGATCTGGGGTCAGCAGATCCTGGGTGTGCAGCTGCCGACGTCCACCATCGCGCCGTTGGGGTTCACGATGGTGCCGGTGTTGTGCCTGGCCGCGGTGATCACACGGGCACATGCCGCGCGACGGGCCGATGACCTGCTGCCGAACTACCGCAGCCGCACGGTCGTGGTGCTCGACGGGTTGATCGTGATCGGGTCGCTGTTCGTGCTGACGTGGGTGTCGGCGCTGGAGTCGCTGACCCGGCCGTGGGCGCAGCAGGGGCCGGGGTTCATCACGGTGGTCGCGCATCCGGCCGCGTACCTCGTGCTGCTCGTGACGATCGTGGTGATGTCGTGGACCCATCAGTCCGTGCGGCAGTGGTCGATGGTGTTCGTGGCGTTGGCCGGTGTCGCGCAGTCGTCGTCGGGGTGGGTCTTCGCGTTCCACATCTCGAAGGGCATCACGGCGATCCCGGCGTCGGCGGACATCGGGTTCATGTTGTGCCCGGCGCTGTTCTTCCTGAGCGCGCTGGCACCGGCGCGCGACGCCCCGGCGACGCCCGGCCGCATCCGGATGGCCGACATGCTGCACCTGCTGGTGCCGTACCTGCCGCTGGCGGTCACCGGGCTCTTCGTGCTGTGGAACACCGCGACCGGCGGGCGGCTCAACCCGGTCGAGATCTACGTCGGGCTCGCGGTCGTGTGCCTCGTGATCGTGCGGCAGCTGTTGACGATGATGGACAACGTCAGGCTGATGGACCAGCTTCGGCTCAGCAGAGAGCAGCTGCGGCACGAGGCGTCGCACGACCCGTTGACCGGTGTTGCGAACCGTTCGCTGTTCCGTGAGCGATTGGAACGCGCGTTGGCCGTGCGCGACCGGTCGACGCCGTTGATCCTGCTGTTCATCGACGTCGACGGGTTCAAGTCGGTCAACGACAACTACGGCCACGCCGAGGGCGATGTCGTGCTGCGCAACGTCGCGGCGCGGCTGGAGCACAGCGTGCGGCCGGAGGACACGGTGGCGCGGCTCGGCGGCGACGAGTTCGGCGTGCTGGTCGACGGCGGCGACCCGGAGGAGCTCGGTGAACGGCTGCTCGCGGCGCTGACCCACCCGCACGAGGTGCACGGCCGCGTCCACCGGGTGCGTGCCAGCATCGGTGTGGCACAACGGCGTTCCCACGACCCCTCGGTGACCGCCGACGACGTGCTCGGAGCCGCGGACGCCGCGATGTACACGGCGAAGCGGCTCGGCAAGGGCATGGTCGTCGTGCACGGCGCCCCTCTTCCGGAGATGACGTGACCCCAGAGCAGTTGATCGAGGACCTCGGCATGCAGGAGCTGCCGGTCGAGGGCGGCCACTTCGCGCAGACGCACCGCTCGGAGGAGGTGTCTGCCATCGCGTACCTGTTGCGACGGCCGGACTTCTCGGGGATGCACGTGCTGGAGCACGTGGAAATCTACAGCTTCCACGCCGGGTCTCCGTTGCGGATGCTGCTGCTGCACCCCGACGGCACCGTGTCGCAGCCGTTGCTGTCGGAGTCGAACCCGCAGGTCGTGGTGCCCGCGGGCGTGTGGCAGGGCAGCGCGCCCGCCGGCGAGTGGTCGCTGGTCGGCACGGTGGTCGTGCCGCCGTACACCGACGACATCGTGTCGTTCGGCCACGCGGACGACCTGTGCGCGCGTTACCCGTCTCACGCTTCGGAGATCAGGGGCTTGTGCCGCTTCTAAGATCTCCGGAATGGCGCTTGTCCCGCTCAACGGCATCGAGCTGAACGTCCAGACCGAGGGCACCGGTGACCTCGTCGTCCTGGTGATGGGCACCGGCAGCCCCGGCCGGGTGTGGCGCACCTACCAGGTGCCCGCGCTGGTGAAGGCCGGCTACCGGGTCGCCTACTTCGACAACCGCGGGATCAAGCCGTCGTCGGAGTGCGCGGACGGCTTCACGATCACCGACATGGTCGCCGACACGGCGGCGCTGATCACGCACCTGGGCGGTCCCGCGCACGTCGTCGGCACCTCGCTCGGTGCGCGCGTCGTGCAGGAGCTGGCACTGGCGCGTCCCGAGCTGGTGCGCAGCGCGGTGCTGATGGCGACCACCGGGCGGCCCGACCCGGTGCAGCAGCTGTGGTCGCGCGGCCTGCGGGAGCTGCACGACAAGGGCATCGAGCTGCCGGCGTCGTTCTACGCGGCGGCTTCGGTCACGCGGAACCTGGCGCCGGCCACGCTGGCGGACCCGGTGATCGCGCGTGACTGGCTGCAGATGTACGAGTTCGCGGCCACGATGCCCACCGCGGGTGAACGGGCGCAGCTGGCGCTGGGCGAGTTCACGCCGCGGGTCGAGGCCTACCGCGACATCACCGTCCGGTCGCTCGTGATCGGGTTCGCGGACGACCGCGTCCTGCCGGCCCGGCTCTCGCGCGAGGTGGCGGACGCGATCCCCGGCGCGCGGTACGCCGAGGTGGCCGACTGCGGGCACATCGGGTACCTGGAGCGGCCCGACGAGGTGAACCGGCTGCTGGTCGAGTTCCTCGGTGGCGCGTGAGGCGACCGGAGTCCGGACGGCTTCAGCGGTGCGCGGCCTGGCCGGTCGGCCGGAGCAGGATCTCGTTGACGTCCACAGTGGATGGCTGTGACACCGCGTAGAGCACCGCGCGCCCCACGTCGGCGGGCTCCAGCTTCGGGTCGTCCACACGCGACGCCGGGATCGCCTCCGTGTCGACGAGTCCCGGCTGCACCACGGTCACCCGCACGCCGGTCCCGACCGCCTCCGCGCGGATCGCCTGCGCCAGACCCGTGGTCGCCCACTTCGTCGCCGAGTACAGGCTCCCCGGCCGCACGCCGCGCCCCGCCGCCGACCCGGTCAGCACCAGGTGGCCGCCGGACCGCAGCAGGGCGGGCATCGCGGCGCGCGCGGTGAAGGCCGGACCGCAGACGTTCGTCACCACCATGGCCGTCCATTCGGCTGGTTCCGCACCACCCGAAGTGGTGAACGAGGTGTCGACCGAGGCGCCGGCGTTCGCGAACACCACGTCGATGCGGCCCCAGCGGGACTCCACCCGGGACATGAGGTCCTGCACGGATTCCCACGAAGACACGTCGCATTTGGCGTCCCAGCCGCGATCGCCGACAGATTCTTCGGCAGAACGGGAGGCGCGCACGACGCGATAGCCCGCTTCCGAAGCCAAGGAGGCGGTGGCCGCGCCGATGCCGCGGGACGCGCCGGTCACCACGAAGACCTGTTCCATGATCGGCAACCCTAGTCAGGGAGATGTCAGCGGCGCCTGTTTTGATGAGCCGCATGACTTTGAACCGCAGGTCCGTGTTCGGGCTGGGCACCGTCGCGGCCGCGACGGCCGTGCTCGGGCCCACCGGCACAGCACAGGCGCAGGAGGAGGCGGAGGTCGAGATCGAACGCTTCCCGACCACCGCCGAACGGTCGCGCAAGCGCGTCGCGCAGGTCTACCGCAGGCAGGTGAAGAAGGCGCGCGGCACGTGGTCGTCGTACATCACGGTCGCGGACCTGGACGGCAACACCCGGCCCGCGGTCGACGAGAACGCGGACGCCGTGGTCGAGGCCTACAGCGTCAACAAGGTCGCCGTCGCCGTGGCGGTGCTGGACAAGGTGGACCGCGGGCTGGTCAGGCTCGACCAGACGGTCACCGTGTCGGCCGCGATCGTCATCCAGGACACCGACGGCATCTTCGCGCTCGACGGGGCGTACCCGAGCGAGGTCACCGTCGGGCACGCGCTCGCGAACCTGCTGACGGTCTCGGACAACACCGCGGTCCGGCTGTGCGGGCTGGTCGTCCCGGCGCTGGAGCTCAACGAGATCCTGCGTTCCAAGGGCTTCGTGCACACCCAGGTCGTGCCGGTCGCCAACCCGAACCGGTTCTTCCTCGGCACGACGACGGCGCGGGAGACGCACGCGCTGCTGCAGAAGCTGGTCGACGGCGAGCTGCTCTCGCCAGCGTCGACGGCGTACCTGCTCAACATCCTGCGGGCGACGGCGAGCTTCACCGACGGCGTGCGGCTGAACCTCACCACCAACGAGCGGTTGCGCGTCGCGACGAAGGCCGGCTGGTACGAGGACGGCCGCAACGAGGCCGGGATCATGTTCAGCGAGGACAACCGGGCGATCCTGGTGTACTCGATGTTCGCCTCCGGCGCGTTCAGCGGCGACAAGGCGCAGAACGACCAGGACTTCAGCACCACGCACCCGGCCGTCGCGGCCCGCGCGGAGCTCGGCCGGTCCATGTTCGACGCGGTCATCAAGATCACGACCAGCAAGCCGAAACACCGCGCAAAGGTTTACAGGTTCTTCAACGGCGGCTGATTCCTGAATTTTGTTCGAAAACCGGGTCACCGGGTAGTGCTTCTCGGCTATACACGTACCAGCGCCGGGGTCGGTCGTCGCCGCCGTCGACGACCGGCTTCCCCGCGTCGCTGAGCAGGTCGCCAGATGTCAGCGGCGATTTGATCACGTGTTGGTGGTACTCGCAGACGCCTGGGCGGCAACGAGGGGGCGGGCAAGGCTTCTGGCCAGGTGCTCAGAGGGCCGGTTCCACAATGGAGTGGTACCGCCGCGACACCTCCCCGATCACCTCGTCGAAGTCCGCGGCCCAGATCTCGGCGTTGAAGATCTCCACCTCGACGTCCCCCGCGTACCCGGTCGCGGCGACCTGCCTGGTCAGCCGGTCGAGGTCGATCACGCCGTCGCCGGGGTAGCCGCGGCCGAGCAGCACGTCGGCGGGCACCGGCGTGAGCCAGTCGCAGACCTGGTACGAGGCGATGAGCGGGCCCGCGCGGGCGATCTGCGCGTCGACGTCGGGGTCCCACCAGACGTGCAGCGCGTCGACGACGACTCCTGCGGACACGTGCTGCTCGGCGAGGTCGAGGGCCTGCGCCAGCGTCGACAGCACGCCGCGGTCGGCGCAGAACACCGGGTGCATCGGCTCCAGTGCCAGCGTCACGCCCGCCTCGGCCGCGTACCAGGACAGCTCCGCGACCGCGTCCGCGACCCGGTGACGTGCGCCGGTCAGGTCCTTGTCGGCGGCGACTCCCCCGACGACCACCACCAGGGTGTCCGTGCGCAGCGCCGCCGCTTCGTCGATCGCGCGGCGGTTGTCGTCCAGCGCGGCGCGGTTGTCCACGGCGGTGAGGAACCCGCCGCGGCACAACGACGACACGCGCAGCCCCGCGTCCGCGACGAGCTTCGCGGTGCGGTCGAGGCCGTGGTCGGCGACCGGTTCGCGCCACAGCCCGATCGAGGTGATGCCGTGCCGCGCACAGCCCTCGACGGCCTCCACGACGGTCGCTCGCTTGATCGTGGCCTGGTTCAGCGAGAGGCGAGCCACTGCTGCCACCGCCGTTCCGCGAGTTCGGGCTCGACCACGCCGGCGACCTCGGCGAGCCGTTTGGCCTCGGTCAGGTGCTCGACGCTGCGGGCGGTCTGCAGGCCGTCGAGCAGCAGGAACCGGTCCTGGTGCCCGGCCAGCCACGCCAGGAACACCACACCGGTCTTGTAGTAGTAGGTCGGTGCGCTGAACAGATGGCGTGACAACGGGACCGTGGGCGCCATGATCCGGTGGAACTCCGCGGTGTCGCCCTCGTCGAGCTTGCGCAGCGCCTTGGCTGCCACCGGTGCGATCGGGTCGAAGATGCCGAGCAGTGCGTCGCTGTGGCCGTGCTCGTCGCCCGCGATCAGGTCCGGGTAGTGGAAGTCGTCGCCGGTGTAGCAGCGCACGCCGGGTGGGAGCGCCCGCCGCAGCCCGATCTCGTGGCCGGCGTCGAGCAGCGAGACCTTCACGCCGTCGACCTTGTCCGGCCGGGAGTGGACGACCTCCAGGAAGTTGCGGGTGGCCTGCGCGACGTCGGCGGCACCCCAGTAGCCGGCCAGCGCCGGGTCGAACGCGGTGCCGAGCCAGTGCAGGACCACCGGCTCGCTGACGTTGTCGAGCAGCGTGCCGTAGACCTTCGCGTAGTCCTCCGGCCCGCGGGCGCACGCGGCGAGCTGCCGTGAGCACATGAGCACCGGCTGCGCGCCCGCCCCCTGCACGACCTCCAGCTGCTCCAGGTAGGCGCGGAGCACGTCGTCGAGGCCGGCCGCGCCGGTGAGGTGGTCGGTGGCGACGCCCGCGCAGATCCGCCCGGCCTTCTCGGCGGCGCTGCGGCGGACCAGCTCGGCGGCGGCCGGCCAGTCGAGGCCCATGCCGCGCTGGGCGGTGTCCATGGCCTCGGCGACGCCCAGGCCGTGCGACCACAGGTGGTGCCGGAACGCGAGCGTCGCGTCCCAGTCCACCGTGCGCTCGTCCCGCGCGACGACGTGCGCGGCGGCGAAGACCACCCGGCTAGACATCGGCGAGCTCGATCCTGCGACCCTCCGAAGAGGACCGCAGCCCCGCGGCCGCCAGCGCGACACCGCGTGCGCCAGCGCGGAAGTCGTGCGGGAACGGCGTGCCCACGCAGACGTGCCGCAGGAACTCCGCCCACTGCACCTTGAAGCCGTTGTCGAACTCCTCGTTGTCCGGCACCGCCTGCCACTGCTCGCGGAACGGGTGGGTGACCGGCAGGTCCGGGTTCCACACCGGTTTCGGCGTGACCGCGCGGGGTTGCACGAAGCACTCGCGCAGCCCGGCGACCGCGCTGCCCTCCGTGCCGTCCACTTGGAACTCGACGAGCTCGTCGCGGCGCACCCGCACGCACCAGGACGAGTTGATCTGGGCGATGATCCCGTTCTCGATCTCGAAGATGCCGTACGCGGCGTCGTCGGCGGTCGCGGCGTACTCGGTGCCCTGCTCGTCCCAGCGCGTCGGCACGTGCGTGACGGCGCGCGCGGTCACGGCCTCCACCCGGCCGAACAGGTTGTGCAGCAGGTAGCTCCAGTGGCAGAACATGTCCGAGACGATGCCGCCGCCGTCCTCGGCGCGGTAGTTCCAGCTCGGGCGCTGCGCGGGCTGCCAGTCGCCCTCGAAGACCCAGTAGCCGAACTCGCCGCGCACGCTGAGGACGCGGCCGAAGAACCCGCCGTCGACCAGCCGCTTGAGCTTGCGGATGCCCGGCAGGTAGAGCTTGTCGGCCACGACGCCGTGCTTGACGCCCTTCTCGTCGGCGAGCGCGGCCAGCCGCAGCGCCTGCTCGACGGTCTCGCTGACCGGCTTCTCCGTGTAGACGTGCTTGCCGGCCTCGATCGCCTTGGTGATCGACTCGACGTGCTTCGACGTGACCTGCGAGTCGAAGTAGACCTGCACGTCCGGGTCCGCGAGCGCGCCGTCGAGGTCCGTGGTCCAGCGCGCGAGGTCGTGCCGTTCGGCGATCTCCTTGAGCTTGTCGGCGTTGCGGCCGACGAGCACCGGCTCGACCTTGAGCACGGTGCCGTCCGGCAGCCGCACGCCCTCGTCGCGCAGCGGGAGCAGGGACCTGACCAGGTGCTGGCGATATCCCATCCTCCCGGTGACGCCGTTGACCGCCACTCCGATGGTCCGAACCGCCATCGCACCTCCCTGGTAGCAGCGCTGGAAAGCGCTTTCCCGCCACGCTAATAGCGGTACTTCGCGGCCGTCAACCTCCGTGGGAGCTAGTCTCCCGTCCACACACGCACTAGACGGAGGTGGTCGTGTCCGCCCGACAGGTGACGCTCGCCGAGGTGGCGAAGCAGGCGGGTGTGTCGCTGGCGACCGCCTCGCGCGTGCTCAACGGCAGCACGCGGCAGGTGAGCGAGGAGCTGAGCGACCGGGTCCTGCGCACTGCGGAGGAGCTCGGGTACGTGCCGAACGCGTCCGCGCAGGCGCTGGCCCGCAACTCGAGCTCCCTGGTCGGGCTGGTCGTGCACGACATCACCGACCCGTACTTCTCCTGCATCGCGGCCGGGGTGACGCGGGTGGCGGAGGAGAACGGCCTGGTCGTGGTCCTCGGCACGACCAACCGGTCACCGGACCGCGAGGTGGAGCTGCTCTCGACGCTGCGCGCGCACCGGGCCCGCGCGGTGGTGCTGGCGGGCTCGCGGACCACGGACCGGGCCGCGCAGGCCAGGCTGGCGGCGGAGATCGACGCGTTCACCGAGCAGGGCGGCCGGGTGGCGTGCGTGTCGCAGGCGAAGCTCGGGACGGACACGGTCGTGCCGGGCAACCGGGCCGGCGGTCGCGCGCTGGCCCGTGAGCTGGCTGCGCTCGGGCACCGCAGGTTCGCCGTTCTGGGTGGTCCTTCCGACCTCGTGGTGGCCCGCGACCGGCTCGCCGGGTTCAAGGCGGGACTGGCCGACGCCGGGGTCGCCCCGCCGGTCGTGGTCAACGGCCCGCTGACCCGTGACGGCGGTTACGAGGCCGCGCTGGAACTGCTCGCCACCCGCAGGCAGGCCCGTGCGACCTGCGTGTTCGCCGTCACCGACGTGATGGCGATGGGCGCGATGGCCGCGTTGCGCGAGCGGGGCGTGCGGGTGCCGGAGGACATGTCGATCGCCGGGTTCGACGACATCCCGACGCTGCGCGACACGGTTCCGGCGCTGTCGACCGTGCGGCTGCCGTTGGAGCGGATGGGTGAGATCGCCGCAGGTCTCGTGCTGGACGCCGGGGGTGACGAGGCCCGCACCGTCCGCGTCGCCGGTGAGGTGGTGCTGCGGGCCTCGACTGCCCACAATTAGACTCGTCTGGCTGTTCACGTACTTAGTCATGAGGAGTTGAGCCGTCCCCGTGGGTACTGGCCCCGGCTGGCATACCAACCCGGTCCCCCGTCGCTCGGGAGCACGCAGGTGACCGGAACCCTGTTGAGCCTGCTCGGTCTGCTCGCCGTCGTGGCGCTGACAGCGGGCACCTTCATCGCGGTGGCGGCGGAGTTCTCGCTGACCGCGCTGGAACGCAGCACCGTCGAGCGGCACCTCGCCGAGGTCGGTGACGCCAAGGCGCGCACCATCGACCGCGCGCACCGCACGTTGTCGTTCCAGCTCTCCGGCGCACAGCTCGCCATCACGCTGACCACGCTGATCACCGGGTACATCGCGGAGCCCGCGATCGCCTCGCTGATCCAGCCGGGCCTGAACGCGCTCGGCGTGCCGCCGACGGTCGCGGGCGGGTTGTCGCTGGCCCTCGCGCTGGCCATCGCCACGGCGTTGTCGATGGTGTTCGGCGAGCTCGTGCCGAAGAACCTGGCGATCGCGAAGCCGCTGGAGACCGCGCGGGCGGTGGCGGGCCTGCAGGCCGGCTTCTCGACCGTGTTCCGGTGGCTGATCACGGCGATGAACGGCTCCGCGAACTGGCTCGTGCGCCGTTTCGGCGTGGAGCCGGTCGAGGAGCTGGCGTCCGCCCGGTCACCGGAGGAGCTGGGCGCGCTGGTCCGCACGTCCGCCGAGCACGGCACGCTGGACGAGGGCACCGCGGTGCTGCTCGACCGCTCGCTGCGCTTCGGCGACCGGACAGCCGGCGAGCTGATGACCCCTCGCATGCGCGTGGAGGCCCTTCGCGCCGACGCGACCGTGCACGACCTCGTGCAGAAGGCGCGTGACACCGGCTTTTCGCGTTTTCCGGTGCATGACGGCTCTCTGGACGAGGTGCGCGGCATGGTGCACGTGAAGCAGGCGTTCGCCGTGCCCGCCGCTCTGCGCGGGACGACTCCTCTGTCGGCGTTGACCCGCCCGGTGACATCGGTGCCGGAGACGCTGGAGGGTGACGCGCTGCTGGACCGCCTGCGCGCTTCGGGCCTGCAGACGGCGCTGGTGGTCGACGAGTACGGCGGCACGGCCGGCATGGTGACGCTGGAGGACGTGGTCGAGGAGATCGTCGGCGACGTCCGCGACGAGCACGACCGCGGCGAGGCACCACCGGTCCGGTCGCTGGGCAAGGACAGCTGGCTGGTGTCGGGCCTGCTGCGCGACGACGAGGTGGCCGAGGCGACGGGTTTCCGCATGCCGGACGGCGACTACGAGACGCTGGCCGGCCTGGTGCTGACGCGCCTGGGCCGGATTCCGGACGTCGGTGACGAGATCAGGGTCGACGGCTGGCGGGTGACGGTGATGCGGATGGACCGCCACCGCGTGGCCGAACTGCGGGTGGTGTCGGCGTGAACTTCCTGGTTGTCGTCCTTCTGCTGGCGGGCAACGCCTTCTTCGTCGGCGCCGAGTTCGCGGTCATCACCGCGCGGCGCGACCGTTTGGAGGCGTTGGCCGACAAGGGTTCCTCGCGCGCACGCACGGCCATCAAGGCGTCGCAGGAACTGCCGTTGCTGATCGCCGGCGCACAGCTCGGCATCACACTGTGCTCCCTCGGCCTGGGTGCCATCGCCGAGCCGGCGCTGGCCACAGTGCTGGAGGGCCCCCTCGGCGCCGTTGGCCTGCCCGCTGCTGTGGTGCACGGCGTGGCGTTCGCGGTGGCGTTGGTCATTGTCGTCGCCCTGCACACGATCCTCGGCGAGATGGTGCCGAAGAACCTCGCCATCGCCGGCCCCGAACGCGCCGCCCTGTGGCTGGTGCCGGTGCACTACGGGTTCAGCCGCATGATCGCGCCGGTGCTGGCCCTGTTCAACGCGGTCGGCCGCTGGGTGCTGCGCCGCTTCGACGTGGAACCCGTCGACGAGCTCGAGTCCGCCTACACCCCCGACGAGCTGGCCCTGCTGATCGGCCAGTCCCGCTCGGAGGGCCTGCTGGAGGTCTCCGAACACCGGCGTCTGACCCAGACGCTGACCTCGGTCTCCCGCACGGTCGCCGACGTCCTCGTGCCGCTGGACCGCGTGACGACCGTGTCCGCCGCCCCCACCGTCGGCGAGATCGAGGCGGCGGTGGCGGCCACCGGCTTCTCCCGCTTCCCGGTCAAGTCCGACGCGCGCCTGGTCGGCTACCTGCACGTCAAGGACATCCTCGACCTGGAGGGCGCGGCCACCCCGGTGCCCCGCGCCCGCGTGCGCGGCCTGCCCGAGGTGCCGGTGGACGCACGCCTGGACGAGGCCCTGACGGCCCTTCGCCGGGCCCAGTCGCACCTCGCTCGCGCTGTTGGGGCCGATGGTGGGGTGCGCGGGGTGGTGGCGTTGGAGGACCTGGTGGAGGAGTACGTCGGGACTGTGCGGGATGGGACGCACGTGCGGTGGGTGTAGCTGGGGTTCGGCGCTGGGGTTCGGGTCGTGTGGATTCACCCGATCGTGATGTCCTGATTTGCCGGTTCGGCCGCCCTGCGTAGGGAGGAAGCGCGGGGGGCGGAGGTGAGTCGGGAGGGAGTGGCGGGGTTCGGCTTGGTTCGGCCGGGGCTGGCTCGGGTGGGGTGAAGGTCGGGCGAGATCGGGGTCCGATGCGGACGGGTCGCGCCGGGCGCGGTGGGTCGGGCGCGGGTGGACCAGCCGCGGGTGGACCGGGCGCGGCTGGTCGGGCGCGGCTGGACCGGGCGCGGTGGGCGCGGGTAAGTCGGGCGCAGGTGAGCAGCCTCGACGAGCGCAAGGCGCGCCACTGTTCGACGCCCCAGCTCAGTGCCCCGGCTCAACCCCCGCCGCCGTGCGGATCTCCAGCATCAGGCAGCCGCCGTCGGTTCGGTAGGGCCCGTGCGGCATCCCCGGCCGGCGGCTCGCGAAGTGGCCCGCGGTGAACGTCTCGCCGAGGGTCAGGTCGGTGAGGTCGCCCTCCAGCAGGTACACCTCCTCGTGGTGGTCGTGGCGGATCACGCCGGACGTCTCCAGGCCCGGTTGCCAGCGGGCCAGGCGGGTGAGGGTCGGGGTGGCCGGGTCGTGGCTGAGGACGCGTTCGGTGACGCCCGGTTCGGCCGGGTGCCACGGGAGGTCGGCGACCGGGAAGAACTCGTGTTGTGTGCGCATCACAGCCGCCGGTTCGCCAGCACGGGCAGGGTGCGGCGGGCCTCGTCGACCGAGGAGGCGTCCACATCGGACACGAGTGTGCCGGGGGCGTCGGCCAGGCTGGCGGCGACTGCGCCGAGTGGGGTCACGACGGTGCTGCGGCCGATGCCGGTCGGGGCCGGCCCGTGGTCGGTGGTGGGCAGGGCCTGGCCGCAGGCGAGGAGCCATGCGGTGGAGTCCAGGGCGCGGGCGCGGACCAGGAGGTCCCACTGGTCGGCCTTGCCGGGGCCGGCGCCCCAGGAGGCGCCGAGCAGGATGGCCTGCGCGGTGTTGGCGAGGGTGCGGAAGAGTTCCGGGAAGCGGACGTCGTAGCAGGTGGCGAGGCCGAAGGTGAGGTCGTCGACGGTGAAGGTCACCGGCTTGTCGCCGGGGGTCACGGTGTCGGACTCGCGGAAGCCGAAGGCGTCGAACAGGTGGATCTTGTCGTAGCCGAGGTGCAGGTCGGCGCCGGTGACGAGGGTCGTGTTGGCGACGCGGCCGCCGGTGCCGGGGGTGAACATGCCGGCGACCACGACGACGCCCGCCTCGGTGGCGATGTCGTGGACCGCGGTCGCCCAGGGGCCGTCGAGGGGTTCGGCGACCGGGGCGAGGGGGACGCCGAAGCGGCAGTGGGTGGCTTCCGGGAACTGGACGATGCGCGCGCCCGCCTCGGCGGCGCGGGTGACCTCGGTGCGGACGGTCGCGAGGTTGGTCGCGGGGTCGGCGGTCGAGCTGATCTGGCACAGGGCGATGCGCATGATCCTCCTCTGGTATACATGTTGTATGCAGGTCGCGGACAGCTTGTCAGGCCGGGAGAAGGCCTACGAGTTCATCAAGGACACGATCCTCGCCGCCCCGGAGATGCAGGGGCGGTTCATCAGCGAGCAGGACGTGGCCAACCAGATCGGTGTGTCGCGCACGCCGATTCGTGAGGCTCTTCTTCTTCTGGCGGCCGAAGACCTGGTGCAGCTCGTGCCGAAGAAGGGTGCGTATGTCGCGCCGTTGTCGTCGCGGCAGATCACGGAGCTCATGGAGCTGAGGGGCGTTATCGAGCGGTATGCCGCGGAGCGCACGATGACCGAGGGCACTGTTCCGTTGGAGACCATGCGCGCGTATATCGAGGAACAGCGCGTGCAGCAGCACGACCCGCGTGAGTTCATCGACGTCGACCGGCAGTTCCACGCCGTTCTCGTGGCGGCGACCGGCAACGACCTGCTGACGAAGACCTACGAGGGGTTGCGCGCACGGCAGGTGCGCGCGGGTGTGGTGGCGTTGTTCCGTGCGAACAACCGGCAGCAGGCCGTGATCGACGAGCACAACGCGATCGTGGCCGCGCTTGAGTCCGGGGACGTCGGCGCGGCCACCGCGGCGATCACCGCTCACCTGGACACCACGCTGAAGGTGCTGCTCAACGGCTGAGCGTCGGCGTCCTCCGGGTCGCGGCCCAGGCGCAGGCCGATCAGCGTCACCACGCACGCCACGGAGACGTAGATGCCGACGACGACCCACGTGCCGAACTCCGCCAACAGCCAGGTGAACAGCAACGGCGCCACGGCACCGCCGATCACGCCGGCCAGCGTGTAGGCCAGTGAGCTGCCGGTGTAGCGCAGGCGTTCGGTGAACTGCTCGGCGATGAACGCCGCCTGCGGGCCGTACATGAACGCGTGGAACGCGAGGCCGACGACCACGCCGACGACGATCAGCGGGACGGAACCGGTGTCCACCAACGGGAACAGCACGAACGGCCACACCGCGCCGCAGACCGCGGCCACCGCGTAGAGGCCGCGCCGGTTGACCCGGTCGGACAGCCAGCCCGCGAGCGGCATCAGGAACAGCTGGAAGCCGGAGGCGATCAGCACGGCGATGAGGCCGACGTTGCGCGACATGCCCAGCTGCGTCGTGATGTAGGTGAGGACGAAGACGGTGTGCAGCGCGTACAGCACGTCCGGGCCGACGCGGGAGAGGACGGCGGCGACCAGCGGGCGGGTCTGCGTGCGGAAGACCTCGCTCACGGGTGCGGACGGGCGTTCGCCGCGTTCCTGGATCGCCTTGAAGACCGGGGTCTCCTCCAGCTTCACCCGGATCCACAGGCCGAACACGACCAGCACCGCGGACAGCAGGAACGCCACGCGCCAGCCCCACGACATGAACGCCGCATCGGACAGCGCCACGCCGAGCAGCGCGAGCACGCCGTTGGCCATCAGGTTGCCGGCGGGCGGCCCGATCTGCGCGGCCGACGCCCAGAAGCCGCGTTTCGCCGGGTCGCCGTACTCGCTGGACAGCAGCACCGCGCCGCCCCACTCACCGCCGAGGCCGACGCCCTGGGCGAAGCGCAGCAGCACGAGCAGCACACCGGCCGCGGGGCCGATCGCGGAGTGCGTGGGCAGCAGGCCGATGAGCAGCGTGGCGATGCCGGTGATCAGCAACGTGGTCACCAGCACGCGTTTGCGGCCGATCTTGTCGCCGAGCCGGCCGAACAGGAACCCGCCGAGCGGCCGCGACAGGTAGCCGACCGCGTACGTGGAGAACGCGAGCAGCGTCGCCGTCAGCGGCTCGGAGCTCGGGAAGAACAACGGGCCGAGCACCACGGCGGCGGCCACGTTGTAGATGGCGAAGTCGTACCACTCGAGCGCGGTACCGGAAAGCGAGGCCACGAACGCGCGGACCAGCGCGGAACGCGGTACGTCTGTCGTTGCTGAAGCAGGCGGCATGCGGTAATACTGCCTGTATACAACTCGTATGCGCAAGGAGTACCGCATGTCCACCGCTTGCACACTGTCCTTCGAACTCCCCGACGGCACCGTCACCGAGGTCGCGGTGACGACCCTGCTCAACGGCGGGTACGCGGGCCGCAGCCAGGAAGACGTGGCCGCTCACGTGCGTGAACTCGCCGAACTGGGCGTTCCGGCGCCGTCGGTCACGCCGAGTCTCTACCCCGTTTCGCCCTACCTCGCGCAGCAGACCGCGGTGGTGCCCGTGCAGCACGCACGCACCTCCGGCGAGGCCGAGTGGGCGTTGGTCGTGACCGATGACGACGTGCTGCTGACCGTCGCGTGCGACCACACGGACCGCGCGCTGGAGGTGCACGGCGTCGCGTGGAGCAAGAACGCGAGCCCGGACGTGCTGGGCCGCAGGGCGTGGCGGTTGTCCGAGGTCGCCGACCGGATCGACGCGATCGAGCTCACGGCGTGGGCCGACGGCGTGGAGATCCAGCGCGGCACGCTCGCCGAGCTGCTGACGCCGGCCTACTGGGTGGACCGGCTGCGCGAGCTGGGACTGCTGCGGCCCGGCACGGTGCTGCTGTCCGGCACGATCCCGATGCACCACGGCGTGCAGCAGTTCGCGTCGAAGTGGCGCGTCGAGCTGCGCGACCCGGCGACCGGTGACGTGCTGGACTGCGACTACGAGGTGGCGCCGCTGCCGGAACCGATCGGCTGAGCCGCGCGCGCCGGTATGCGTCCCCGGAACCAGGTCGAAATCCCCGGCGCGCAGTCGACGCAGGGGTGACTGACCGACACAGGGGAGGCACCCGCCATGGGCAAGGTCTGCACCGGCGCCAGCACCTCGATCGACGGCTACGTCTCAGGCCCGGACTTCTCCGGTTTCGACCGGCTGTTCCGCTGGTACGAGTCCGGCGACGTGGCGTACACGATGCCGACCGGCGCGATGACCGTCCACCTGACCCCCGCCAGCGCCGCGCACTTCGACGGCCTCATCCGGGCGACCGGCGCGTTGGTGGTGGGCCGCAAGCTCTACGACCACACGAACGCATGGGGCGGCCGGCACCCGATGGGCGCGCACACCGTCGTGCTCACCCATCGGCCGTTGGAGGACACCGAGCACTTCACGTTCTGTGGCGACGGCATCGAGAAGGCCGTCGAGATCGCCCGGTCGCACGCGGGCGACAAGGCCGTCGGCCTGAACTCCGGCGAGGTCGCCCGGCAGGCGATCGACGCCGGGCTGGTCGACGAGATCTGGCTCGACCTGGTGCCCGTGCTGCTCGGCGGTGGCACGCCGTTCTTCGCACCGGGCCAGGGTTACCAGCTCGAAGGGCCGCTCTCGGTCGTCGAAGGCGTCGAGGTCACGCACCTGCGCTACAAAGTGCACTACGCGGAAGCCGGGTGAGGACGACGCGGTGGGGCGCTGCGGCGGCCTGAGTTCACCGAGGCCGCCGCTGCACTCCCCCGCGCGCCGGGACTGACGTCCCTCAGGCGGACAGCGCGGCCTTCACGGCGCGGGTGCGCTCGTCGGCCAGCACCTCGTCGTCACCGTTCTCAAGCGCCCGCAGCACCTGCGCGACGACGTCCTGCGGGGTGATCTTGGGCGCGTCGATGCCGGTGGTCAGGTCGGTGTCGATGAACCCGGCGTGCACGCCGATCACGCGCGTGCCCTGTTCCCGCAGCGCCTCACGGGAGGACTTGGTGAACGACCAGCCCGCTGCCTTGGAGGCCGCGTAGCCGCGCCACTCCGCCCTGCCGACGAACGACAGGATGCTCAGCACGTTGACGATCGCGCCGCCGCCGTTGGCCTTCAGGACCGGCGCGAACGCGTCCGTCGTGCGGACGAGGCCGTAGAAGTTGACCTCGAACTCCGCCTTGATGCTGTCGACGTCGTCACCCGCGACGAGGACGCCGGCGTTGTTGACCACGATCGTGGTGTCACCGAGTTCCTTAGCGGCCGCCGCGACCGACACGTCGTCGGTGACGTCGAGCCGCACCGGGACCACGCCCTCGTCGGTGATGGTCTCGACCTTGCGCGCGCCGCCGTAGACCTTCGCGCCCGCCTTGACGAGCTCCTGGGCGAACGCACGGCCCAGTCCGCGGTTCGCGCCGGTCACGAGCACCGTCTGACCCTTGAAGTCCATGACAACCTCCTAAGTTGGTATTTCAAACCAACTGTGGCAGGTTGAGTTTGATTTCCCAACTGACTGATACCGTGGTCACATGGCTCCGCGAACCTGCTCCGTTGCGAACGCGCTGGAGGTCGTCGGCGAGCGCTGGTCGCTGCTGGCGCTGCGCGAGGTCTTCTTCGGCAACCACCGCTTCGACCAGATCGCCGCGAACACCGGCGCCTCCCGCGACGTGCTGACCGCGCGCCTGAAGAAGCTCGTCGCGTGCGGCGTGCTGGAGCGGCGGCAGTACTCCGAGCACCCGCCGCGCCACGAGTACGTGCTGACCGAGTCGGGCCGTGCGCTGAACAACGTGTTGCTGATGCTCAAGGAGTGGGGCGACACCTACGTGACCAAGGGGCCCCTCCCGCTCGTGTGGGAGCACTCGTGCGGCAACGTGCTGGAACCACTGGTCGTGTGCGCGCACTGCGGCCGTGAGGCGACGCCGGAGTCGTTGACGCGGGCCGCCACGACACCGGGCGATCCGATCTCGGCGACCTGATCCGGAACCCGTGGTCGCGCACCGGTCGCCAGTCGCTGTCCGTGTAGGTTGACGACCATGAGTGAGGACGACGAGGACGAGTTCGCCGAGGACGACGAGTTCGAGGACGAGGAAGACCCGGACGACCTCTTCGCCGTCACGCCGGAGCCGCGCACGGTGTGCCACCTGTGCGGGGGCGCGAGCTACATCGCGGCGCCGACGCTGGCAATCATCGGTGGTGCGCCGCGGACCGTCGACAACGGGCGCGAGTGCCCGCACTGCAACGGCGCGCGGACGTTCACCGGGCTGGTGCCGCCGCTTTAGCGCTTGGCCGTCACGCGCTGGACGTGGTCGACGAACTCCGCCACCGGGTAGCGGGCGATCTCGTCGCCGATGACGTCGAGGGCCAGGTCGGCGGCGCGGGTGAAGCGCACGCAGGACTTGCCCATGTCGAGCTTCTTGCCGGTGGCGAGGTAGCGCTCGCGGAACGACTCCCCCGGCGCCATGGCCGTGGTCAGGTAGAGCGAGCAGTGGCGTTTCTGGGCGGCCAGCGCGACGTAGCTCAGCGGCTGCCCGTTGTAGGTGGGGCCGCTGACCTCGATCGGCACGTACCAGGTGATCATCCCCCAGAGCACGCCCTCGGCGTAGCCGGCGGGGAGGTGCGCGACGACGACGTCGCGCACGGCGGTGATCTCGGCGCGCTGCTCCGCGGTCAGCTCGTCGAGGTACTCGGCGACCGTGGCGGCCTTGCTCTGCACCATGCGCGTACGGTAGCCGCTCGTGGAGGTCCTGACCCGAGCCGAATGGCATGAGCTGCGCGACCGGCACGTCGCGCGCATGAGGCGCTTCACCGGCCCGCACCTGGAGCGGAAGGCCGGCAAGGAGAAGCACCCCGTCATGGACTTCCTCTTCACCTACTACAGCCATCGGCCCGTGCGGCTCGAACGGTGGCATCCGGGGCCGGGGATCGTCCTGGAGGACGCCGACGAGTACCTGGAGTTCCCGCACTACCGGGCCACGAGCGGCGGCGTGACGCTCGACGTCGGCAGTTTCGCCGCTCAGCGGGCCAAGACCATCGACTTCGTGCGCGAGCTGCTCACGGCGACGATGCGGCGGCCGGCGCGGCTGGGGTGCTTCGGGCTGCACGAGTGGGCCATGGTCTACCGGCAGCAGCCGGAGGAGGTGCGGCACAACGCGTGGCCGTTGCGCCTGGGCAGTGACGGCACCGACCAGGTGGTCGAGGCCAGCAAGATCCAGTGCGGGCACTTCGACGCCTTCCGGTTCTTCACCGGGCCCGCGCGGCCGCTCAACACCCTGCTGCCCACGCGCGAGGGGCAGGTCGAGAACGAGCAGCCGGGTTGCCTGCACGCCAACATGGACCTGTTCAAGTGGTCCTACAAGCTGGAGCCCGCGACACCGTCCGACCTGGTCGCCGACTGCTTCGAGCTGGCCGTCGACGTGCGGGAGCTCGACATGCGGGCCTCGCCCTACGACCTGGCGGGACTCGGGTACGAGCCGGTCAGGATCGAGACGCCGGAGGGCCGCGCGGAGTACGTGCGCAGGCAGGCGGAGTTCGCCGCGAGGTCGCAACCGCTGCGGGAACGACTCGTCACCGTGTGCCAGTCGGTACTGGGAGTGACTTCACATCGCTGACCGTTCTCTCCTGTTAGCGTGGCTGCCGGTCGTCGGGGGCCGCTGAGTAGTTGTGAGAGGGATCGATGTCTCGACACCGCTCGCTGCGCGCGAAGGTGCGGCGCGGGATCGCCAAGTGGCCCGTCGCCATCGTGGCCGTCGTCGTGCTGATCGCGCTCGGCTGGGGCGCCTGGTCGTGGATCGGCGGTGTGCTCGACAAGCGGGCGCAAGCGCAGGCCCAGGACTGCAACGAGGGTGACGCGGTGCTGCGGGTGTCCGCGACACCGAGCGTGGCCGAGGCCGTCGCGGAGGTCGCGCGGGCCTGGAGCGCCACGCGGCCCGTCGTCTACGACCACTGCATCGCGGTCGAGGTCACCTCCGCCGACTCCTCCGCCGTGCTCGACGGTCTGACCGGGACCTGGGACGCCGAGAAGCTCGGCCAGCGACCGCACGCCTGGGTGCCGGACTCGGTGTTGTGGGCGAACCGGTTGTCCGCGCTCAACGCCAAGCTGGTCGGTGGCACGCCGAAGTCCATCGGCACGTCGCCGGTGCTGCTCGCCGCACCCGAGGCGGGTGCGCCGGTGCTGAAGGACTTCCGCTGGACGGACATGCCCGAGGTCACCGACTGGCAGAGGTTCGGCCCGAACTGGGGCCGGTTCAGCGTCGCCATGCCCGACCCGGCCGCGAACACGGCCTCCGCGCTCGCGATCCAGTCCGCACTGGCCGGCGGCAAGGGCCCGGTCACCGCGGACACGCTGAACTCCGACGCCGCCAAGACGACCCTGACCAAGCTCGCGGCCACCGTGCCACCCGAGGTGCCCACCACGACGCGCGAGGCGTTGCGGCGGCTCGGGGACAGCGCGACGGTGAACGCGGCGGGCTTCAGCGTGACGCCGGTGTCCGAAGTGGACCTCTACAAGCACAACACCGGCAAGGAGGCACCGTCCAAACCGCTCGTCGGCGTGCTGCCGGTCGGCCCGACACCGGTGGCGGACTTCCCGTACGTGGCGCTGTCGGGCCCCGAGGTCGGTGAGGCGGAGGAACGCGCGGCGCAGGCGTTCCGCGAGTTCATGACCGAGCCAGACCAGCAGAAGATCTTGGCGCACGGCGGTTTGCGTGTCGAGTCCACTCAGGACCGACCGTCCCCCTCTCCTGGTGTGTCGTGGGCGGCGGTGACCGAGAACCTGGTCGCCGCTGACGCGACGACCACGCAGCAGCTGTCGGCGGCGTGGGCGTCGGCGGACCGCGGCGGCCAGGTCGTGACCGTGCTCGCGGACGTGTCCACCTCGATGAAACCGAGGCTGGACAAGGTGAAGGCCGCCCTGCGCGGGCAGGTGGACAGGTCGGTGTCCGGGTCGTTCGGGTTGTGGGAGTTCGCGCGGTCCGTCGACGGCGCCAAGCCCTACAAGCAGCTCGTGGGCACCGGTCCGGTCGTGGAGAAGCGCGAGGCGTTGCGCAGGGCGATCGACGGGCTCAAGACTGTCGACGGCTCCCAGCTCTACACCGCGCTGGGGGCCTGTTACGAGGCGGCGCACGACGGTTTCGTGGCCGGGCGGGTCAACCGGGTCGTGGTCGTCACCGACAGCACCTCGGACGGCGGCATCGACCTGGCGGCGTTGAAGTCCCGGCTCAAGGGCAAGGACCTGCCGGTCAGCTTCATCGCGATCGGCGGTGAGGTGGACAAGGCGGCGCTGACCGACATCGCGGAGAGCACCGGGGGCAGCGTGTCCGTGGTGGAGGACGAGAACGGTGTGGAGGCCGCGCTCGGGCAGGTGCTGTCGACCACCGCCTGAGTGGTTGGTTCGGGTTGTGGATGAGGGCGTCGGGGCTGGCGTGGGCGTCAGGGCGGGTCGTGGACGAGGGCATCGGGGCGGGCGCGGGCGGGCGCGGACGGGGGCGTCGGGGTGGACGCGGGCGTCGGTCCAGGTTGTGGGCAAGAGCGTTGGTCCGGGTCGTGGATGAGGGCGTCGGGGTTGGCGCGGACGGGGACGTCGGCGCGCACGTCGGTCCAGGTCGTGGACAAGCGCGTTGGGGCGGGTCGCGGGCAAGGGCATCGCGGTAGTGCGGACAGGAACGTCGGTCCAGGTCGTGGACGAGGGCATCGGAGTGGCGCGAGCGACGGTGGTCGTCGCGCGGTTGGGTGCGGTGGCGGCTTGCCACGCGGGCCCGGCGGGGCCGGGATTCGGCGTCGGGATGGGCGCGGGCGACGGTGAGTCGTTGCGTGGTTCGGGTGCGGTGGCCAGGTGGTGCGGGGTTGCGTGCGGTGGCGGGTTGCCCGCAGGTCCGGCGAGAGCCGGGGTTCAGCGTCCGGGTGGATGCGGGCGACGGTGAGTCGTTGCGCGGTTCGGGTGCGGTGGCGGGTTGCTGCGCAGGTCCGGCGGGGCCGGGGTTGGGTGTCGGGCTGGGTGCGGTGGCGGGTTGCCGCGCGGGCTTGGCGGGGCCGGGGTTCAGCGCCGGAGCCGGAGTTTGGCGGCGAGGCGGCTTGGCAGGCGCGGCGAACAGTGTCTGAGTGGTCAGGCCAGGACGTTGAAGACGGCCTCCGCGCGGTTCCGTTCGGCGGTCAGCTGCCACGCCGTCTCGGCGATGTCGTCGGGGTTCAGCGTGGGGATCTCGCCGTACTGGCCGGGGTTTGCGGTGATCATGCGGTGGATGTCGCCGCGCTCGATCAGACCGCCGATGGTGAGCGTGCCCGCGTAGATGCCTTTGTCGGCCAGTGCCGCGTTGAGCGTCACCGCGTAGTTGCGCAGGGCTGCGGCGTTGATCGTGAGCGCGCCTAAGCCGGGCATGGGCACGACTGAGCTGAGGCCGCCTGCGAACAGCAGCGCTCCGCTGCCGCGGTCGAGCATGCCCGGCAGGACGCGGCCCACGACGTCGAGGGCCGGGTACAGCCAGGTCAGCGCCTTCTGGGCGTCTGCGGCGGTGATCTCGGTGATCGGCTTCATCGGCAGGCCTGGGTCGGCCGCGCCAGGGCCGTAGTAGAGCACCTCGACCTCGCCGCCGATGCGGTCCAGGGTGGACAGGAGCTGGTCGCGGTCGCGCACGTCAGCGGTGAACGCCTCTGCCTTCACGCCGGCCTGCGCCAGCTCGGCGAGGTAGCGGCTGTGCCGGGTGTCGGTGCGGGACACCAGGGCCACGTCGTGGCCCTCTCGTCCAAACCGGTGCGCGATGGACATGCCGAGACCGGGGCCGACGCCGATGACTGCTGCGAGGGACATGAGCTGCACCTTCCGGCTAATTCGAGGGTGTCCTCGACTTGTGGGAGTGACGGTATCACAGAAGTCGAGGGGAGGCTCGACTTAGAGGGCGTTTGTAGAATGCCGCCATGGCAACCAGGCCCCTGCGCGCGGACGCCGCCCGCAACCGCGCCAAGCTGCTCGCGGCGGCCGTCGACGTGTTCGGTGAGCAAGGGCTCGATGCGGCGCTGGAGCACATCGCCCGCAGGGCCCAGGTCAGCATCGGCACCCTCTACGCGCACTTCCCCACGCGCCAGGTGCTCATCGACTCGATCTTCCCGAGCCGGCTGGCGGTGCTCGACGACATCGGCGCGGCCGCGCTGGCCGCGCCCGACCCGTGGCGGGGTTTCGCGGACTTCGTCGAGGGCACGGTGGCGTTGCAGGCGCAGGACCACGGGCTGAACGACGCGATCGCCCGGCGGCTGGTGCCGTCCGAGGAGGCCACCAGCGCGTGCGGGCGCGGCATGGGGCACGCGGAGCGGATCATCCAGCGCGCCAAGGACGCCGGGGTGTTGCGCGCGGACTTCGAGCTCGCGGACCTCGTGACGCTGACGTGGGCGATGTCGCAGGTGATCAGGGAGTCGGTCGACACCGAACCGGACCGGTGGCGGCGGTTCCTGCGGTTCTACCTCGACGGGCTGCGCACGGCCGGGTGAACCGCGCCACCGGGGACACCGGTGGCGCGGCCGGTGCGGTCACGCGACGTTGAAGCGGTCCGGGTCGGGGCCGGTGCGGGTGCCGTTGTCGAGCTCGGCGATCACGGTCATGTCGTCCTGGGCCAGCTCGAAGTCGAAGATGTCGATGTTCTCCCTGATCCGGTAGGGCGTGACGGACTTGGGGATCGCGACGTTGCCGAGCTGGACGTGCCAGCGCAGCACGATCTGGGCCGGGGTCTTCGCGTACTTCTCGGCCAGGCCGGTGATCTCCGGGCGGCCCAGCAGCGCACCCTGGGCGAGCGGTGACCAGGCCTCGGTGACGATGCGGTGGGTCACGTGGACCTTGCGCATCTCCTCCTGCTGCAGCAACGGGTGCAGCTCGATCTGGTTCACCGCCGGGGTGGTCGGGAACTCGTCGAAGAGGCGCTGCAGGTGGCGGGTGTGGAAGTTGGAGACGCCGATGGCCCGCACCCGGCCGTCGGCGTAGAGCTGCTCCAGCGCGCGCCACGTCTCCGGGTACAGCTCGCGCCGCGGGGTCGGCCAGTGGATGAGGTAGAGGTCCAGCACGTCGCGCCGCAGGCGGCGCGTGCTCGCGTCGAACGCGCGCAACGTCGAGTCGTAGCCCTGGTCGGAGTTCCACAGCTTGGTCGTGACGAACAGGTCCGGCACGCCCGCGATCGCGTCGCCGACACCGGACTCGTTGCGGTAGGCGGCGGCCGTGTCGATGCTGCGGTAGCCGGCCTCGATGGCGGTCGTGACCGCACCGGCCACCTGGTCCTCCGGCACCTGGAAGACGCCGAAGCCGAGTTGGGGGATCCGTACTCCGTTGTTCAGCGAGATCAGCGGAACCATGCGGGTAGCTTCGCACCGTTGTAGAGCCGGTGCATCGCCTCGATCGCGGCCACGACCTCGCGGCGCAGCTCGTCGGGTGCCACGACCTCCACGTCGGGGCCGAACTTGAGCAGGTCGGGCAGGGCGTGCCGGAGCGACTCGGTCGGGAAGCCGAACTCCTCCCCCGGCTGCGGTGCGAGCTGTGCGACGACCTGGGCCTGGTGGCCGCTGAGCAGGTACCGCGCCTTGTCGAGACCGGCACTGGTCATGCGCACGGTGACGCGTTCGCCGTACATGCGGGCCTCGAACTCCTCGGACCACCCGGCCCAGAAGGCGGCGAGGTCGAAGTCGTCCGGCCGGTCGAACGTCTCGTCCAGGACCTCCAGCTCCAGCACCCGCGACACCCGGTAGGTGCGCAGGCTGCCGACGAAGTACCAGGTGCCCGCCTTGAGGACGAGACCGAGCGGGTCGACCTCGCGGGTGACGGTCTGCTGCCCCCACCGCCGGTAGGTCATGCGGACGCGGCGCTGCTCCCAGACGGCGTCGGCGATGGTGGCGAGGTGCGCGGTCGGTTCGTCGCCGCGGAACCACGTCGGGGTGTCCAGGTGGAACCGCTGCCGGATCTGCTCGGCCCTGGCGCGCAGCTCGGTGGGCAGCGCGGCGAGGAGCTTGAGCTGGGCCGCGGCGGCGAACTCCTGGAGGCCCAGCTCCTGGGCGGGACCGGGCAGGCCGGTGAGGAACAGCGACCGCGCCTCACCGGAGGTCAGTCCCGTGAGCCGGGTGCGGTAGCCGTCGACGAGCCGGTAGCCGCCGGCCGGGCCGCGGTCGGCGTAGATGGGGACGCCGGCGGCGCCGAGGGCCTCGACGTCGCGGTAGATGGTCCGGGGCGAGACCTCCAGCCGGGCCGCCAGCTCGTCGGCGGTCATCCGGCCGCGGGACTGGAGCAGCAGGAGCACCTGGATGAGCCGGCTCGACTTCATGCCACAAACCTGACATGAACTGTCAGGTTCTGCCAGCAGGGTGGGGTCCATGAAGGCAACCGGAACCATCGAAGTGAAGAGCTGGGACGAGAAGACCTGGGACGGCCGGTCCTACCGGGACGTCGAGGGCCGCAAGCTCACCGAGGCGCACGTCCAGTTCGGGTACGCGGGCGACATCAGCGGTACGGGCAGCTGCCGGTACCTCATGTACTACGGCGACGACGTGGCGTGGACGACCGCGATCGAGGAGGTCACCACGGACGAGGGCACGCTGGTGCTGCGGCACGTCGGCGCCTACCGGTCCGCTGTGGAGGGGTCGATCGAGGTCGTCGACGGCACCGGGCGGTTCCTCGGCGCGAAAGGTGCGGTGACCGTGGACTGGGCGGAGGATGGCAGCGGCACCTACGCGCTGGAGTACGAGGTCTGAGCCCATGACCAACGCCCCCGTCTACGACGCCGCCCAGCAGCGCATCACCGAGCTGGTGCGCGGCCGGGACCCGCAGACGCCCGTCGCGGCGACTCCCGGCTGGTCGGTCAAGGACGTGGTGGCGCACCTGGCCGGCGGTCTGCGCGACTTCGCGGACCGCCGGTTCGACGGTGTCGAGTCCGGCGAGTGGGGTGAACGGCAGGTGCGCGACCGCCGCGGCAACTCGCTCGACGACGCCTTCGCCGAGTGGGACGCGAACCGGGAGCTGGCCGCTCCGCTCTTCGACACGCCCATGGGCTCGGTGCTGATCGCCGAGGTCGTGGCGCACGAACACGACCTGCGCGCCGCGCTGGGCGTGCCCGGCGACCGGGACCCGCAGGTGGTGCGTGCGGCGTTGACCCGGCCGTTGCAGCAGCTCGACCAGCGGATGCGGGAGAACGACGTGCCCGCGCTGCGGGTGGTGCTGGAGCACGGCGACCGCGTGCTCGGGCACGGCGAGCCGGAGGGGACGCTGCGCACGACGTCGTTCGAGCTGATGCGGGCCATCGGCGGGCGGCGGTCGGTGGACCAGATCAGGGCGATGGACTGGGACGGTGACCCGGACACGTGGATCTCGTCGCTGGCGTTGTCCGGAAGGCACCGCGCGGAGCCGTTCGAGGAGTAGGTTCCCGGCGTGACCGACTGGCTGGCAGACACCCGCGAGTCCTACGACACGGTCGCCGCCAGTTACGCCGACTACACGCGCGGCCTGCTGGACGGGATGCCGCACCTGCGGGCGGCGTTGCGGCTGTTCGCCGAGGAGGTGGACGGTCCCGTCGCCGACGTCGGCTGCGGCCCCGGCGACGTCACGGCACTGCTGCACGGGCTCGGCGCGGACGCGTTCGGGATCGACCTCTCCCCCGCCATGGTCGCGCTCGCCCGGCGGAACCACCCCGGGTTGCGGTTCGAGGTCGGGTCGATGACCGACCCGCTCGGCGACCGGGTCGGCGGGGTGCTGGCCTGGTGGTCGCTGATCCACGTGCCGGACGAGCTGGTCCCGGTGGTGCTCGGGCACTTCCGGGACGCGCTGCGGCCGGGCGGGCTGCTGCAGCTGGGTTTCCACGTCGGCGACCGGACCAACTTGAAGACGCGGGGCTACGGCGGGCACCCGATGCGCGTGCACGTCCACCTGCGCCGGCCGGAGCGGGTGGCGGCGTGGCTGCGGAACGCCGGGTTCGCGGTCGAGGCGCAGTGGCTGCTCGGCGAGGACGGCGCGGTGCTGTTCGCCCGGCGCGGGTGAGACCATTCCACCGTGGCAGAGGAACAGACGTGCCAGCGGTGCGGTGAGGCCGTGGAGCTGGCCCCGGAGGACTTCGAGCTGTTCGAGCGGATGCACCCGGACTGCTTCCACTTCGCGTTCGAGCACGACCTCACCAGGCCGGGCATCACCGAGCAGGAGAACTGCGGCGACGAGACCTGTCCGGTCGGAGCATGAGAGGAGGGGCGCACCCCTGGGTGCGCCCCTCCTCCGCGGTGTGGATCAGCTGCTGTAGGCCTCGAGGGGCGGGCAGGAGCAGACCAGGTTGCGGTCACCCTTCGCGCCGTCGATGCGGCGGACCGGCGGCCAGATCTTCGGAGCACCGGTACCGGCCGGGTACACGGCCTCCTCGCGGGTGTACGGGTGGTCCCACTCGCCGACGGTCACGCAGGCCGCGGTGTGCGGTGCGTTGCGCAGCGGGTTGTCCTCGACGGGCCACTCGCCGGCGCCGACGCGGTCGATCTCGCGCTTGATGGCGATCATGGCGTCGATGAACCGGTCGATCTCGGCCAGGTCCTCGGACTCGGTGGGCTCGACCATCAGGGTGCCGGCGACCGGGAACGACATGGTCGGGGCGTGCAGGCCGTAGTCGGCCAGGCGCTTCGCCACGTCGTCGACCGTCACGCCGGTGGCCTTGGTGATCGGGCGCAGGTCGAGGATGCACTCGTGGGCCACGAAGCCGCCCTCGCCGGTGTAGAGGACCGGGTAGTGCTCGTCCAGGCGGCGCGCCACGTAGTTCGCCGCGGCCACGGCGGTCAGGGTCGCGCGGCGCAGGCCGTCGCCGCCCATCATGCGCGCGTACGCCCACGAGATCGGCAGGATCGACGCGGAACCCCACGGGGCCGCGGAGATCGGGCCCACGCCCGTCTCGGGGCCCGCGGTGGGCTGCAGCGGGTGGTTCGGCAGGAACGGGGCGAGGTGGGACTTCACGCCGATCGGGCCGACGCCGGGGCCGCCGCCGCCGTGCGGGATGCAGAACGTCTTGTGCAGGTTCAGGTGCGAGACGTCCGAGCCGAACTTGCCGTAGCGGGCCAGGCCGATCAGCGCGTTGAGGTTCGCGCCGTCGACGTACACCTGGCCGCCCGCGTCGTGGACCAGGCCGCAGACCTCGCGGACGGTGTCCTCGTACACGCCGTGGGTCGACGGGTAGGTGATCATGATCGCGGCCAGGTCGTCGGCGTGCTCGGCGACCGTGGTGCGCAGGTGGCCCATGTCGATGTTGCCCTTGTCGTCGCACTTCACGACGACGACGCGCATGCCGGCCATGACGGCGGACGCGGCGTTCGTGCCGTGCGCGGACGACGGGATCAGGCAGACGTCACGGGCGGAGTTGCCGTTGGCGCGGTGGTAGGCGCGGATCGCCAGCAGGCCGGCGAACTCGCCCTGCGAGCCGGCGTTCGGCTGCAGCGACACGGCGTCGTAGCCGGTGACCTCGGCCAGCCACGCCTCCAGGTCCGACACGATCGTCAGCAGGCCCTTCGCGTCCTCGACCGGCGCGAACGGGTGCAGCGTCGAGAACTCGGGCCAGGTGATGGACTCCATCTCCGCGGTCGCGTTCAGCTTCATCGTGCAGGAGCCGAGCGGGATCATGCTGCGGTCCAGCGCGACGTCCTTGTCGGACAGTGCGCGCAGGTAGCGCAGCAGCGCGGTCTCGGAGCGGTGCGCGTGGAACACAGGGTGGGTCAGGTAGTCCGAGGTGCGGCGCAGGTCCGACGGGATGCCGTCGGCGGTGTCGGTGTCGATCGCGTCCACATCGGACCCGGTCACGCCGAACGCCTCCCACACGGCGACGACGTGCGCACGCGTGGTCTTCTCGTCGCAAGCGACCGCCACGACGTCGGCGTCCACGAGGCGCAGGTTGATGCCGAGCTCGCGGGCCTTCGCGACGACCTCGGCGGCACGGCCCTCGACGCGCACCTGCACGGTGTCGAAGAACTCGCCGTGCACGACGTCGAGACCGGCCTCGCACAGGCCCGTCGCGAGGACGGTGGCCAGGCGGTGCACGCGGGTCGCGATGGCGCGCAGGCCCTCGGGGCCGTGGTAGACCGCGTACATCGAGGCGATCACGGCGAGCAGCACCTGCGCGGTGCAGATGTTCGAGGTCGCCTTCTCGCGGCGGATGTGCTGCTCGCGGGTCTGCAGCGCCAGGCGGTAGGCCAGCGAGCCGTCAGCGTCGACGGAGACGCCGACGAGGCGGCCGGGCAGCTGGCGCTCCAGGCCGGAGCGGACGGCCATGTAGCCGGCGTGCGGGCCGCCGAAGCCGATCGGCACGCCGAAGCGCTGGGTGGTGCCGACGACGACGTCCGCGCCGATCTCACCGGGCGGGCGCAGCAGCGTCAGCGCCAGCAGGTCGGCGACGACGACGGCCTGCGCGCCGGCGGCGTGGATCTCCTCCACCAGCGCGGCCTGGTCGCGGACCACACCGGACGCACCGGGGTAGGACAGCAGCACGCCGAAGAAGTCACCGCCCAGGCCCAGGCCCTCGATGCCCTGCGACAGGTCGGCGACGACGACCTCGATGCCCAGCGGCTCGGCGCGGGTCTCGATCACGGCCAGCGTCTGCGGCAGCGTGTCGGCGTCCACGACGAACTTGTTCGACTTCGCCCTGCCCGCGCGGCGCACCAGGGTCATGGCCTCGGCGGCGGCGGTCGACTCGTCCAGCATGGACGCGTTGGCCATCGGCAGGCCGGTCAGGTCGCCGACCATCGTCTGGAAGTTCAGCAGCGCCTCCAGGCGGCCCTGCGAGATCTCCGGCTGGTACGGCGTGTACGCGGTGTACCAGGCGGGCGACTCCAGGACGTTGCGCAGGATCACGCCCGGCGTCACGGTGTCGTAGTAGCCCAGGCCGATCATCTGGGTCATCGGCCGGTTCTGGGAGGCGAGCGCGCGCAGCTCGGCCAGCGCCTCGGTCTCCGTGGCGGGCGCCGGCAGGTCCAGCACCAGGTCGCGCTCGTGGATGGACGAGGGCACCGCGTGCTGCGCCAGCTCCTCCAGCGATCCGACACCGATCACGTCGAGGATGCGGGCGAGCTCGGCGGGGCGCGGGCCGACGTGCCGGTCCGCGAACGGGGTGCCGTGCTCGAGAGCGGCGAGCGGAATGCGGTCCTGCGTCATCTAACGCCTCCGGGGGGCTGCGGGCACACGTGTCCTGGTGCCCTCCCCGCTCTGTCCGTACCCGGCATCGGGCGCCTGAGAGGTTCACCCGCCACGAGAGCGGGCTTTCACCGTCGGCGGGATCTCGAGAGATCCGCTTTCCAGAGGCGTCTCGCTCACGCGGTCCTGGGTGCCTGAGAGGTTCCCGGGGAGGAACTTGCTCCTTCGGCGCCGGGTGCAGCACCCGGTCTCTCCCGCCTGAGTTCAGCGACTACCCGTGAAGAGTACCCGCAGGCAGGCCCGCCAGTCCCCACCGACGCGACCTACGTCTCAGCGACGGGACCGGCTGAGCCGGCGACAGCGGGTCAGCCGGTCGCGCGCTCCCGGCGGCGGCGGGTCAGCTCGTCCTCGGTCATCGGCGCGATTTCCACGCCGTCCGCACGTTCGGCCGGGAACTCGTGGATGGTCCCGCTGATCTCCCGCATCGCACCGCTCACCGCGATGCCGAACACGCCCTGCCCGCCCTGGAGCAGGTCGACGACCTCCTCGGGGGAGGTGCACTCGTAGACGGTCGTGCCGTCGGAGAAGAGCGTGATCCGCGCCAGGTCCTGCACGCCGCGGCGGCGCAGGTGGTCGACGGCGACCCTGATGTTCTGCAGCGAGACCCCGGTGTCCAGCAGCCGCTTCACGACCTTCAGGACGAGGATGTCCTTGAAGGAGTAGAGCCGCTGGCTGCCGGAGCCGTGCGCCATCCGCACCGTCGGCGCGACCAGGCCGGTCCTGGCCCAGTAGTCGAGCTGCCGGTAGGTGATCCCGGCGATCTGGCACGCCGCGGGTCCCCGGTAGCCGACGAGTTCGTCCGGCAGCGAGGAGTCCGGGAACAGCTCACCCTGCTGCCCGGATTCGGCCCGCAAGGGCGCTTCCTCGACCACGCCTGCCTCCCCTCGCCAACGGCCACGAAAGTCGGGGCCGTCAAGCCGCCTGGTCCACTCGCGCAGACCGGCGACGTCCACTCGAGTTCGACGGTAAGACCGCTCCGAGGGCAGGTCAACGCGACGCGCGGGGAGTGTTGGCCCCCAACCTGAGGCGGGGGTCCGCACCGTCACCCGAACTAGGACGTTCAGGTGACGTTTAGTGATTGTTTAGCGGCCATGATGTGCGGAAAGTAGTCCGATCGAGGGACACCCCACCGATCGGCGCCGGGTCCGAACAAGACGGTCAGCGACAGTCGGGGGAACTCAGGTGTCGGCGCCCCGGAAGTCCTCGGGAGACACGGAGTCGAGGAACTCGCGGAACTTCTCGACCTCGTCCTCCTGCTCGTCCGGGATGATCAGACCGGCCTCCGCCAGCACGGACTCCTCCGCGTGGATCGGCACGCCGACGCGCAGCGCGAGGGCCACCGAGTCGGACGGGCGGGCGGACACGCGCACGTCGCCGTCGAACACGAGCTCGGCGAAGAACGTGCCCTCCTGCAGGTCGGTGATCCGCACCTGTTCGAGGTTGCGGCCCAGCGCCCCGATGACGTCCTTGAGCAGGTCGTGGGTGAGCGGGCGGGCCGGTCGCACGCCCTGCTGCTCCAGCGCGATCGCGGTGGCCTCGACCGAGCCGATCCAGATCGGCAGGTACCGCTCACCCTCGGTTTCGCGCAGCAGGAGGATCGGCTGGTTCTGGGGCAGCTCCACCCGGACGCCCACGACACGCATCTCGCTCATCGGGTCTCGCCTCCCTCTGACTCGTTGGGGAGTACCCGGAACGTCTCCGAGCATCCCCCGGCAC
This sequence comes from Lentzea sp. NPDC042327, assembly GCF_040647275.1. NCBI lineage: Bacteria > Bacillati > Actinomycetota > Actinomycetes > Pseudonocardiales > Pseudonocardiaceae > Lentzea > Lentzea sp. NPDC042327. The sequence continues at coordinate 368,837 of NZ_JBEZBX010000006.1, forward strand.
ACGCGTTCGACGCTACCCGCCAAGCGGGCCGTGTGCTCAATCGTTGCGGGCAGAACGTGATCAAGACGATGGCCGCTCGAACCCGCTCTTCCCCGCACCGGGTACAACGAGCGGAAGAGGCCGGCCGATTCCCGGAAAGCACGGCGAACCGGGAGGAGTTCCGCGCAAAGGCGGTCAGCGCACGAGTGCGTTCGGGCTCGACGCAGGAAAACTCCTGCGGAGCGCGGCGAACTGCTCAATGGCGCAAAACAGTGGAGAAGACGGCAACAGCACTGCACGGTGGAACTCGGGGCGGAGCTGCGTGAGCACCGCCCCGACGCTCGTCATCCCGCAGACCCGGGACCGGCAGGCCCCGGACCGTCAGGCTCCCGCGGAGCCGGGACCGGTCAGGAAGACCAGGCGGAACTTGCCGATCTGGACCTCGTCGCCGTTCGCGAGGACGGCCTGGTCGACCGGCTCGCGGTTGACGTAGGTGCCGTTGAGGCTGCCCACGTCGATCACGACGAACTCGCCGCCCTCCCGGCGGAACTCTGCGTGGCGGCGCGAGACCGTCACGTCGTCGAGGAAGATGTCGCTGTCGGGGTGGCGCCCCGCGCTCGTCGTGTCGCGGTCCAGCAGGAACCGCGAACCGGCGTTCGGGCCGCGCTTCACCACGAGCAGCGCGGAACCGGCGGGAAGGGCGTCGACACCGGCAACGGCCGGCTCCTGTGCGGGCGCCTCGGCGCCGCCTTCCATCTCCTGGAGGAAGTCCGCCCGGAAGACGGAGGTCCGCTCCGGGGACTGCTCCGGCGGAACGCCTGGGCCGTCGTTCGTGCTCACCTGAGCTCTCCTCCTGCTGCTGGGTCCGTCGTTTCCGGTAAAACCTATCGCGTTCGAGTCGCCCCCCGAGGAGCGGCTCCCCTTCCGGCCGAAGATCCGGCGAAAGATCGACGTCACTCCTTCTCCACCAACGCCTTGTACCCGTCGGCGTCCAAGAGCCCCTCGACCGCCTCGGGGTCGTTCAGGCGGAGCTCGACCATCCAGCCCTCGCCGTACGGGTCGGAGTTGATGGACTCCGGCGACTGCACCAGGGCGTCGTTGATCGCGACGACCTCACCGTCGAGCGGCGAGTAGAGGTCCGACACGCTCTTGGTGGACTCGACCTCGCCGAACGTGTCGCCGGCCGAGACGGTGTGGCCGACCTCGGGCAGCTGGACGAAGACCACGTCACCGAGTTGTTCCTGGGCGTAGTCGGTGATGCCGACGCGCACGGTGTTCTCACCTGTTGTGGCGACCCACTCGTGTTCCTCGGTGTAACGAAGCTCCTCGGGAATCAACTGACTGCGCTCCTCGTGCCGAACCTGTATGGGGTGATCTTTTCACGCGGCCTTTCCGGGAGTGACCCGCAGGGCCGAGAAGAACTGGTAGACGTACAAAAGCGCCGACCACAGGTACAGCGCTGCACCCCACGCGGTGAACGCGTAGGCGAACGGGAGTGCGAGCTGCGCCCACGCCGAGTCGCCCTGCGCGAGCAGCAGCAGGGGGAACGCGTACAGCAGGTTGAAGGTCGCGGCCTTGCCCAGGTAGGTGACCTCGAACGGGCCCCAGCCGCGCTGCCGCAGGACCAGCAGGCAGATGCCGACGACGACCTCGCGCCCGACCAGCACGAGTGCGATCCACAGCGGCACGATGTCCCTGACCACGAACGCCAGCAGCGTGCAGAACACGTAGAGGCGGTCGGCGGCCGGGTCGAGCAGCGCGCCCAGCCGGCTCATCTGGTTCAGCCAACGGGCGAGCTTGCCGTCCAGCCAGTCGGACAGGCCCGCGAAGACGAGGACGAGCAGCGCCCAGCCGTCGGCGCGGGGTCCGAGCAACAGGTACAGGAAGAGCGGAACACCGGCCAGCCGCAACACGCTGAGCAGGTTCGGAATCGTCAGCAGGCGATCAGCCGGGTCACGCACACCCGCACTCTAAACGAGTGGCCGCGCACGGGCTGCCGGATGGCGTCACGGCACGCGGTGCGGGTGGTCGCAGGAGCTGCGCGGCCGGTCGGGGGACGGGGCCCGGTGGGGTGGGGGGAGCTCAGGCCGTCCGGGTGAACGTCCAGCCGCGGCGCTGCATCTCGGCACCGGTGAGCGAGCACGGGCGACCGCGGTCGTCGCGGCCCACCCAGCGGGCGCGGAAACCCTCGAGCACGTACGCGTGACCCCGGCTCCACACCACGCTGCACGGCGCGGTGGGCAGCTGCTCGGCCGGCTGCGGCTCGGTCTCCATGGCGGTTCTCATCTCAGTCCCTCCGTGACACCAGGGATGTCGGCCACCGGGGCTCCGGCGTTATCCCTGTGAACGAATTCTGGCTGACTGTGGTTCAGAACACGTGTCCGTTCCGGGTCCGGAGCGTTAACTGGATCAAATGCCGCGCCGAGCTGTTCGGGGCCGAAGCGCGGCGGATGGCCACGTCGTTGCTCGCGCAACCGTTCGTCGTGCGCCGATGACCACCCATCTCGTCAGTCCGATCGGCGCGGCCTAACGTGTCCGCGTGGACCAGGTGAAATTCGGGCCGGAGCTCCTCTCCCGGTTGCTCGACCACCTCGGCGCGCAGCTCGACGGCTGCCGCGGGGTGGGCCTGTCGGTGTGGCCCGACGGGGCGGTGCTGCGGGCGGTCGGCGTGGCGCAGGAACTGGACCGGGCGCAGGTGGAGGCCGGGGAGGGACCACTCGTCGACGCCTCCCGCGACGAGCGGCAGGTGACCGCCGAGCTCGGCGGTCACCACGTGGTGGCGGTGCCGGGGAGCTGGGGTGACAGCGGACCGATAGTGCTGACGGTCTACCTGGACCACCCGGCTGGCATCGAGGACCTGAAGGTGGTCGAGGAGATCGAGCCGCTGCTCGCGACGGCGGCCGCGGTGGTGCAGTTCTGCGCCGGCGAGGTCCTGCGGGCCGACCAGATGGTGCGGATGGTGCAGCACCGGCGCTACATCGAGCAGGCCAAGGGGCTGCTGGTGGGTGCGCGGGGATGCCGGCCGGGCGAGGCGTTCGAGCTGCTCGTGCGGGCCAGCCAGCACGCGAACGTGAAGCTCCGCGACGTCGCGGCGGCCCTGGTGCTCGTGGTCGGCGGGGACCTGGAGGACACTGGTGAGGACGTCACGGTGCCGCCGCGGACCGCCTATGACACCGCTCGCGAACTTTGGGCGGAGTTGCAGGTTTGAGTCTTCGGCGACCGGGGTACGGAAGCAGCGACCTGTCCTGTCGAGCGACCTCTCCCGTACGGTGATGTCGCAGCGGTTGAGCCAGCAGCCGCGTGGTGGGGACCGCTGCTGTGGCGGCTCCCCGTGGTCCGAGTAGGGAGAAGATCGGTGACTGTGCAGGACCCGCAGACCATTGAGCTGTCGGCCCGGCAGCCGTCCGACGGCGTCACGGTGCTCGCCGTGTCCGGCGAGGTGGACATGGTGTCCGCGCCGACGCTGCGCGACGCCCTCGTGAACGGCCTCACCGACGGTGGCACCTTCGTGGTGGACATGACCGGCGTGACGTTCCTGGGTTCCGCCGGACTCGCCGTGCTCGTCGAGGCGGCGCGGCTGGCCCCCCAGCGCAACGCGACCCTGAAGGTCGTGGCGACCAAGCGCGCGGTGACGCGTCCGCTGGAGGCCACCGGGCTGGGCGAGGTGCTCGCCGTGCACGACTCGGTGGACGCCGCCCTGAGCTGAGACCACCTGACCTGGGACGAACCCGGCCCGGGACGACTACGACGACTGCGCGTGCCGGCCTGAGCCGAGACCCATCGGGCTCAGGGGGCTTGCGGGGCTTCCGGCACCACGGTGAGCCGGTTGCCCGCCGCGGCCAGCGCCGACGCGACCTCGGCCAGTGCGTGCGCGATGCCTTCGCGCCGCGGGCCGAGACCGCTCAGGTCGACGGTCAGCGGCACGGTGCCGCCGCGCGCGGCGGTGACCAGCCTCCGCCGCAACGACGGTCCCGCCTCGGCGGGCGCGTCACCGCGGACCACCGCCACCACGCCCGAGGAGGTCTCGTAGGCATGCACGTGGCAGTCGGGTGCGGTGTCGTACGTCGCGGGCACGGGCGACCGGGTCCTGCGCAGCCGCACGGTGGTGCCGTTCGGCGAGCGGTGGATCTCGACGTCGTCCACGCTCTCCCGCATGAGCAGGAGTCCCCTGCCGCGCGTGGTGAGCGCGGGTGGTGGCACGCGCCACCGGCCGTGGTCGATGACGTCCACCACGGTCGTGCCGTCGCTCTCGATGCGGGCGCGCACCTCGACCGTGCCGTGCTCGGAACCGGGGTAGGCGTGCTCGACGGAGTTGTTGACCGCTTCGCTCACCGCGAGGACGAGGTCGTCGGCCTCGTCGTCGGTGAACCCGCCGCCTCGCAACCAGTCACGCAGCCGGTGCCGAACGGGCCCGACCTCGTGTGCGTCCGCGGGGAAGCGGAGGGCCAGGAAGTCCTCTCGCACCAGCACGACTCTCCTCCCCTTGATCTCCTGCCTCCAGCAGGTGATTTCCCTGGGCACGGGGTCAGTACACGTGTGAAATGAGATCGGTTCGGGTAAGGCAGTGACATGCCGGCCCAGAGAGCCTTCAGAGCAGAACGGACTACGAGGTGGGTGTGACGCAATTGTCAGGGGTCGAACTGCGGATGGCAGTGGACCCGACGCAGCTCTCCATCGCGCGCGCGGTAGCCGCGGACATCGCGATGCGGCAGGACTTCGACCTCGACGCGATCGAGGACCTCAAGCTCGCGGTCGACGAGACGTGCTCCACGTTGATCACGCTCGCCGCCGACGACGCGGTCCTGAGCTGCCACTTCGCGGTCGACGCCGCGGGTGCGGTCCGGGTGAGCGCGAAGGTGTCGGCCAAGGCGGCAGCGGGCCCGGACGAGGGCAGCTTCGGCTGGCGCGTGCTGACCGCGCTGGTGGACTCGGTGGAGACTTCCGTGAAGGACGACGCCGCCGAGACCGAGGGGTTCGTGGTCCACATCGACCTCGTGAAGTCCTCGGCAGGGGCGGTGGATGAGTGACCGGCTCCGAAGAGGCGACCGCCACGGCCTCGGAGACCGCTGAGAACGCGCAGGGCACGGCGGCCACGACCGAGCCGGCCGAGGCCGCTGAGTCCTCGACCGGGTCGACGAGCGGCAAGGGTGGCGACTACGATCACCTGGCGCCGTTGTTCGCCGAGCTCGCCGCGACGCCCGCCGGCCCGAAGCGCGACACGTTGCGGGACCGGCTCGTCACCGAGCACCTCCCGGTCGCCCAGCACATCGCGCGCCGGTTCGGCCACCGCGGTGAGCCGCACGAGGACCTCGTGCAGGTGGCGACGGTCGGCCTGATCAACGCGGTCGACCGGTTCGACCCCGAGCGCGGCAGCGACTTCCTGTCGTTCGCGGTGCCCACGATCATGGGTGAGGTGCGGAAGTACTTCCGAGACTCGTCGTGGTCGGTGCGGATGCCGCGGCGGCTCAAGGAGCTGCACCTCGCGATCAACGCGGGCACCTCGCGGCTGTCGCAGTCGCTGGGTCGCGCGCCGACGCCGTCCGAGCTGGCCGAGCACCTGGGCCTGAGCCGCGAAGAGGTCCACGAGGGGCTGGCGGCCGGCAACGCCTACCAGAGCGCGTCCCTGGACGACATGCTGATGTCGGACGACTCGTCGATCTCCCTCGGGAACACGATCGGCGAGGAGGACCCGGAGATCGCGATGATCGAGCAGCGGGAGGCGTTGCACCCGCTGCTGCAGAAGCTGCCCGAGCGCGAGCGCAAGATCGTGATCATGCGGTTCTTCGGCAACATGACCCAGACGCAGATCGCGCAGAAGGTCGGCATCTCGCAGATGCACGTGTCGCGGCTGCTGGCGAAGACGCTGCGGCAGCTGCGCGACGTCCTGGAGGAATGACCGGTTACAGCTGTTGTTCCCACGGCCCCGCGTCCTCGTTCCGAAACGAGGGCGCGGGGTTTCGTCATCACTTGCCCCGGAAGACGCAAAGCAGACTTGCGGTCGCGGCGAAGCTAGGCGGCGCGGACACGGCGGCGGGCCGCCGAGATGATCTGACGGCGTTCGTCCTCGCCCATGCCACCCCACACGCCGTAGGGCTCCTGGGACTCGAGGGCGTGCGCACGGCACTGCGCGAGCACCGGGCAGTGCGAGCAGATGGCCTTGGCCTTCTCCTCACGCGCTGCCCTGGCGTACCCGCGCTCGTTGTCGGGGTGGAAGAAGATGGCGCTGTTCTGGCCGCGGCACAGCCCCTCCATCTGCCAGTCCCACACGTCGGTGACCGGTTTGGGCAGGCGGGTCGTGCAGGTCATCGCGACTCCCTAAGGCTGGGGCGGAAGAGTTGCGATCACTGCGTACCTCTGCTCGTGCGGCGGTAAACCTGTTCGGCCCAGGTCACAACCGCTCGGGGGCGGAAATTCCGAGCAGGTCGAGACCCAGGGTGAGCACGCGGCTCGTGAGGGCGAGCAGGTGCAGGCGCGAGTCCTGCAGCTCCTGCGTCTCCGCCTTCATGACCGAGCAGGTCTCGTAGAACGTGGACAGCGCCGTGGCCGTGTCGAACAGGTAGGCCGTCAGCTTGTGCGGCGCCAGGTCCTCGATGGCCGCCCTGACCGCCGTGGGCAGCTGCAACAGCTTCAGCGCCAGGTCGCGTTCGGCCTGTTCGGCGAGCGTGATGGCGGCGTCCTGCGGGGCCGTACGACCGACCTTGCGCGCGATGGAGTGCGTGCGCGCGTTGGCGTACTGCACGTACACGGACGTGTCGCCGGTCTTGGCCAGCATCTTCTCCCACGAGAAGACGTAGTCCTTCTCGCGGTCGTTGTGCAGGTCGGCGTACTTCACCGCGCCGATGCCGAGGACGCGGGCGAGCTCCTCGCGTTCTGCACCCTCCACTTCGGACGTCTCCGGGATGGCCTTCTCGGCGTGCTGCACGGCTTCGGTCAGCAGGTCGACGAGCTTGATCGTGCCGCCGGCGCGGGTGCGGATGGTCTTGCCGTCCTCGCCCAGGATCGTGCCGAACGGCGTGTGCACCGCCGTGTGCGCGTCGTCCAGCCACCCGGCCTGCCGGGACGTCGCGAAGATCATCTGGAAGTGCAGCGTCTGCGGCGCGCCGACGACGTAGATCAGCTGGTCGACCTCGCGCTCGCGCACCCAGTACCGCACGGTCGCGAAGTCGGTGGTCGCGTACCCGTACCCGCCGTCGCTCTTGCGCACGATCAACGGCTGACGGTCGCCCTCGCGCCCCTTGAAGCCGGGCGGGAACACGCACAGCGCGCCGTCGGACTCCTCGACGAGCCCCTTCTGCCGCAGCTCGGTGATCGTGTCCGCGAGGAACGGGTTGTAGAAGCTCTCGCCGTAGGTGTCGGCGGCGGTGAGCTTGATGCCGAGCACGTCGTAGATGTGGTCGAAGTGCCGCTGCGACTCCGCGACGAGCTCCCGCCACAGCTTCAGCGTCGCCTCGTCCCCGCCTTGCAGCAGCACGACCCGCCGCCGCGACCGGTCGGCGAACGCCGGGTCGCTGTCGAACTTGACCCGCGCTGCCTGGTAGAAGCCGTTGAGGTCGCTGATCTCGAACTCGTCGTCGAACCCGAGGTCCACGAGGTGCTCGATCAGCATGCCGAACGGCGTGCCCCAGTCGCCCAGGTGGTTGTGCGGTATCACCTCGTGGCCCGCGAACGCCAGCAGCCGCGACAACGCGTCCCCGATGACGGTCGACCGGACGTGGCCGACGTGCATCTCCTTGGCCACGTTCGGGCTGCTGTAGTCGATCGCGATCCGCCGCGGCTCCTCCACGACCGGCACACCGAGCCGGTCGTCCCCCTTCAGACCCGCGACCTGCTGCTCCAGCCACCCGCGGGTGAGCCGCAGGTTGATGAACCCCGGCCCGGCGATCTCCGGCGTCTCCACGGCGTCGGCCGAGTCGAGGTGCTCGACGATCAGCTGCGCCACCTCGCGGGGGTTGCGGCCGACCTTCTTGGCGAGGCTCATGGCCACGTTGCACTGGTAGTCGGCACCGTCTCGGTTGGACGGTCGGATCAGCGCTTCCTCCGCGGTGATGTCCACGTCCAGAGCGGCGCGCAACGCCCGCGCCACCCGCTGGCCCAGCTCGAGCCCGACATCCCCACGCAGCACTGAACCCACCTTTCGACCGCGGCTTTGCCTCCCAGTATTTCACCCGCCGCAAACGAGAAGGGCACCGAGGCTTCCGGCTGCCCGCGCGTCACCACCGCCCGAGCAGCAGCGCCCCGCCCCCGACCAGCGCCGCCAGGCTCACCGCCCCGAACACCGTCACCCACCCGAGCGCCGGCACGCCGGTCAGCCACGCCAGCACGTCCGCGTCGGAACGCGGAGCCTGCCGCCGCCAGCGCTTGACCTGCAGCTCCCACACCGGGCGCACCCCGCCGAGCAGCAGGAACCACGCGAACACGTACGCGGCGGTGTCGCGCACCTCGGGTGGGGCGTAGAAGGAGATGAAGAAGAACGCGCCGCCGGTGACCACGACGGACAGCACGCCGAAGACGTTGCGGATCATGATGAGCATCGCCGCGAGGAACGCGATGGTGATCCAGAGCATCAGGCGGATCTGGTCGTTGGTGATGAGCAGGGCCGCGCCGAACCCGAGCAGTGATGGGGCGGTGTAGCCGGCCAGTGCGGTGAAGACCATGCCGGGGCCGCGGGGTTTGCCGCGGGAGACGGTGAGGCCGCTGGTGTCGGAGTGCAGCTTGATGCCGCTGAGGCGGCGGCCGGTGAGCACCGCGACCAGTGCGTGGCCGCCTTCGTGGGCGATGGTGATGACGTTGCGGGTGAGGCGCCAGACCGCGGACGGGGCCACGGCCAGGAACGCGGCCAGCGCGGTGCCCCACGTGATCAGGACCTCGTGCGTGAGCAGTTCGTCCGAGAGCATCGCGACATCGAAACAGACGCGCCGTGAGAGCCGCATGTGGGCTGCTCACGGCGCGTCGGCTCCGGACAGTGCGTGTGGGAGTCCGTCCGTCCGGATGGGAGTTGTGGCTAGTGCTTGATCCGGTCGGAGATCTTGTCGCGGTCCACGCGGTCGGTCTTTGGGTCCACCACGGCCTGCTCCTTCGTGATGGGCTCCTGCGTGCGCGGGCTGACGGCCGGGTCGACGGGCTCGATCCGGTGGTCGTCGCCGAGGTGGTCGTGCGCAACCGTGCCGGGGACGTGGTCGTGGCGGTTGTCGTGCGCCTCTCGCGGCTCCGGCAGCTCGGGCTCCTCCTCGATCAGCTTGCGGCGGGCGGGCATGACCGCGAGCAGCAGGCCGAACAGGGCGAGGCCGAGGTGCAGCCAGTTGTCGTTCGTGTTGAGCGCCAACGGGTTGCCGGCCGCGGACACGGGGTTCTGCGCGACGATCCCGGTGATCATCAGGCCCCACACGAACAGGGCGCCGTAACCGAGGAAGAGCAGCCACCCGTACAGCCGGGCGAGGCCGGAACCGAGTGCCATCACCAGGCCGAGCACGCCGACGACCACGTGCACCAGGTTGTGCAGCGCGTTCACGGAGAACCCGAGCACGAACGAGTGCGCGGTCCAGTCGCCGATCCCCGTGCGGGTGAAGCCCACGACGCCGAACACGATGAACGCGATGCCGGCGAGCGCCGCCAGCACCTGCACCGGTTGCAGACCGGCGACCTTGACAGTGACGCGGTGGGTCATGACGCCCTCCAGGCTCCGTACTTGGTCGCCGGAGAACTACCCCGCCATCACCTCGGTCAAACCGTGCGCGGAGACGCCGGGCACCCCGTTGCGCGGCACCACGACGTTGCGCTTGGCGACGTGCACGACGCGCGCACGCGCGGGGTTGACCAGCACGGTCGCCTCGGCGTCGAGGTCGGTGTGGACGCGGACCTCGACCTGCGAACCGCGTGCGGCGGCGTTGCGCAGCGCGGCGGCGAGGGTGTCGAGGTTCCACGGTTTGACGAGCCGGAACTGGAACTCGTCGACGTGCAGGACGGCCCACAGCTCGGTGCCGGTGGGAGGATCGGTCGGGTTCATGCGGCGGTCTCCTCGGTGGTGGGCCCCGCGTGACGCGGCTGAGGTGCAACGGCTCCGGTGCGCGCGGCGAGCAGCGCGTCCTGCCCGTCGATCGCCGCGTCGTCAACGTCGATGCCGACTCGCACGTACTCAAAGAGGACAGCACGGGTCGTCAGATACGGCCGGGCACCGCCTGCGGCTTGCGCCCGATGCCCGCGTACGCGCCGGGGACCACGCACGGCGCCTCGACCTCCAGCCCGTCCAGCAGCGCCTCGACCGGCTGCGGGTGGGAGACGACGAGGAAGCCGCCCGCGGGCAGCGCGTGCCGGTAGCGGCGGACGACCCGGCCGGGGCCGGTGGCGTCGTCGACGTAGCGCAGGACGTCCACCATCAGCACGGCGTAGGGCTCGCGCAGGTCCAGGTGGGACAGCACGCCGGGGTGCCGCAGCACCTGCTCCGGCCGGCGCAGGTCGGCCTGGATCGCGCACGCCCGCGGCTCGCCGCGCAGCAGGCCGCGGGCGAACGTGGCGGTCACCTGGTCGGAGTCGACGTAGACCACGCGGGCGTCGGGCAGCGTCTGGTGCGTCGCGCCGCACGTCGGGATGCCGGAGCCCAGGTCGAGGAACTGGCGGACGCCGGACTCCCAGCAGTGCCGGACGGCGTGGCGCAGGAAGAGCCGGTGGGCCCTGGTGACGAGCGGCAGCTCCGGGTCGATCCGGACCGCCTGCTTGGCGAACGCGCGGTCGGCGGCGTAGTTGTGCGCGCCACCCAGGTAGTAGTCGTGGATCCGCGCGGCGTTCGGCCGACGTACGTCGACCTCGTAACGCGCGAAGGCGGGGACCGCAGCCATTCGCAGAGCGTAACTGGCGCCTAGACCATTCGGGCGAAGTTTTCGAAGATTCTTTGGGTCCGTCTGACATTCACCCGGTTGACGGCGGGCCCGGTCCACCCCACGGAGACCGGGCCACGTAGCGCGCACGGGAATCGAACCCGTGTTTCCGGATTGAGAGTCCGACGTCCTGACCACTGGACGAACACGCCGAGGACGAGCATTAAAAGAAATGCTCGAAGGTAATTCGTAGAAGGTGTTTCAGCTGCTCACAGCTTGGCCGGAGCTCCGGTCCATTCATCTGCTCGGATCATGCAACAATCATGACCGACCACCTGACGGCGCCGCAAAGGAATTAATCGAGCCACGTCAGCGCGAGCCACAGCGCGGCCCGCGCGTCGGCTGACCCGAGGTCGCGGCCGAGCAGCCGTTCGACGTGGGCGATGCGGTGCCGGACGCTGTTGCGGTGCACGCCGAGCACCTCGGCGGTGCGGTCCCAGCTGCCGTGCCGGCCCAGCCAGGCCCTCAGCGTCTCGACCAGCTCCGGCCTTCCGAGCAGCGCTGCCAGCTCCCTGCGGGCGAACGCGGCCGCCACCGCCGGGTCCAGCAGGGACGTCAGATCGGACGCGGGCAGGGCGGGGGAACCGGTCGCCACTGCGCGTGCCAGCAGCCCCGAGGCCTCGGCCGCGGCGGCACCGAAGGCCGCGGCGGACGGCACGCCGGCGGGCACCGGCGAGGAGACGCCGACCGGACCGGACACCGCGAACCCGGCCGGCACCAGCGCGAGGAACCCGTCCCCGAGCTTCGACACCAGCGGCCCGTACCGCCGGGCCAGCACGTCGTGGTCCTCCCGCGACCGCCCCGCCACCACCCGGTGCGGGCCCGGCCCCAGCACGTCCTCCACGTCGGTGGCCTCCGCGCGCAGCAGGGCCGCCGCCGCGAGGCGCGCGATCCGCCCGCGCTCCCCCTCGACGTCGCGGCGCAGCAGCCCCAGCAACGCGAGCGCGACGGCGACGACGGCCCGTTCGGCCGGCGAGAGCGCCACCGGTCTGCGCACCACGAGCACCGCGGCCTCGACCGGGTCGAGCGTCACGTGGTCGTCACCCACCCTGGTGGAGGCCGAACGGGGCCGGTGCCCGACGCGACCCGGTCCACGAGGGACGCCACGTCGTCCGGTGCGGTCGCGGGGTCCACCAGCTCGGCGCGGCACCCCAGCACGGTGGCGAGCACGGCCAGCACCGACTCCACCGGCCGCACGCGGGTCGCGGCACGGGTGAGCGCGCGCTGGCCCTCGGCCAGCATCCGCTGCTCCCGCACGGCGATCTCCGCGAGCAACGCGCCCAGCGCCCGCGACACGGCCAGGAACGGCGTCGACGGCGGCACGGCCAGCAGCGGCATCCCCTGGTCCGCACAGGCTCGCACCAGCGACGGCGGCACCGCCGGGAACTCCGGTTCGACGCCGAACCCGATCGCGGTGACACCGGAGGACACCAGCCCGGCCACGTAGGCGGGCACGTCGCCCGGGAACCGCACCCCGGCGGTGAGCAGCAGCTCCTCGCCGACCAGGTACGGCGCCGGGTCGGCCAGCTCGGACACGTGCGCCCAGCGGACCGGCCGGTCCAGCCCGGACGATCCGCACAGGACGGTCAGCCCGAGCTCGGCACGCGCCACGAGCGCCCGCAACGGGACGGTTTGCACAACCACAAGCCCGGGATTGTGCAGAGCAACCGCTTACCGGCGCCAGCCCGCGTTCCTACTGTTGCAACCCGAGGAGTTCCGGCAGTGGACCTCGACCACGCGGTGATCGCCGCTCACGTGCTCGGGATCTCCGGTGGGTGGCAGGACGCGCAGCAGGGAAGGAACTGGTGAAGCCATGATCGGCCCCGTCGACTCCTCGCAGGTCCCCCGGTACGCGGGCCCGGCGACCTTCGCCCGGCTGCCGCGCCTGGACCAGGTGGCGCACGCGGACGTCGCGGTGGTCGGGGTCCCGTTCGACACCGGTGTCTCCTACCGGCCGGGCGCGCGGTTCGCCCCGGCGGCGGTGCGGGAGGCGTCCCGGCTGCTGAGGCCCTACCACCCCGGCCTGGACGTGTCGCCGTTCGAACGCGTGCAGGTCGCGGACGGCGGGGACATCGCGGTCAACCCGTTCCACATCGGCGCGGCGATCGAGACGATCGAGGGCGCGGCATCGGCGTTGCAGGCCGAGGGCACCCGGCTGGTGACCATCGGCGGTGACCACACGATCGCGCTGCCGTTGCTGCGGGCGGTGTCGCGCATCCACGGACCCGTTGCGCTGCTGCACTTCGACGCGCACCTCGACACCTGGGACACGTACTTCGGCGAGCCCTACACGCACGGGACGCCGTTCCGCCGCGCGGTCGAGGAAGGGGTCCTCGACACGGAGGCGATCTCCCACGTCGGCACGCGCGGGCCGTTGTACGGCAAGAAGGACCTGGAGGACGACCGGCGGCTCGGGTTCGGCATCATCACGTCGTCGGACGTCCTGCGGCGCGGTGTCGACGAGACGGTCGACGCGCTGCGGCACCGCATCGGGGCACGACCCGTGTACGTGTCGATCGACATCGACGTGCTGGACCCGGCGCACGCCCCCGGCACCGGGACGCCCGAGGCGGGCGGGATGACGTCGCGGGAGCTGCTGGAGGTCCTGCGCGGGCTGCGGGGGCTGAACCTGGTCGGCGCGGACGTGGTCGAGGTCGCCCCGGCCTACGACCACGCGGACATCACGTCTGTGGCAGCCTCGCACGTGGCTTACGACCTGGTGTCGCTGATGTCGTTGAAGGAGAGCGCGTGATCACCACGCGACCATCACGTCTGTGGCAGACAGTGCACACCGTGGCCTACGACCTGGTGAGCTTGATGTCCTTGAAGGAGAGCACGTGATCACCACGCGACCATCACGTCTGTGGCAGACAGTGCACACGGTGGCCTACGACCTGGTGAGCTTGATGTCCTTGAAGGAGAGCACGTGATCA
>NZ_JBEZBX010000006.1:382717-462213 GCF_040647275.1 Lentzea sp. NPDC042327
CACCACGCGACCATCACGTCTGTGGCAGACAGTGCACACGGTGGCCTACGACCTGGTGTCGCTGATGTCGTTGAAGGAGAGCACGTGATCACCACGCGACCATCACGTCTGTGGCAGACAGTGCACACGGTGGCCTACGACCTGGTGTCGCTGATGTCCTTGAAGGAGAGCGCGTGACCGTGTCCCGCACCGGCGGTGATGTCGTCGTCGAGACGTTGGAGGCTTTGGGCGCGAGCACCGTCTTCGGCATCCCCGGCCAGCACGCCCTCGGCCTGTTCGACGCGGTGCGGCGCTCAAAGCTGCGGTACGTCGGCAGCCGGACCGAGGTCAACGCCGCGTTCGCCGCCGACGGCCACGCGCGGATCACGAGGTCCGTGACGCCGTTGCTCGTGTCGACCGGGCCGGGTGCCCTGCAGACGTTGGCCGGTCTGCAGGAGTCAGCGGCCGCATCGGCGCCCGTGCTGGGCATCTCGTCGCAGATCCCGCTGGCGGGCCTTGGTGGCGTGCGCGGCGGGTACCTGCACGAGCTGACGGACCAGCTGGCGTCGTTCCGCCACATCGTGAAGCACGCGCGCGTTGTCCGGCGTGCGTCGCAGATCCCGTCGGCGTTGGCCGAAGCGTGGGAGATCGCGCTGACGGCACCGCACGGGCCCGTGTGGCTGGAGATCCCGCAGGACGTGCTGCTCGGACCGGCCGGGGTTCCGCCGGTGACGTCGGTGTCGTGGTCGCCGCGCGCGCTGCCCCCGCGGCCGGAGCTGGTCGCGGAAGCGGTGCGGTTGCTGGACGGTGCTGAACGGCCGGTGGTCCTGGCCGGCGGTGGAGCGTCCGGGCCGGAGCTGGTGGAGCTGGCCGAGAAGCTGCGCGCGCCGGTCGTCAGCACGTTCGGCGGCAAGGGCAACTTCCCGTGGGAGCACCCGCTGTCGGCGCAGTCGTGGCTGGAGGACCGGCACACCACGGAGTTCCTGGCCGACGCGGACGTGCTGCTGGTGGCCGGCTCCGGCCTCGGCGAGCTGTCCAGCAACTACCGCACGTTCCGGCCGCGCGGCACGGTGGTCCAGGTCGAGGCGGACCTCGGCAAGCTGGAGGCGAACTACCCCGCGCTGGGCATCCACGCCGACGCACGCCTCGCCCTGCGCGCGTTGGTCTCCGGTGTCACGGCCAGGGCCGCCGACGGCGTTGCCGAGCGCCGCGTCGCCGAGCTGCTGTCCCGGGTGCGCGAACGCTTGCGCGGTCAGGACCTCGACCTGGAGCTGGAGGTGCTGCACGCGGTGCGCGCCGCCGTGCCCGACGGCACCCCGACCTGCTGGGACATGACGATCCTCGGCTACTGGGCCTGGTCGGCCTGGGACCCGCGCGGTGGTGCGCAGTTCTCCGCCCAGGGCGCGGGCGGCCTCGGCTACGGCTTCCCCGCCGCACTCGGGGTCGCGGCGGCGGGCGGCGGACCGGTGCTCGCGGTCTCCGGCGACGGCGGTGCCATGTACGGCATCTCCGAGCTGGCGGTCGCCGCCCAGCACGGGTCGCGCGTGGTGTGGCTGATCGTCGACGACGGCGGCTACGGCATCCTGCGCGAGTACATGACCGACGCCTTCGGCCAGGCCAGCGGCACCGAGCTGGCCCGCCCGGACTTCGTCGCGCTGGCCGCGTCGTTCGGCGTGCCCGCCACCCGCAGCACCCCCGGGACGCTGCGGGAGGACCTCGCCAAGGCCTTCGCGGACGGCGGACCGCACGTGGTGGTCCTGCCCGCCGTGCTGCGCATGTTCGCCCCCACGCACCTGGAGCACCCGTGATCGTCGCGAACCTCGTCAACGGCACCTCCGCCCCGGCCGCGGCCACCTCGCCGCTCGTCGACCCCGCGACGGGCCTGGAGACCGGCCGCGCCGCCGTCTCCCGCGCCGCCGAGGTCGACGCCGCCGTCGCTGCTGCCGCCGCCGCGTTCCCCGGCTGGTCGCGCACCACCCCGGCGGACCGCCAGCGGGCCCTGCTGGAGCTCGCCGACCTGGTCGAGGCGAACGCGGACGCCCTCGCCGACGCCGAGGTCCGCGAGACCGGCAAGATCCGCTCGGTGCTGCTGGACGAGGAGGTCCCCCAGTGCGCCGACCAGCTCCGCTTCTTCGCGGGCGCCGCCCGCGCGCTGG
Organism: Lentzea sp. NPDC042327; assembly: GCF_040647275.1. NCBI lineage: Bacteria > Bacillati > Actinomycetota > Actinomycetes > Pseudonocardiales > Pseudonocardiaceae > Lentzea > Lentzea sp. NPDC042327. Next base: position 384,853 of record NZ_JBEZBX010000006.1, read on the forward strand.
GCACCGCCGCGGCCGGCGAGTACCTGCCGGGCCACACCTCCTACCAGCGCCGCGAGCCGGTCGGGGTGATCGCGCAGATCACCCCGTGGAACTACCCGCTGATGATGGCCGTGTGGAAGATCGCCCCGGCGCTGGCCGCGGGCAACACGGTGGTCCTCAAACCCGCCGACACCACCCCGTCGTCCACGGTGCTGCTCGCGTCGCTGGCCGCACAGGTGCTGCCGCCGGGCGTGTTCAACGTCGTCCTGGGCGACCGCGACACCGGCCGGCTGCTGGTCGAGCACCCGGTGCCGGCGATGGTGTCGCTGACCGGCTCCACCCGCGCCGGCGTCGAGGTGGCCCGGTCCGCGGCCACGACGGTGAAGCGCCTGCACCTGGAGCTCGGCGGCAACGCGCCGGTGCTGGTCTTCGACGACGTGGACGTCACCGCGACGGCGGAAGGCGTTGTGGCAGCGGCGTTCTACAACGCCGGGCAGGACTGCACCGCCGCGTCCCGCGTGCTGGTGCACACCGCGGTGCACGACGAGCTCGTCACGGCGTTGGTGCGGGCCGCCTCGGCACAGGTGCCCGGAACGGACTTCGGGCCGCTGAACTCGCAGGCCCAGCTCGACCGCGTGCTCGGGCTGCTCTCCCGGACCACCGGGACGGTCCACTGTGGAGGGAAGCGGCACGGCTCTGCCGGGTTCCACCTGGAGCCCACGGTGGTGTCCGGCCTGTCCCAGGACGACGAGCTCGTCCAGGAGGAGGCGTTCGCGCCGGTGATCACCGTGCAGCCGTTCACCTCCGACGACGAGGCCGTGGCGCTGGCCAACGGCGTCCCGCAGGGGCTGGCGTCGTCCGTGTGGACGCGGGACGTCGGCCGTGCCACCGCGGTGAGCGCCCGGCTCGACTTCGGCATCGTGTGGGTGAACACGCACGGGCTGGTGGCCTCGGAGATGCCGCACGGCGGGTTCGGGGCTTCCGGTTACGGCAAGGACCTGTCGATGCACAGCCTGGAGGACTACACGCGCATGAAGCACGTGATGATCGCGCACTGACGCGCTGTTGACCTCCACTTAGCTGGAGCTCCTAGCGTTCGTGCCATGTTCGCGATTCGGCAGCACGAGTTCGGTCCGGCGGAGAACCTGCGCTTCGAGGAGGTGCCCGACCCGGAGCCCGGTCCCGGTCAGGTGCGCGTCACCGTGGCCGCCGTCGGCGTCCACTTCGTCGACACCATCATCCGCAAGGGCGGGTTCGGGCCCGTCGACTTCCCGACGACCCCGGGGCGCGAGGTCGCGGGCGTCGTCACCGCGGTCGGTGCCGGGGTGACGAGCGACTGGGTCGGGCGCCGGGTCGTGACCCACCTCGGCATGGGCGGTGGCGGGTACGCCGAGCTCGCCGTCGCCGCGGTGGAGGCGCTGCACCCGGTGCCCGACGACGTTTCGTTCGAGGCGGCCGTCGCGATGATCGGCACCGGCCGCACGGTGGTCGGCGTGCTGGACGTGGCCCGGCTGACGGCGGACGACGTGGTGCTGGTGACGTCCGCGGCGGGCGGCATGGGCACGTTGTTCGTGCAGGAGGCGCGCGCCGTGGGTGCCCAGGTGATCGGGCTCGCGTCGGGCACGAAGCTCGACCACGTGATGGCCAACGGCGCCGACGCCGCCATCGACTACACCCGGCCCGGCTGGGGCGACGCGCTCAAGGACATCACCGTCGTGCTCGACGGCGTCGGCGGCGAGGTGGGCACGGCGGCGCTGAGGACGCTCGGCGTCGGCGGACGCACGATCATCTACGGCTGGGCGTCCGGGACGGCCACCGACACCAGCGTCGACAACCTGTACCCGAAGTCGCTGACCGCGGTGGTCGCGCTGGGGCCGGGGCTGCTGCGGCGCGGGCTGCGGGCGCTGGAGGACGAGTCGATGGCCGGGCTGGCGAGCGGGCGGTTCGTGCCCGCGGTCAACCCGCCGTTCGCGCTCAAGGACGCGGCACGGGCGCACGAGGCGCTGGAGTCCCGTGCCACCGTGGGCAAAGTGGTGCTCAAGCCGTGAAGCAGGGGCCGTTCCCGCGAACGGGAACGGCCCCTGCACCAGCGCTCCGTCAGGCCTGGACCGGCACCTCGACGAACTTCTTGCCCGCGGTGTTCTCGACGACGACGGACTTGACGTCGTTCGGCGCGACCAGCGCGGAACCGTCGAGGTTCGTGCCCTCGGCCGCACCCTTCTTCGAGACGAGCCAGGAGCCCGCCTCCTGCCGGGTGCCGTCCTTGGCCACCACGAAGATGCGGCACTTCTCGCCCTCGGGGATGCCCGCGATCGCGAAGTTGGTCCGCACCCAGCCGGTGGCCGGGACGACCTTCACGGTCATCGACGCACCGGTCACCGCGTCGGTGGCCGTGGCGAGCTTCGTGCCCGCCGGGTCGGGGGCGACGCTCTGGGTCGGCTGGGCGATGCCGCCGTCGCCGCCGGGCGAGGTGGCCTTGCCGACGAAGACACCGGCACCCAGGACCAGGGCGGCCACCACCGCGGCGGCGGCTCCCAGGGTGATCTGACGACGGCGGGCGACACCGCCGCGTTCCGAGCGCACCTGGCGCAAGGTGCGCTGCAACACCAGATCTCCGCCCTCCGGCGGGCCGTCGAGCATCGCCTCCGGTGGCACCTCGCCGAGGAAGGCCTCCATGGCGCGGAGGTCCTCCAGCTCACGGGTGCAGCCGGGGCAGGACGCCAGGTGCTGTTCCACCTCGCGCACCTCCTGCTCGTCGAGTGCTCCGAGGACGTAGGCACCGAGCAGCTGCGGATCGTGCTGCGTGGTCATCCGGCCACCCCCTTCAGTGCGACCTGCTGACCGCCGAACGTCTCCCTCAGGGCCCGCAACGCGTAATACGACCTGGACTTCACCGTTCCCGGTGGCACCCCCAGGGCCTGTGCCGCCTCCGTGACGCTGCGGCCGCGGAAGTAGATCTCCATCAGCACGTCCCGGTGGTCGGACGACAACCGGTCGAGCGCTTCGAGCACCACCACCGAGTCGACCACCTGGTCCGCGTGGTCGCGCTCGACCGGGGGCGTGGCCGGCGACTCGGCCACCTCCTGCGGGCGCGCCGCCTTCGCGCGCACCCGGTCGGTGACGATGTTGCGCGCGACGGTCAACAGCCAGCCGCGCACCGATCCCTTGCCGTTCACGAGGGCGTCGGGGTGGCGCCACGCGCGGACGAGGGTCTCCTGGACCACGTCCTCGGCCGCCGCCCGGTCGCCGGTCAACCGCGTCGCGTACGCCAGCAGCGCCCGACCGTGCTCCTCGTAGAGCGACCGGATCAGTGCCTCGTCGGCCGCTGTCTCCCGTTTGCGGGAGAACAAAGCCGCCATCCACCCACTCCTCCCCGCCCACGAACACCTCGTGTGGGCGTCCTGTTCCAAGACCTCAGCCGACACACGAGCGGGCACGGGCTTCGGTTCAACGGAGTTCCGACGAAAGTGAGGCGGATGGTAGCGGTGGCGGTGCCGCGGCTCACCGCATCCGGTTCAGGTGCGCGGCCAGCTCCCGCATCGCCGCGTCGGGCATGACGTTGATGAACATGCCGTGGTCGGTCGCCGGGTCGCGCAGCTCCTCGGCGAAGCTGTCGATAGCGAACGGGCGGCCCGCGGGGATCTCGTAGCCGACGGTGACGTGCAGGCGCGGAACGGGGAACGTCTTGGGCGGGCACGCGCCCCCGGCCGACGCGAACACCACGTGCGTGCGGTGCGAGGCGCTGTCGGTGTTGTTGCCGTCCCAGCAGCTCGGGAAGTCGTAGGTGCGCAGGGTCCGCACGCCCGGCGCGCACAGCGGGTACTTCGTCGTGTACCGGTCCGGCTGGTCGGCGCAGCCCCACCTGGCCCGCGCGTTCGGGCCGTAGCCGGTGGTGAACGCGGTCGGGTCACCGGTGATCAGGCGCAGGAACCGCGGCATCGGCAGCACGTCGCTGACCGGGCTGCCGTCGTAGCGGACCTCCACGCTCGCCGGGGGCAGCACCTCGCCGGTGTTGCCGTGCAGGCCACCGCCGTCGGCGTGCGCGTCGTGACCCGTTCCGTCGGTGAGCCGCAGCACCGGCCAGTAGTAGGTGGAGCGGTCGTCCTCCTCGCACGTGGACGAGGCCTGTGCGAGAGAGGCGTTCGTCGACATCGCGTCGGCCGACTCGTTGCCCACGTACTCGTGGGTGTGGTGCGCGCCGAACGGGATGCCGGGCGACACGACCGGGTTGTCGGCGTTGAGGTGGCGCTTCTCGTTGGTGCCGCAGCGGATCACCACGCCGGGGGTGTCCGGCTCGGTCCACGCGTGGTCGAGCTCGCTCACGAACATGTCGGCGCCGGGCGTGCCGTTCGAGGTGCCGCCCAAGAGCACGACCCCGGCGGCCACGACGACGATCACCGCGAGCACCGCGACGACGACGGTCGTCGGTCTGGTCGGTGCCACGGCACCAGCCTGCCCTGTGCGGTGCGGCGGCGACAGACCGGGGTTCCGCCCCGGGGTCTCCCACACCGGCCGGGTGGCGTGGGAGATCCGCCCGTGCGGTCAGGAACGCCGAGGTCAGCCCGCCGTGATCAGCGGCTGCCGGTCGTGGTCGACCACGCTCACCCCGGACACGTCCGCCGCGCGGACCATCGCCGACCCTGCCAGCGTGACCTCGCCCTCGTCCGCACGCCAGGAGCCGGCGGTGAACGTCCGGCCGTCCTTCGTGTGCACGACCAGCCAGCAGGCCTTCCCGTCCGGCACGCCGTCGACCGTCGCGACGAGCCGCAGTCCGCCCTCGGTGTCGGTGACCGCCACGGCCAGATGCGCCCCCTCGGACGAGGTGCCCCGCAGGACCGCGTCAGCGGCCTCGGAGCCGTGTCCCAGCCACACTCCCCCAGCCAGCACACCCGTGACCACGAAGGTCGTCGTCAGTGCCGTGATGCGTCCTCGGCGCCGCACGGCGTGATCTCTCTCTTGGCGGACCGTGCCCAACGTGCGCTGCAGGACGTGGTCCGCGTTCGGCGGTGGACCGTCGAGCGAGGCCTCCGGTGGTGGCTCATCCCTCGGCAACGGGCACGGAACGCGGGAACGCCGCACTTCTTCTCCTCTTCCGCAGTACCGCGCTCTCGCGGTGACCGACACCTTCAGAACGGGTCGCGGAGGAAGTTGGTTCACCGTGGACACAGAAAGGTGATCAGTCCCGAAGTGCGTTCTTGACCGGGCCGCTGAGCAGGCCATACGGTGTCATATATGATATATGACCGACCGGGAGCACCTCCCGCGTCGCGCACGGACTTCGTTCTGGAATCGATCAAAGAAGCGATTCTCAACGGAAAGCTGAAGCCCGGTCAGCCGCTCGTGGAAACAGATCTCGCCGCGTGGCTGAGCGTGTCGAAGACGCCGGTGCGGGAGGCGCTGAAGACCCTGGCCGGGTCCGGGCTGGTCGTCCAGAGCCCGTACAAGGGCGTCGCCGTGCGCACGGTCGACGCCGCGCTGGCCACCGCGGTGTACGACGTGCGGGTGCAGCTGGAACCCGAGGCGCTGCGCCGCGCGGTGGTGCTCGGGGCGTCGTTCGAGGAGGCCGGGCTCGCGCTGGAGGACACCGGCGACCTCGCGCGCCGCAGCCTCGCCAACCGGCGGTTCCACCGCGCCCTCTACGCCGGCTGCGGCAACCCGCTGATGGTGCAGATCCTCGACGGGCTGCACGACCAGGCGGCGCTCGTCACCGTCGCCGGGTGGGGCATCCGCCCGACCTGGGAGGCCGAGGCCGCCGAGCACCGCGCCGTCCTCGCCGCCGCCGTGGCCGGTGAGAGCAGCCGCGCCGCCGTGCTGCTGCGCGACCACCTGAAGACGTTCGCCGACCGAGTGACCCAGGAGCTCGCCGATGTCGTTCGATGACCTGTCCGAACAGCTCGCGTCCGTCGTGGCGGTCACGGTGACGCCGTTCGACGCCGAGGGGGCCGTGGACGAGAAGGCCTGCGCGACCGTGGTCGACCGGGTGGTCGACGGCGGGATCACCGTCGTCACGCCGAACGGCAACACCGGCGAGTTCTACGCGTTGTCCCCGGCGGAGACCGAACGCGTGCTGCGGGTCACCGTCGACACCGCCGCCGGACGGGCCTCGGTGCTCGCCGGTGTCGGGCACGACCTGGACACCGCCGTGCGGGCCGCCCGGTTCGCCGACGCGCACGGCTCGAACGGGGTCATGGTCCACCAGCCGGTGCACCCGTACCTGTCGCTGGAGGGGTGGGTCGGCTACCACCGGGTGATCGCGGACGCCGTGCCCGAGCTGAGCGTGGTGCCGTACGTGCGGGACCCGCGGATCGGCGGCGAGCAGATCGCCGCGCTCGCGGACGCGTGCCCGAACGTGGTGGGCGTGAAGTACGCGGTGCCGGACCCGGTGCGGTTCGCCGCGGTGGCGCGGGACGCGGGCCTGGACCGGCTGACCTGGGTGGCGGGGCTCGCGGAGCTGTCCGCACCGGGCTGCTTCGCCGTCGGCGCAACGGGTTTCACCTCGGGGCTCGCGAACGTGTCCCCGCAGCTGGCGGTGCAGCTGCTGCGCTGCCTGCAGGCCCGTGAGGCCGGTGCGGCGATGCAGCTCTGGGAGTTCGTGCGCGGGTTCGAGGAGCTGCGGGCGGCGGACGGGTCGGCGAACAACGTGTCCGTGGTGAAGGAAGCGCTGGCGCAGCTGGGTGTGTGCCGCCGGGACGTGCGCCTGCCCGCGAGCGTGCTGGACGAGGCAGGCCGGTCGGCCGTGGGTGTGGTGCTGAGCTCGTGGAGCCTGCTGTGACGCCTTCCGGGAGGAGGTTGCGCAGCGCCGCGTGGTTCGAGGGCGAGGGGCTGCGGGCGTTCTCGCACAACGCCCGGATGCGCCAGCTCGGGCTGAACGCGCAGGAGCACCTCGGCAAGCCGGTCATCGCGATCCTGAACACGTGGAGCGGCATCAACCCGTGCCACATGCATCTGCGCGAGCGCGCGCAGCAGGTCGAACGCGGCGTGTGGCAGGCGGGCGGGTACCCGGTGGAGTTCCCGGTGTCCACGCTGTCGGAGACGTACCAGAAACCGACGCCCATGCTGTACCGCAACATGCTGTCCATGGAGGTGGAGGAGATCCTCCGCTCCTACCCGGTCGACGGCGCGGTGCTGATGGGCGGGTGCGACAAGACCACGCCGGCGTTGCTGATGGGGGCGGCCTCCGCCGGTCTGCCCGCGATCTTCGTGCCGGCCGGGCCGATGCTGCGCGGGAACTGGCGCGGGCAGCGGCTCGCCTCCGGCACCGACATGTGGCGGTTCTGGGACGAGAAGCGCGCGGGGACGATCACGGACGCCGACTGGGCGGAGATCCAGTCAGGGCTCGCCCGCTCCCCCGGCACGTGCATGACGATGGGCACGGCGTCGACGATGACCGCGGCGGCGGAGGCGCTCGGCCTCACGCTGCCCGGCGCGTCGTCGATCCCGGCCGTGGACTCGGCGCACCACCGGATGGCGGCCGCCGCCGGTCTGCGCGTCGTCGAGATGGTCGGGGAAGGACTGGCGATCGGTGACGTGCTGTCGCGCGAGGCCTACGAGGACGCGGTGCGCACCGTGCTGGCGCTCGGCGGGTCGACGAACTCGTGCATCCACCTGATCGCGATGGCCGGGCGGTCCGGAATCCCGTTGTCGCTGACCGACTTCGACCGGCTGTCGCGCGAGGTGCCGGTGCTCGCGTCCGTGCAGCCCGCCGGCGAGCACCTCATGGAGGACTTCCACTACGCCGGTGGGCTGCGCGGACTGCTGTCGCGGTTGAGGGACACCCTGCACCTGGACCGGACCACCGTCACCGGTCGCACGTTCGGCGAGGACCTCGACGGTGCCGAGGTGCACGACCCGTCGGTGATCCGGCCGCTCGACGACCCGATCTCACCCGAGGGCGGGCTCGCGGTGCTGCGCGGCAACCTCGCGCCGGACGGTGCGGTGATCAAGTACGTGGCGGCGGACCCCGCGCTGTGCAAGCACACCGGTCCCGCCGTGGTGTTCCACGGGTACGAGGACCTGCGGGCGCGCATCGACTCGCCCTCGCTGGAGGTCGCGGAGGACTCGGTGATCGTGCTCGCGGGAGGTGGCCCGAAGGGCGGGCCCGGCATGCCCGAGTACGGGATGCTGCCGATCCCGGACAAGCTGCTGCGGCGGGGTGTCCGGGACATGGTCCGCGTGTCGGACGCCCGGATGAGCGGAACTTCTTACGGTGCCTGCGTTCTGCACGTCGCACCGGAGGCCCACGTCGGCGGGCCGCTGGCGTTGGTGCGCGACGGCGACCTCGTGACGCTGGACGTCGAGGCGCGGGTGCTGCGCGTCGAGCTCCCCGACGAGGAGCTGGACCGGCGGCGGGCCGCCTGGGTTCCGCCGGCGCCGACGTTCGAACGCGGGTACGGCGCCCTCTACTACGAGCACATCACGCAGGCGAACGAGGGCTGCGACTTCGAGTTCCTGGCCCGCCCCGGCACCACCCCCGACCCGAACGCGCGCTGAGCGCCCTACCCCGGCTCCACCGGCAGCGAGGGGAGCACGGCGCTAGGCCTTGGACTCGACGCTGCCGATCGTGGCCGGAAGCCGGTCCTGGGCCTCCTGCCAGTCGTTCATGCCGTAGAGCTCGGTGCGCAGGTAGGCCACCACGAGCTCGCGGACCGCCTGCACGCGCTGCGGGTTCTCGTCGGTGGTCTCGGCGACGTCGTAGCCGGAGACGCCACCGAGACCGTGCTCGCCGCCGGCGAGCGTGAGCAGCGCCTTGCGGCCGGGCGCCAGGTGGTACGGGTCGGCGTGCCACGACGGACCGGCGGTGGTGAGGTGCTCGGAGCCGTCGTTGTCCCCGGCCACCACGAGCGCAGGGGTGGTCATGCCCGAGAAGTCCGTGGTGGCCATGAACCCGTAGTGCTCCTTGACGAAGTCGGTCAGCGCGTCACCACCGCCGGTCGCGGCGAGCAGGACGCCGGCCCTGACCCGCTCGTCCCTCAGGCTGACGCCCTCGGTGGTCATGCCGAGCAGCAGGCTCGCGGTGTGGCCGCCCATGGAGTGCCCGACGACGGCGACGCGGCCGGTGTCGAGGCGACCCTGCAGCTGCGGCACGGCCTTGACGACCTCGTCGAGCCGGTCGAGCAGGTGCGACAGGTCCTCGGCCCTGGAACGCCAGAACAGCGGTGCCCCCGGCGTGTCCGCGGGGAGGTCCAGGGTGCGGGAGCTGAGGTGCGTCGGCTGCAGGACGACGAAGCCCTGCTCGGCCCAGTGGTCGGCCAGCGGCGCGTAGCCGTGCAGCGAGGACAGGTGGTTCGAGTAGCCCTGCCCGTGCGACAGCAGGATGATCGGCAGCGCGGTGCCCTCGGTCGGCGCGGAGACCTTCAACTGCAGGTCGACGGGCCTGCCGGGGATCTGGAGCACGACGGGGCTCACCGTGAGGACGGTCATGGGTTTCCCTTCGAGTAAGCTTCAGCCGCGTAATCGGAGCGACGTTCCGGAACGATACGGAGCACTGTTCCGCTTTGTCAACCGTGCCTCGGAGAGGAGTGCCGTGCCACCACGCAAGCGGTCCGACGCCGTGCGCAACGAGCAGACCCTGCTCGCCGCCGCGGCGGCCGTGTTCGTCCGTTCCGGCGTCGACGCCCCGATCAGGGAGATCGCGGCCGAGGCCGGCGTCGGCATGGGCACGATCTACCGCCACTTCCCCACCCGCGCCGACCTCGTCGTGGCCGTCTACCGCCACCAGGTCGAGTCGTGCGCGGCGGCGGGCCCGGAACTGCTGGCCGCCGCGGACTCCGCGTTCGTCGCATTGCGACGGTGGGTCGACCTGTTCGTCGACTTCCTGGTGACCAAGCACGGCCTGGCGCAGGCGCTGCAGTCCGACGACAGCGGGTTCGCCTCGCTGCACGCCTACTTCCTGGACACGCTCGGGCCGGTGTGCCACGCGCTGCTGACCGCGGCGGCCGACGCCGGGGAGGTTCGCGGGGACGTCCAGCCGTACGAGCTGATGCGCGGCATCGGGAACCTGTGCATCGGGCAGGCCGACGAGCGGTACGACCCGCGGCGGCTGATCGCGCTGCTGCTGGACGGGCTCCGCTGGACCTGACTCCCCGCACCGCCCCTGCCGGGACTTGACGCCGACCGCCCTGCGCACCCGTCATGATGGGCCCAACCGGCAGCTGAGGGCGAGGTACCAGTGGCAGTCACCATCCGCGACGTGGCACGCAGGGCGCACGTGTCGGTCGCCACCGTGTCGCGCGCGCTGACCTCACCCGAGCTGGTGCGCCCGGAGACCCGGTCGCGGGTGCTGGCCGCCGCCGCGGAGCTGGGGTACCAGCCCAACCGCGCGGCACGGGGGTTGATCACCGGCAAGACGGGCAACATCGGCATCGTCGTGCCGGACCTCGACAACCCGTTCTTCACCGGTGTGCTGAAAGCGGTGCAGGCGCGGGCTTTGCAGGCGGACTACGCGGTGTTCGTGGCCGACAGCGACGAGGACCCGGTGGCCGAGGCGCGGCTGGTGCACGCGATGGCCAAGCAGGTGGACGGGGTCGTGCTGTGCGCGCCGGGGCTGGAGGACTCGCAGGTCTACGAGGTGGCCGGGGCGACGTCGCTGGTGCTGCTGAACCGGCGGCTGCCCGGGGTGCCGTCGGTGCTGATGGACTCGGCGGGCGGGATGCAGGCGGTCGTCGACCACCTGGTCGCGTTGGGACACCGGCGGATCGCCTACCTCAACGGGCCGCGCACGTCGTGGTCCAACCAGGAGCGCCGGCGCGGGCTGCTGACAGCGGTGGCACGGCACGGGATCGAGCTCGTCGACCTCGGCCCGTTCGCGCCGCGCTACGAGGGCGGGTTGCAGGCGGCGGACCTGGCGGTGGCGGCGGCCACGACGGCGGTGGTCGCCTACAACGACATCATGGCGCTCGGGGTGCTGGCGCGGTTGCGGGACCGCGGGATCTCCGTGCCGGGCGAGGTGTCGGTGACCGGGTTCGACGACCTCACCTACGCGGCGCTGTGCTCGCCCGCGCTCTCCACCGTCGCGATGCCCGTCGCACAGGCCGGGCGGACCGCGGTGAACCTGCTGCTGGACTGGTTCGACTCCGACCACGACGAGGTGCCGCAGGTCGTGCTCGGCACGCAGCTGATCGTGCGCGGGACCACCACACCGCCGAAGAAGTAGGGCCCGGCAAGCAAAAGGCGGCCCCGGCCAGCGCCTGGGGGGAGTGCGCTGAAAGCCGGGGCCGCGAGAGCGGCTGGGCCCGAGGGGGGAGGGGGCCGTGCGCCGCTGGTGCACCACTCTGCCCTGGGATCGGGAAGAAAGCCAGGGTGGATGTACCTGTTTTTGGATTTCTCGTACGTACGGGTTACGCGTAGAGACCTTCGTACAACGGGGAGTGAAGGCGGTGCACCACGGACCGCTTGACCTTCAACGTGGGCGTGAGCTCACCTTCCTCCTGCGACAGATCCCTTGCCAGCAGCACGAACTTCTTCACCTGGGAAACACCGGCGAAGTGCGAGTTCGCTTCGTCGACGACTTCCTGCACGAGCGCGCGCACGTCCGGGTGAGCCACCAGTGACTCGATGTCGCCGGGAAGTCCACGCGACGCCGCCCACGGACCGATCTCGTCCGCGTCCAGTGTGATCAGAGCCACACAGTACGGTTTGCGGTCGCCGTACAGCACCGCGTGCGAGATCCACCGGGACTGGCGCAGGGCGTTCTCCACGTTGGCGGGCGCGATGTTCTTGCCGCCCGCGGTGATGATGATGTCCTTCTTGCGCCCGGTGATCGTCACGAAACCGTCCTCGTCGATCTCGCCGAGGTCGCCGGTGTGCAGCCAACCGTCCTCGATGGTCTCCGCCGTCGCCTCGGGGTTGCGCCAGTAGCCCGCGAACACGTGCGGGCCGCGCATCAGCAGCTCGCCGTCCTCCCCCAGCCGCATCTCCAGCCCCGCGATGCCGGTGGCACCGACCGAGCCGAGCTTGAAGCGCTCCAAGGTGTTGATGGTGCCGATCGCGGTCGACTCGGTCATGCCGTAGCCCTCCAGCACCGGCACCCCGGCCGCGTGGAAGAACCGCAGCACCTCGGTGGAGATCGGCGCGGCACCGGACAGCGCCTGCTCCAGCCGGCCGCCGAACACCGCGCGCACGTTCGCGAACAGCGCGTCGGCCTGCTCGAACGCCGCCGCCATCTCGGCGGGCACCGGTTCGCCCGCGGCCCTGCGGCGCCGCACCTCCAGGCCCAGCGCGACCGCCTGGGACAGTTGCGCGGGCTCGACGGCCGACGTGACGAACGTGTAGATCTTCTCGAAGATCCGCGGCACCGACGGCAGGAACGTCGGCCTGACCTCGGCGAGCTCGGGGATGACCGCCTTCATGTCGCCGCCGAAGTAGGCGAGCTCGCCGCCGCGGTACATCGTGCTGAACATGACGATCTGCGCGAAGACGTGCGCCAGCGGCAGGAACAGGTAGACCGTGCCCTGCATGGCGTCGATCCGGGTCTCCTCGGCCAGCAGGCACAGGGCGACCCAGTTGCCGCTGGTCAGCACGCACCCCTTGGGCGGGCCGGTGGTGCCGGAGGTGTAGATGATCAGGCTCGGGTCGTCCGGGTGGACCGCCGCGCGGCGGGAGTCGAGCTCGGCGGCCAGCGGCGAGGTGCGGCCGGTGTCGCCCAGCTGCGCCACCGTCGGCCGGTCGCCGGCGGGCTCGATCGTGAACACCGCGCGCAGCTCGGGCAGCTCACCGCGCACCGCCTCGACCTTGGCGCACTGCTCCTCGTTCTCGGCGACCACGACGGACGCACCGGAGTCGCCGATCACCCAGGCGATCTCCTCCGGCGTGCTGGACGGGTAGATCGGCACGACGATGCCGCCCGCCGCCAGCACGGCCAGCTCGACCGCCACCCACTCGTACCGGGTGCCGGCGAGCACGCACACCCGGTCCCCGGAGGACAGTCCCGCGTGGACGAACCCGGACGCGAGCTCCAGCACCAGCTCCGCGACCTCGGCGAAGGTCCGCTGGTGCCACCGGCCGTCCTCCTTGTACCGCCACGCCACCGCGTCGCCGTACGCCTGCTCCGCGAGGAACGGCAGGTCGGCGGTGCGGCGGACGGCTTTCAGGGCGTTCGGGCTGGTGACTCCTGCGGTCATTGCGGCTCCTGCGCGCGTCGGGGTGGGGGGATCAGGCGGGAACGACCTGGACGCGGGTGCCGTTGAGCACGGCGGTCCCGGAGAGCGGGTCGATCCGGAGGTCGTCGGTGAGGAGGTTGACGTTCACGCCGGCGTGCTCGCGGGCCACGGACATCCGCGTGCCGGGCTGGTCGTGGCCCCAGCCGTGCGGCATCGACACGACACCGGGCGCGATGTCGGCGGTGACCTCGACGAGCACCTCGACCTTGCCGACGCGGGAGGTCACCTGGGCGGTGCCGCCGTCGGTCAGCCCGATCCGCTCGGCGTCAGCGGGGTTCACCTGCAGCGTGCACAACGGCTTGCCCTTCACCAGCGCGGGCACGTTGTGCATCCAGGAGTTGTTGGTGCGCAGGTGCCTGCGGCCCACGAGGACCAGGTCGGTCTCGGGCGCGGTGAGCGCGGAGAGCACGCGCGGCAGGTCGTCCACGACGGCCTGCGGGGTGAGCTCGACCTTGCCGGACGCGGTGCGCAGGACCTCCGGCAGGCGCGGGGTCAGCGGACCGAGGTCGATGCCGTGCGGGTTCTCCAGCAACTGCCGCAACGACACCCCGTACGCGCCGGTGCGGAGCTTGAGGTCCAGCAGGCGTTCCTCGCGCGTCTCCCCCTCTGGCTCGAAGTCGGCGCCGGCCTTCTCCTTCAGCCCCGCGAGCTGGACCGCGGCCACCGCGTCGAGGTCGGCGTCCGGGCCGAGCCCGCTGAGGATGGTCGCGAGCCGGAAGAAGATGTCCGCCTCGTCGACGCGGTCCTCCTCCAGCGGGATCGGTGCGCGCGAGTACTTCACGACGTTGCGCACGGAGTTGCTGAAGAACGCGAGGTCGTAGTGCGCGCGCCGGGACGGCGGCGGCGTGGGCAGGATGACGTCCGCGTGCCGGGTGGTCTCGTTGAGGTACGGGTCGACGCTGACCATGAACTCCAACGACGCGAGGGCGTCGCTCACGCGTGCGGAGTTCGGCAGCGACAACGCGGGGTTGCCGCCGATCGTGAACAGCGCGCGCACCTGGCCTTCGCCGGGCGTCTCGATCTCGTCGACCATCGTGACGGCGGGGAACTCCCCCATCACCTCGGGGTGGCCCTTGACCCGGCTGTGCCAGCGGCCGACGCCGAACCCCTTGCCCCGTCCGGGGCCGCGCCGGGTGTGGGCGGGCAACGGCCACATCACGCCGCCCGGCCGGTCGAGGTTGCCGGTGAGGACGTTGAGCGTGTCGATCGCCCACGACGCGACCGTGCCGAACTCGACGGTCGTGGTGCCGATGCGCCCGTAGACGGCGGCGCGCTCGGCAGCGGCGAGCTGCCGGGCCAGGGCGCGGATGGTCGCCGCGGGCACGCCGGTGCGCTCCGCCACGGCGTCCGGGCCGAAGCCGGCGACGAGCGCGCGGACCCGGGTGTGGTCGGTGACGTGCTCCGCGAGGTCCTTGAGGTCGACCAGGTCCTGCGCGAACAGCTCGTGGACGAGGGCCAGCAGCAGGAACACGTCGGTGCCCGGCCGGATCACCACGTGCTGGTCGGCGGCAGCAGCGGTGCGGCTGCGGCGCGGGTCGACCACGACGAACGACCCGCCGCGCCGCTGCAGCTCGCGGAACCGGCCCGGCACGTCCGGCACCGTCCACAGGCTGCCGTTGGAGGAGAACGGGTCCGCGCCCAGCACGAGCATGAAGTCGGTGCGGTCGATGTCGGGCACCGGGATCGAGAAGACGCTGCCGTACATGTGGCCGCACTGGACCTGCTTGGGCATCTGGTCGACGGTGCTGGCGGTGAAGACGTTGCGGCTGCCGAGCGCCTTGCGCAGCGGTCCGGCGTACAGGCCGCCCGCGAGCGAGTGCACCACGGGGTTGCCCAGGTACATCGCCACGGAGTCGCGGTCGGGGAAGTCCTTCAGCCGCTCGTCGACGTGCGCGAACGCCTCGGCCCACGTGACCTCGACGAACTCGCCGTCCCGCTTGACCAGCGGCGCCCGCAGGCGGTCCGGGTCGGCGTCGAGCGCCCCCAGCGAAGCGCCCTTGGGGCAGATGAAGCCCCTGCTGAACTCGTCGTCGCGGTCACCGCGCACCTTCGTGATGCGGTCGCCGTCGACCGTCAGCTCCAGCCCGCACGTCGCCTCGCACAGCGGGCAGGTCGTGAACACGGTGCTCATGCGTCCCCTTGTCCGGCTTTTTTCCCCAACGCGTACCGATCGGCGGCCACCGGGCGCAAGCGCCCTGCCGAGGTCAACCCGAACAGCTCACTGACCGCCCCCGCAATCATGTCGGGCCGGCGCAGGGTGTGCTCGAAGCGGAAGCCGACGACCGCGCGCGAACCGCCGAGCAGCCCGGTCAGGTGCACCGACTCGTCCTGGTCGGGGCCGTGGCAGACGACCCGCCCGAACGGCGCCAGAGCGGCCAGGGAGGCCTCCAGCGCGCCGCCGGGGTCGAGCACGACGTCGACCCGCTGGTCCTCGTTCGCCCGGACGAGCCGCGCGGCCAGACCGTCCCGGCCGGAGTCGACGGCGACGTCCGCGCCGAGCGCCACCGCCGTTCGCCGACGGTCCTCGCTCGATTCCGTGGCGATCACACGGCCCGCTCCGAAGCTGCGCGCGAGTTGGACGGCTATCGCACCGACCTCGCTCATCGCGTCGTGCACGACGATCGTCTCGTCCGGCCCGAGGTGCGCGCACGTGCGGAGGAGGTGCCACGCCGTCGTGCCCGCTCTGGCCAGCACCAGTGCTTCGTCATCGGTGACACCGGCGGGGACGGGCAGGTGCACCCGGCCGGCGATGACGACGACACGACGGCCACCGTCCTCGACCCGGACCTCGTCGACCGCCGCCGCTGTGCGCATGAACCCCATCTCAGGGGTGCGCGGCGCCGGGCTGTAGTGCGGCTTCCACAACAGCTAAGGAACCGGCGCCCCGGTGCGGCCGGGTGAGCCCACCACCCGGCTGGGACCCCGGCTCAGCGCTGCTGCCGGGCGTCCAGGACGCGGGCGAGCTCCAGCCGCGACGACACGTGCAGCTTGGCGTAGACGCGGGACAGGTAGACCTCGACCGTGCGCGGGCTGTAGTGCAGGGCGGCGGCGATGTCCCGGTTGCGCATCCCCTGCTGCACCAGCCGCGCCACGTTCTCCTCGGCCTCGGTGAGCAGCCCCGGTGCCTTCGACCGCGCTCGCGGCACCTTGGCGCCCAACGCCCGCAGGCGCGTTCCCGCCCGGCGGCGCAGACCGTGGACGCCGAGCCGCTGGAACGTCGTGTACGCCTGCACGAGCGCCGGCACCTCGTCGCCGGTGACCTCGCCGAGGGCCAGCTGCGCACGGGCCTTCTCGAACTCCAGCCCGCCCAGCGCGGCCTCGGTCACGGCCTCCCGCACGGGGTCCGGATCGCGGTGCACCAGGCCGGTGACCCGCCGCAGGGTCGTGCGCGACCACGGTGACACCCGCTGCGACGAGACGGCGGTGAGCCGGTCGAGGGTGTCGAGCGCGCTGTCCGTGCGGCCGCGGTCCAGGTCGAGCTCGATGGTGCGCGCGACGAGGACGCACGAGTAGGGGGCCTCGAACCGGTCGCCGACGTCGGTCAGCAGCAGCGCGCAGGCGTCCTGGACGGCACCGCGGGCGACGAGGTGGTCGGCCAGCGCGATGGTGTGCAGCCGCGCCATGTTCACCGACCCCGGCGCGGGCAGCTCCGCCAGCCGCGCGGCCACGTCCAGCTCGCCGCGCCACGTGCGGATGGAGAGCTCGACCGCCTGCAGCACGCCCAGCGCCTGGTCGGCCCGCGCGGCCTCGACGTCGGCCCGCCAGCGGCCGATGCCGTCGAGCGCCGCGTCCCAGCGCCCGCCGAGCCAGTCGAGCATCACGCGGGCGGAGGCCCGTTCGGCGCGGAACCCGTGCGAGCCCACCTGGTCGACGAGCTCCTCGGCCCGCCGCAGCCGCCACGACGCGTCGTGCACCAGCCCGGTCAGCGCGCTGGTCGAGGCGCACACCGACAACGCCTGCAGCTCCAGCATCGGCTGCCCCGCGCTGCACGCCAGCGCGCGGTTCGCGTACTCGACCGTCTCGTCGTGGCGGAACAGCAGCGACGTCAGCATCGCGAGGTGCTCGTTGACGATCACGCCCTCGGCCGGTGAGCCGACCGGCACCGCCGCGACCCGCGCCACCTCGGCCGCCGCGTCCGCGTGCCGCCCGGTGTGGACGAGCAGCACCGCGCGCTGGGCCTGCAACGTCGCGGGCGCGCCGGTGCCGGCCACCTCTCGGTCGGCCAGCTCCATCGCCTCGGCAATGCGCCCGACGGAGAACAGCGAGGAGATCACGGCCGTGGCGACGCGGGCGCGTTCCGTCCCCGCCGGCAGGGTCTCCAGCGCGGCCAGGCCGGGACCGACCGCGAGCGCGGGCCGGGACGCCCGCGCGAGCACCCTGCACTGCAGCGCGAGCAGCTCACCGCGTTCGGGTGCGTTGTGCGGCAACAACTGCAGCGCCCGCCCGCACAACGCGGCCGCCGTCTCGGGTGCCGTGGACCGCGCGAGCCCGGCGGCCTCGGCGAGCACCGCGACCGCGGCCCGGTCACCGGGCGCGGCGGACTCGGCGAGGTGCCACGCGAGCTGCAGCAGGTCGACGGGCAGGCCCTGCGCGCGGTCGTCGAGCAGCCGCGCGGAGATCAGGCTGTGCAGGTGGCGGCGCTGGGCAGGGCCGACCTCGTGGTAGAGCGCCTCGCCGACCAACGCGTGCGAGAACCGGTACCCGCGCTCGTCGTCGTGCACCACGATGTGCGCGCGCAGCAACTCGTCGAACGCCTCGACGACCGTGAGCTCCGGCAACGACGCGACCCTCGCCAGCAACGGGATCTGGTCGAGCCGCACGCGCCGGAACACCGACACGGCCCGCGCGACCACCCGCGTGTCGTCCTCCAGCGGCGCCACCCTGCGCAGAACGGCCTCCCGCCGGGTCAACCGGATCGCGTCCGGCGGCACGGACAGCCGCACCCGCCCGCCGTCGAGCGCCACCAGGTCGAGTTCCCGCAGCGACCGCGCGATCTCGGTGACGAAGAACGGGTTCCCGTCGGCCCGCTGCTGGACCTCCCTGGCCAGTGCCTCGTCCACGGGTGCCTGAAGCACCGCCGCCACGATCCGCGCGACGTCCGCGTCCGGCAGCGGGGCCAGCTCGATCCGCACGACCTCCGCGTGCTGCTCGACCCGGTCCAGCAGGTGCTCCGCCCCCGGCTCGCCGACGTGCGACCGGCTCGCGGTGACCAGCACGAGCGGGGCCGCCGCCACCCGCCGCAGCACCAGCCCCAGCAACGCCAGCGAGTCGTCGTCGACGTGGTCGAGGTCGTCGACCAGCAGCGCCGCGGGCCGCGCGGCGGTGAGCTCGGTCAGCAACCGCACGACCTGGTCGCAGGCGCGCCCGAACCAGGCACCGGAGTCGTCGGTGACCTCCAGCGCCGCCAGTGCTTCCGCGTGCGCGCCGACGGCCGGCGTGCCGGTGCCGGGGTCGAGGCTCCGCACCGCGGCGAGCACCGCGCCGTACGGGATGCGCTTGCCCAGCACGTCGGAGGCGGAGGTGAGGACGCCGCAGCCGCGTTCCCGCAGGCGGCGGGCGAGCTCGGTGAGGAGGCTGGTCTTGCCGATGCCCGGTTCACCGGTGATCGCCACCGCGACCGTGCCGGTGGCCGGGGCGTGCTCGACGCAGGTCAGGACGGCGTCCAGCTCGGCGGCGCGGCCGAAGAACCGCGGGGTGGCGCGCAGCGGAGTGTCGGGGATGACGGCCTCCTGGGTCGGGCAGGGCTGCTCCGCAGTGTTCCACGGAGGCGGGACGGCGGGTGCGATCCGGTTGCGGGGCCGGGTGCACGGGGTAGGAAGGGGGTATGGATCCGGTCAAGGCGTTGAAGCAGGTGGCCTTCCACCTCGAACGAGCGGGCGAGCCGACCTACCGCGTCCAGGCCTTCCGCAACGCGGCCGCCGTGCTGGCCGAGCTCACGCCGGAGGACGTCGAGGAACGCGCGCGGCTCGGCACGCTGACCGACCTGAAGGGCGTCGGGAAGTCCACCGCCGGCGTCGTCGCCGACGCCCTCGCGAACCGGGAGCCGCGGTACCTCGCCAAGCTCCGCCACGTCGACCTCACCGGCGGCGAGGAGCTGCGGGCGCGGCTGCGGGGCGACTGCCACGTGCACTCCGACTGGTCCGACGGCGGCAGCCCGATCAGGGACATGGCGGAGGCGGCGCGCGACCTCGGGCACGAGTGGATGGTGCTGACCGACCACTCGCCGCGGCTGACCGTCGCGAACGGACTGTCGCGGGAGCGGTTGCTGAGGCAGCTCGACGTCGTGGCGGAGCTGAACGCGGAGCTGGCGCCGTTCCTCGTGCTGACCGGGATCGAGGTCGACATCCTCGACGACGGGTCGCTCGACCAGGACGACGACCTGTTGGAGCGGCTGGACGTCGTGGTCGCGAGCGTCCACTCGAAACTCAGGATGCCGCGCGCGGAGATGACCGAGCGGATGCTCACGGCCGTGGCGAACCCGCACGTCGACATCCTCGGCCACTGCACCGGACGGCTCGTCGTCGGCAAGGGGCGGCCCGAGTCGCAGTTCGACGCCGAGCGGGTGTTCGAGGCGTGCGCCGAGCACGGCACCGCGGTGGAGATCAACTCACGGCCGGAGCGGCTCGACCCGCCGCGGCGGCTGCTGTCGCTGGCGGTCGACGCCGGGTGCACGTTCTCGATCGACAGCGACGCGCACGCGCCCGGCCAGCTGGACTGGCTGAGCTACGGCTGCGCGCGGGCGCAGGAGTGCGGGGTCGACCCGGACAGCGTGATCAACACCCGACCGGCAGCGCTGCTGACAGCCGGGTGAGGTGCCGCGCGCCGGTCGTGTGACTGGGCTCCCACCGGGCACCGCCAGGGGCCCAGCGCGTACCGCTACACCGGCAACGGCCTCATCCGGTCCGGCATGTGCGCCCGCAGCGCGTCGTGCAGCGACGACACCCCGGCGGCGTCCAGCACCAGGGAACCACCGGCGCAGGCCAGCTCGGCCTCCCCGGTCCGCTGGTCCGGCACGTACGTGAGCTCCACGTCCGGCACCGAGCACGACTCGGCCGCGCGGATCGCGACCAGCAGCTCCGACACCCGCTCGTACCCCAGCCGCGTGCTCCACCGCACCGCGGCCGGGGGACGGACGAACAACCGGAGCCCTCCTGCGGCACGGCGAACTTCCACGCACGTCAACACCGCTGCACCCTTCCTGCAACCCTGTTTCACGGCGAGACTAGCCAGGACCGCGCCGCATCAGAGGCCGCCATCACCCGTTCGGTTCACCGGCAGCAGGGCTTCTCGAACTCGGAATTCCGTGCGGTGGAGAAGTCCTCCACCAGCGGGACTCCGGTCGGGCGGCGTCGCCGGGCTCGCGGACGAGCGTCCGGCGGAATGTCGCGTCCTGGGGCGAAGCGGAAAAACCATCTGCACCCGAAGGAAGCATGCCCTCGCGGTCCACGGGTGATGTCGCGATGCGCGGACAGCACGCACGTCATCACTCGGAGTGACCGTCCGAAGTGGACTAAACCCGATGTGTAACACCGGGAGCGACGGGTACTCACCCTTCGACGACCCAATCTGAGGAGGAGGTTTCGTGACCACCATTGAGAAGTCGGTGGACGTCCACGTGCCGGTGAGCACGGCGTACAACCAGTGGACCCAGTTCGAATCCTTCCCGGCGTTCATGGACGGCGTCGAGAAGATCGACCAGATCACGCCGACCAGGACCCACTGGACCACGAAGATCGGTGGTGTCGTCCGCGAGTTCGACGCGGAGATCACCGAGCAGCACCCCGACGAGCGCGTCGCGTGGACGGCCGTCGAGGGCACGCCGCAGGCCGGCGTGGTCACGTTCCACCGGATCGACAACGACACGACGCGGGTGCACGTCCAGATGGAGTTCACCCCGGAGACCATCACCGAGAAGGCCGGAGCGGCGCTCGGCGTCGTCGGCCACCGGGTGGAGGGCGACCTGAAGCGGTTCAAGGAGTTCATCGAGAACCGCGGTGTCGAGACCGGAGCGTGGCGGGGCGACGTGACGCCGCCGCCCCAGGTCTGATCGTGGTGCCCGTTGACGCCAGACCAGCACGCGGCGTTCGAGGAGCTCGCCCGCACCGCCCGTGACTCGTCGCGCTACTACGCGCTGCGGGACCGGCTCGTGCGCGAGTACCTGCCGCTCGCCCGGCACATCGCTCGCCGCTTCAGCGAACGCGGCGAGCCGATGGAGGACCTCGCCCAGGTGGCGGCGGTCGGGCTGATCAACGCCATCGACCGGTTCGACGTGGGCCGGCAGACGGACTTCCTGTCCTACGCCGTGCCCACGATCACCGGCGAGGTCCGCCGCCACTTCCGCGACCAGTGCTGGGCCGTCCGCGTGCCCCGGCGCCTGAAGGAGCTGTGCGACTCGATCGACGGGGCCACCGCCGAGCTGTCGCACCGTTCCGGGCGGTCTCCCACCCCCTCGGAGATCGCCCGGCACCTCGGCGTCGGGCTCGCGGACGTCTACGAGGGGTTGCGCGTCGAGAAGAACGTCGCGGTCGCCCCGCTGGAGGCGCTGCAGGACAACTCGGCGGACGACCCGGCACTGGAAGGCGTGGAGATCCACGAGGCCCTGCAGCCCATGCTGCGGGGCCTTCCCCGTCGGGAACGCACGATCGTGGTGCTGCGGTTCTTCGGCCGGCTCACCCAGACGGAGATCGCCCGCAGGGTCGGCATCTCCCAGATGCACGTCTCGCGACTGCTGACGAAGTCGCTGGAACAGCTGCGCAACGACCTGCTGGCAGACGAGTGACGTGGGCGAGCGGGAACGCCCGTCCCTGGTGATACTGACGGGATGACCCGGTTGCGGTGGCCCCAGAAGCTGGCGATCGGCACCGGCGCCCTGCTCGCGCTGTGGGCCGTCGCCGGCTTCTTCGTGACCGGTTTCTCGCCGTTCGCCACCGAGACCGGCACGTGGGTGCTCGGCCTGCGGGTCAACCCGCTGCAGAACGCGCTGCACCTCGTGTTCGGGGTCGCGCTGCTGCTGTCGTTCCGCAACCTCAGGGCGCTGAGCGGCACGGCGTTGCTGGTGGCAGCGGCACTCCTGGTCACGTTCGGCCTGGGCACGGCCCGCTACGACGAGCAGGTCGTGAACGTGCTGAACGTCAACCCCGGCAGCAACGTGCTGCACCTCCTCGCCGGGTTCGCCGCACTGGCGGTGGCGCAGGGCGCGGTCTGGTGCCGCCGGTGCGACCGCGCCCCGCGGCTCAGGAGGTCCTGAGCCGGGGCCCGCGGCTCAGGGCGTCCTGAGCAACCGCAGCACCGCCCGTTCCGGGTCGCCGCCGCCGATCACCGTGCCGCTCTCGAACGCCTCGACCAGGCGCGGGTCCACGTAGGACTTCCGCGCGACGGCCGGGGTGTTGCCCAGGTGCTCGGCCACGTCCTTCATCACCGCGCTGATGGCTCGCTTGGTGGGCTTGCCGCGCTCGCGCAGCGCCTCGGCGAACGCCTTGGCCGCGGCCACCGTGGCGTGCCAGGTCCGCAGGTCCTTGACCGTGAACTCGTCGCCGACCAGCTCGCGGAACCGCTCGTTCACGTCGTAGGCGGTCATGTCGAACACGCGGCAGTCCGGGGTCCGGTCCCTGAGCAGCGTCCGGACGGCGCGGGCCAGCTGCGGGTCGGTGATCTCCTCGTCGACCTGCACGCCGTGCTTGGCCGGGAAGCGGAACCTGACCCGGTCGCCGCGCACCTGGAGGTGCTCGCAGAGCAGCGTGGCCACGCCGTGGCTGCCGTTCTCCTCCGCGTACTCCTCGTGGCCGACGCGGAAGACGCCGAGGTCGAGCATGCGCAGGGCGATGGCGAGCAGGCGGGTGCGGCCGCGCTTCCTCATGTCGGCGACGATCTGCGCGCGGAACTTCGGCAGCTTCGGGGCCAGCTTCAGGACGCGGTCGAACTTCTCCGCGTCCCGGTTCGTGCGCCACTGCTCGTGGTAGAGGTACTGGCGCCGGCCGGCGTCGTCCACACCGATCGCCTGGATGTGCCCGTTCGGGTGCGGGCTGATCCACACGTCCCGCCACGCCGGTGGGATGACCAGGGCCTTCACCCGCGCGACCTCGTCGGGGCCGAGGGGCTCGCCCGCGGTGGTCGCGTAGCGGAAACCCTTGCCGTGACGACGGCGGGTCCAGCCAGGACCTGCGGTGTTGCTGCGGCGGAGTCTCACCTGGACACCTCGTGGTTGATCAGCATGGGTGCCGGGTACCCGCTCGCCGATGAAAGATGACTGCGCCGTCGGTGTGGAACGGGGGTTCCTCCTCGTCGACCCCTGGTCACGGCGGCCGGTGGCACTCGCACCGCAGGCTGCACGCGCACGTGGGGGTGCCTTCGACGGCGGCGGCGCCGGAGGCGTCGAACGCGCTGCGGCCCTGGTCGCCGGCGCTGCTGGTGCACTCGTCGCACCCGCGCTGCGCGAACGCGGCGCGCTGTCTACTGTGGAGCGCCAGATCGACTGGCTGCGGCACAACGGCTGCGGAGCCGCATGCCGTCGCTCCGACCCCGAGTCCCCCGTGGACATGCTGATCGCCCGAACGCGTGAGGAAACCTGATGCGCCTCCCTGCTCCCCGCGGCCACATGAGCGCCGCGCTGGTCGCCGCACTCCGCTCGGCACCGGGGCCGCGACCGGCCCTGCTCGTCAGCGGCGGCACCAGGGAGCCCGCGGCGGACGACGACCTGCAGCTGTCGCTGTGGATCTGCTACGAGCTGCGCACCCGCAACTTCGACGACGTGCACCCGGCCTGGGACGACCACCCGGCGGCGGCCCAGTTCCTCGCCGTTCTGGAGGCCCGCTGGGAACAGGGCCTGCGCGCGCTGGAGGAGACGACCCCGGCGGTGCCGCTCGACCCCGCCGCGCGGGCCGAGCTGCGCAAGCACCACGCGTTCTGGCACCCGCGCCGCGAGATGCGCTCAGCCCTGCGCGACCTCCACGGCGACGCCTACGGCTCCCGCGACGAACGCACGCACTCAGTGCTGTTCACCGTGACGCTGCGGGACCTCGACTGCGGCACCGGCGTCGACGACATGCCCGTCGCCACCCTGGCGCTGGCCAACGCGCTGAGCCTGTTCGGCCTCCACCGGCGCCTCGTCGGCGCGCTCGTGGGCTTCCTGACGGCGGTCGACACGATCGGCGGCGACCCGTTCGCCCAGCTGCTGCCCGTCCAGTGCCCGCCGGACGACGTCCGGCTCGGCTTCACGGCGTGCCACGAGCTGCACGCCCGGCTCGTCCAGCACGTCCACACCGCCTGTGAGGCAGGCCGCTCTTCCCTGCGGGGCCGCTGGCTGCTCACCAGGGGCCGCGTTAACGTGGGATGCTGAACGCCGCGAAAGGAGCAAGCGTGCCCGACCCCACCACACTGGCCACCGTGGTAGTCGACCGGATCGCATCCGACGTCGTAGTGCTGCACGTGGCCGGGGAGCTCGACACCACCAGCTCGAGCGAGCTCATCGCTCCGCTCGACACGCACGTGGTGGACGCGAACCGGGCGGTGGTCGTCGACCTCGGCGGCGTCCGCTTCCTCGGCTCCGCCGGCCTCGAGGCCCTCGTGCTCGGCCAGCAGCGCGCCGGCCGCACCGGCGTCGAGTTCGTGCTGGTCGCGTCCACCCGTGCAGCACTGCGGCCGATCGAGGCGACCGGGCTGGACACGGTCTTCACGATCCTGCGGTCCGTGGACGAGGCGGTGGAGCGCTACTCGGCCTGAACCTCGCACCCGGCCACCGCGTCCGGGGAACGCCTTCGCGCACTGGACCGCCGGCACGTGTCCCCGGTGGTCGTGCTGCGGTGTTCCCGGGGGTGGTGAGCGTGCTCACCGGACCGTTCCACCAGGTCAGTCCTGGCCGATGTCCTCGAACCACAGCTCCGGCTGCTCGGCGATGAACCTCGTCATCATCTCGACGCACGCCGGGTCCTCGACCACCGTGATCCCGACCCCGTGCTCCGCCAGCCAGTCGTGCCCGCCGGAGAACGTCGTGGCCTCCCCGATCAGCACGTTCGAGATGCCGAACTGCCGCACCAGCCCGCTGCAGTACCAGCACGGCGACAGCGTCGTGACCATGGTCGTCCCGCGGTAGCCGCGCTGGCGGCCGGCGTTGCGGAAGGCGGAGGTCTCGGCGTGCATCGAGGCGTCGCCGTCCTGGACGCGGCGGTTGCGGCCCCGGCCGAGCAGGCGGCCGTCGCCGTCGAAGAGCGCGGCGCCGATGGGTATCCCGCCCTCGGCGAGTCCCGTGCGCGCCTCTTCGACGGCGACGGCCAGCATGTCGGAAGCAGCGGTCATGCCGTTCAAGCTACTTCGTCTTGAACAGTTTCACCGTCATCGACGTGCCCGACTGCTTGGTCACCCGCAGGCCGACGCCGACCGCGGGCAGCTTCACGCCCGCGTTGGGCTGCTCGGCGAACCAGTACTGCCTGGTGTCGTCGAACACCGGCTGGGCTGCGGCACCGCGGACGTAGGACGCCTTGCCGTTGACGTGCAGCGTGAAGGAGTCCGACTTCTGCAGCGAGAACGGCGCGTCGTAGCCGCCGATCGTGGGCGACCAGCGCTGGCCTTCGAGGTTGTAGAGCGGGGCCGGGTTGGCGTCGATCGGCAGGACCAGGCCCTCACCGGGGTGCTCGCTCACGTTGTTGTCGAGGTAGTACGTGTTCCACAGCGAGACGAGCAAGCCGTCCTGGTACGGGAAGTGCTCCACGAGGTCGGGCCTGTCCGGGAAGCTGTACCGGTACGGGCCGGTGCGGTTGTACTGGCCGTAGGACTCGTAGGTGCGGTTCGACGCGATGTAGAACTGGTCGAACGCCTTCGTCTCCTTGCCCTCGGTGGTGCGGAAACCGCGCGTGGTCCACACCCCGGCCGTCTCGCCGCCGTCGGTCAGCACCGGGGTGCCGTCCGCGACGACCGTGATCTGGTCGGCGAAGAAGCCCTGCGGTGCCAGCGCTCCGTCGGTGCGGTAGGCCAGGCGCAGCTTGGTGTTCTTGCCGGCGTAGGCGTCGAGGGGGACGGTGATGTCCACCCACTGGCCGCCGGACGAGCCGCTGACCGCGGGGGCGTTGCCGGAGTCGCGCGCGAACGGCTGACCGCCGGCGGTGCCGTCGAGCTGGGTCCAGCTGCCGTCCGCGTTGGACGCTTCGACGTAGAGGTAGTCGTAGTCCGCCTCGATGTCGTAGCGGGCCTTCAGCGACAGCGACGCCGTGGTCTTGCCGCGCAGGTCCACGGGCGCGGTCATCGAGTGGTCGAGGTCGTTGCCCTTCTCGCTCCACCACATCTTCGTGCCCGCGAACGGGGCGCCGTAGTCGAACGACCTGGAGATGTCCGGCAGCACGACCACCAGCCCCTGGGCCTTGGCGGTGTTGTACTCGTGCGGGCCGAGCTGGAACGTGCGCTCCTGGCCCGCGACCGCGATCTCGTAGTCGAGCCAGCCCAGCTGCAGCTTGTCCCACGCGGAGAACTCGTTGGCGCGCTCACCGGTCGCCTCGCCGGGGGCGTTGACCCGGTTCTGGCCCATGATCGACCACCAGTTGACGCCGTTCGTGCCGCCGTTGGTGTCGTAGTGGTCGGGCAGGCCGAGGTCGTGGCCGTACTCGTGCGCGAACACGCCGACGCCGCCGTTCTCGGGCTGCACGGTGTAGTCGCCGACCCACAGGCCGGTGTCACCGATGGGCGCGCCGCCGAGCTTGTTGGTGCCGGGGCCGGAGTTGTAGTTCTTGAACGCGTAGCCGCGGTGGCTCCACAGCGCGTCCTCGCCCTGCCACGGGTCACCGTCGGCCTGGTCACCACCGGCGTGCACGATCTGGAAGTGGTCGATGTAGCCGTCGGGCTCGTTGAAGTCGCCGTCGGAGTCGTAGTCGTAGCGGTCCCACACGTCGTACTCGCGCAGCGCCGCCGTGATCTGCTCGGTGGTCTCCCCCGCGGCCTTGCGGTCGGCGACCCACTGGGTGACGGCGTCCTTGATCAGCTCGCGGGAGTTGTTGCAGATGTTGTCGCCGCACGGGTAGCCGTTGCTGCGGCCGTAGCGCGCCTCGTTGTAGCGGACCTTCACCCAGTCCGTGACGAGCCCGTCGACCGTGTAGCGGCCGGAGGACTGCCGGTCGTAGAAGTTCGCGACCGAGTTGGCGTCCTTCGCCCGTGAGAAGTACAGGTCCTGGAAGTACTGCCGGCTGAAGTCGGGCCGCCAGATCGTGGTGTTGTCCACGGCCCTGTCCGGCTCGGGGATCTGGTTGCGCAGCGGCCCGTCGAACCGCACCGGGCCCGGGGTGTTCGGGTTCGTGTCGCGGTCGGGGTAGTCGGGGTGCCGCTCGTCGCCGAACTCCGCCAGAACGACGAAGACCTTGTCGGTCTTCTCCCGCTTGAGCTCGACGTACTGGTCCTTCGCCTGCTTCTTGCCGACCTTCGCCACGGTGCTGGCACCGCGCTTCTCCGCGGTCACCTCCCCGGTCAGCACCTCGGCCAGCGCCTGCTGCTTCAGCGCACGCCGCTTGAGCTCCAGCTCGTGCGGCTGCTCGTCGCTCTGCTGCCGCACCTGCGCCTCGGGCCGCTCGACCGGCGTCGCGACGGCCGGGACGGCCAGGCCGGTCGTCAGCACCGCGAGCGCCGCTGCTCCCGCCAGTGTTCTTCGCACGTAGGTCCCCTCCTCGGAATCCGGAGGGCGACGCTACGTAGTTGGCCTGCCGCCCGGCACGTCCGAAAGTCGGTTGTCGGACCCGGGACCACATGCTGAACGTCGTCTCAGCGAGTTGCCAGGCGCCTCTCAGCTTCCTGTGGCTTGATGGACGTACCGGAAGTGGAGGGGCCCATCGTGATCGGCTTCGTGCTCGGCTGGCTGCTGACGCTGTTCATCCTCGTGATGATCGCCAGGATGGTCGTCGACTGGGCGGTGGCGCTGCGGGCGCGCGGCGCCTGGGTGCCCAAGGTGCAGCGGGTGGCGTACGCGGTGACCGAACCGGTGCTGTCGCCGGTGCGCAAGGTGCTGCCCCCGGTGCGGTTCGGCGGCTTCGGGTTGGACCTGGCGTTCACGGTGGTGTTCATCGCGGCGCTGGTCCTGCGCTCGATCGTGTGGTGAGGACGCCGGGGTTGAGCACCCCGGCGGGGTCGAGGGCGGCCTTGGCGGCGGCCAGCGCCGTCCCGAACACGTCCGGTCGCTGACGGGTGTACCAGGGCATGTGGTCGCGCCCGACGGCGTGGTGGTGGGTGATGGTGCCCCCGGCGCCGCTGAGCGCCTCGGACACGGCGGCCTTGATCTCGTCCCACTGCTGCCGCAGGCTGCCCCACCGCCCTGGCGCGTAGATGCCGTAGTAGGGCGCGGGCCCGTCCGGGTGGACGTGGGTGAAGCGGCACGTCACGATCCCGACCCCGCACACCTGCCTGAGCACGGCCGTCGCCGCTTCCGTGACGGCCGCGTGCAGCTGCGCGAACCGGTCCCACGTGCAGGCCGTCTCGAACGTCTCGGTGATCATCGCGTGCTGCGCCATCGCATCGCGCTGGTAGGGCATGCGCAGGAACGACGCCCGCCACCTCCGCGCCGCCCCCTCGACCACCTCCCCGCCCGCGCAGAGCTCCAGCGCCCTGGCGAGCTGCGCGTCCACGGGGTGGTCAGCCGACTCGAACGCCAGCACGAGCACAGACCTGCTCGACCCGGCGTTGAGGAACGCCTCCGCCGGGTCAAGCAGCCGGCAGTTCGCCGGCCGCAGCCCGGACTGCACGACCGCCCGCACCGCCTCGACCGCCTGCCCCCAGTCCGCGAACCGCACCGACGCGCCGGCCCGGTGGACCGGCGGGGCCTCCAACCGCAGCCACGCCTCGGTGATCACGCCGAGGGTTCCCTCCGAGCCGAGGAACAGCCGGTCCGGCGACGGCCCGGCCCCGCTGGCCGGCACCCTGAGCGACTCGCTCGTTCCCACCGGGGTCACGACCCGCAGCGACTCGGTGAAGTCGTCGATGTGCGTGGTCGCCGTCGCGTAGTGCCCACCCGCGCGCGTCGCGAGCCACCCGCCCAGCGTCGAGAACTCGAAGGACTGCGGGAAGTGCCGCAGCGTGAGCCCGTGCGGCTTGAGCTGCGCCTCCAGCTCCGGCCCGAGCACACCGGCCTGGACCCGCGCGGCCCGGCTCGTCGGGTCGACCTCCAGGACGCGGTCCAGGTTCCGCAGGTCGAGCGTCACCACGGGCGCGTCGATGTCCCGCGGTTCCACGCCACCGACGACCGACGTGCCGCCGCCGAACGGGATCACGGCGATGCCGTTGCTGCCGCAGTGGTCCAGCACGTCCACGACGTCCTGCTCGGTGCGCGGCCTTGCGACGGCGTCGGGAATCGGGCCGATGTCGCCGGCCAGGTTGCGGACGACGTCGCGATAGGCCTGGCCGCGGGCGTGGGTGAGGCGGTCGACCGGGTCGGTGGAGCACAGGTCCGACGGCGGGACGCGGGACGGCGGGAGGTCGAGGTCCGCGGGGTCCGGTGGCTCGTGGAACGTCAGGTCCGCGTCCGGGAGCACGGCGCGGACCCGGTCGACCAGCTGCTGCCGTTCGGCTGGGGTGACGGCGTCCTCGACGTTGCCCCAGCCCCACCACGACCTCGTTGCCATGGCGAGCAACGGTAAGCGGGACGCACGCGTTTCGTAAGGGCTATCCGGCGCCGAAGCACACGAAACCGACCGCCGCCGCGTACGAGCCATCGTCGGAAGCGGCCCGCTGCACCTCCGCCAGCGCCTCCGCCGGCGACAGCCCGTCGGCCAGCTTCCGGTGCAGCTCCACCATCACCGGTGCGGTCCCGTCGGTCGGCACCGGCACCACGGGCGCGATCAGCGTCCGCGTCCCCAGCCCCAGCAGCGCCGCCGTGAACCCCATCAGCTCATCGCCGGGACGCACGGCGGACTGCCCGGTGTCACACGCGGACAGCACCACGCGCGTAGGCGGTGTACGCAGTCGTTCGATGTCGTAGACCGTCAGAGGTCCATCGGCCAGTTCCAACGCGCTGAACAACGGGTTGTCGACGCGGAACGAGCCGTGTGCCGCGATGTGCGCGAGAGCGGCACCGTCCATTGCGGACGCCACGGCCGAAACGGTTGCGTCGTCATCAATGAGCACACGGCCGGGCACGTGCGCGGAGACGGCCTTGATCTCGTCGGGTGCGGCGGCCATCCGCGGGCCGGCGGCCAGGACGGCTTCTCCGGACGCGTCAGGCGCAGCGGCAGCACGCAGCCACACGGACGCTGACGGCGCCACGGTCACCTGACGGCCGAGCACGCCCCACGGCAGGCTGTTCAGCGCACCGGTCGGTACCACCACCAGTGGACGGCCGTCGATGTGTGGCGCCAAAGGTGACAACAGCCGCGCAGACAGCAGAGAAGCGGCATGGGCGGCGGAGGAGCGGACCACCGCCAGGTTCGGCAGCCCCGGCGGCAGGGTCACGAGGCGGTGCAACGCGAAGCGCAGCAGGCGGATCTCGCGGACCACGCCCTCAAGGGCACCCAGCACGTGCAGGGACGTCCGGCCGTCGGCCAGGACCACGGCCAGCAGGGAGCCGTCGTACTCGACGAACTCGACCAAGGCGGAGGAGCCCAGGGCCGCCGCCAGCGAGGACACCGGCGGCGGCTTGAACACCGCTCCCCCGCCCGACATCTGCCGGGTCAGGTCGCGGACGCGTTGTTCGGCGCGGACCAGCTGCGCGCGCAGCGCCCCGGCGGGTTTGCCGGCCAGCACGGCCGACTCGACGTCGGAGGTGACGGCGCGCAGGGTGGCCAGCGCGTCCTCCAGGCGGGGGTCGTCGGGGGGTGACACCGACTTCATCCGCAGGGCGCCGGCGCGCCAGCTCTCGGTCCACGACAGCACGCGGGCCGCGTTGCCGGAGGCCACGGCCAGGCGCAGGCCCTCCTCGGCCAGGGCCTGGCCCTGCGCGCCGGTCAACGCGCGCAGCTCGGCGGCGCCCAGGGACACGCGGTACTCGTCGAGCAGGGCGATGCCGCGGCGCAACGCGGAGGAGGTGCCGCGGACGTCACCGGAGAGCTTGCGCCGCAACGCCTCCGCGTACCAGCCGCGGACGCGCAGACCGGCCGGGCCGCGGGAGCGCGACGCGGCGGCCCTGGAGAGCTCGGCCACCGCCCGCACGCGATGACCGAGGTCGGCGGCCACCAGACCGGCGTCGATGCGGGCCTCCAACGCCGGCAGCCGCCAGTCCATCGCGTCGAGCTCGTCGGCCACCCGCGACAACGCCACCCGCAGCGAACGGGTGCGGTCACCGCGCAGGACCGCCGCGTGCAGTTCGAGGTAACGCGCTCCGGCCGCCCACAGCAGGCGTTGCTCGCGGCGGAACCGGCGCCGGGCCTCCGCCGCGAAGGCGTTGGCGGCGTCCAGGTCGTCGTCCAGCAGGGCGATGCGGGCGCGGAAGAACAACGCCTCGGAGGTCGCGAAGGGGTTGCGAAGGGCCTTCAGCTCGGTGATGGCGCGGTCCGCGGCCACTCGCGCCTCGTCCACCAGGGGCACCGACACCAGCAGCTCCAGCCGGTTCACCAGCAGGGCGGGGCGGGGCACGTCCAGGCTGCGGTAGACCTCGTCGGCCTTGTCGAACAACGTCAGGGCCGCGGGCACGTCGCCCGAGCGGGTGGCCATGATGCCGGCGTTCCAGTGCACGTCCGCGACACCGAGCTCCTGGCCCAGCGAGCCGAGCAGCGCGGCGGCCACGTCGAAGTCGGCGGAGGCCTCACGCATGTTGCCGACGTACGCGCGCACGAGACCGCGGTTGTTGTGAGCGCGCGCCTCGACCAGTTTGTCGTCCACGCGCCGTGCGCCGGCGATGGCGGCCGTGTAGTCGCGCTGTGCTTCGTCGTATCGGGTCAGGTAGTGGAAGACGACACCGCGTTGCATGAGAGCGGCGACCGCGTCCGCACCCGACAACGACGGCATGGCCACGTCCAGCGCGCGCAGTGCGGCGCGGTGGCGGCCGGTGTAGGCGAGCACCCACGCCAGCGACATCTGCGCCAAAGCCGACAAACGGGGCAGTCCCGCGTCCGTCGCGATGCGGATCGAGCGGCGCAGGTGGCGGATCGAGCCGCTGTAGTCGTGCAGCTCGCGCAACGCGAGACCGATCGCGCGTTCGGCGATCGCCCATTCGGAACGGTCTTCCGTCGCGCGGAGGACGGCGCGGGCCATCTCGACGGCCGCACGCGGGTTGCGCTGCCTGGCCGCCAGCGCGTCCTCCGCACAAAAGTCGGTCACGGCGTCACTTTATCCGCTGTGGTAGCTTGATCAAGCTCGGTCGGGGCCCCCGTCAAACGCTGCTTTGTGAGGCCGTGGTGTCGAAATCGCCGGAACGTGCTGAGCTGTACGAAAGAGCTTTTCAGCAGCTCATCGCCGAGGACAAGAACATCAGCTTCCACGCCGAACGCGGGCGTGAATTCCTTTATCGCCCAGGTCAGTTGCTCGTCGCGCCGGCCGACCTCGACCGGGTGATCGCGAAACTGCGGCAAAACAATGTCGACGCGCGTCCCGCGGCCGGATTCGGTGGAATGGCCCGGTTGATCCTGCCGAACAACCCCGAAGACATTCCGCAGATCGTCCGGTTGTTGAGGGATCAACGGAACTGGCCGAACGAACGCGTACCGCTCGTCCAGCCGCACCACGTCGTCGTGGGACACGGCGGAAACGTCATGGGCAACCCCGGCGACCGGCCGCGGCCGACCGACCCGCTCACCCCGCCGAAGGCCGACGACCGGCTCTCCGGCATCCGCGTCGGCATCCTCGACACCGGCATCTCCTCCGGCGCGCAGCTGGAGCACGCGGACTGGTTCAAGAACCGGTTCGTCAAGGAGCCCGACGACGTCGACCCCGCCTACACCAGCGGCGCGCTCTTCGGGCTGCAGGGCGGCCACGGCACGTTCGTCGCGGGCGTCGTGCAGAGCGCGGCGTGCGGTGTCGCGCTCGACCCCGAGATCGCCCTCGACCTGAACGGCTTCGGCGACGAGGAGCAGCTGGTCGCCAAGATCGCCGAGATGGGCCGCAAGAAGGTCGACCTGCTCAACCTGTCCCTCGGCTGCTACACCGCCGACGACGTCGCGTCCGAGCCGCTGCGCGTCGCGATCACCGCGCTGCCGCAGGAGACGGTCGTGGTCGCCTCCGCGGGCAACCGCGGCGACCAGCGCCCGAGCTGGCCCGCCGCGTTCTCCCGGGTCACCGCCGTCGCCGCGCTCGCGCTGAACGGGGACGGCTCGATCGTGCCCGCCTGCTACTCGAGCTTCGGGCACTGGGTCGACGCGTGCGCGATCGGCAACCGCTCCTCGACCTACCTCAAGGGCGAGTGGAAACTGCCCGGCGAGGGCGACGCGACGCCGTTCGCGCTGTGGGCGAACTGGGCCGGCACGTCGTTCGCCGCGCCCTGGGTCACCGGGCGGATCGCGGCCACGATGGTGAAAGACGGCCTCACCGCAGCTCAGGCCCGTGACAAACTGCTGGTGGACCCGGAGTTCCACGCCGGTTACGGGACCTTCGTCAAATAACCGGCGAGGAGGTTGTATCTGGGGAGCAACCCCGGCCTCCGCAGGTCGTGACCGCAAGGAGTCGACGTGACCTCAGCATCCCCGATCGCCGCGCTCGTCAGCGCGGCGGCCGAGGGCGACCAGGGTGCGTGGAACGAGATCGTGGACCGCTACACGCCGCTGGTCGTGTCGGTGATCTACAAGCACCGGCTGCGCCCCGCGGACGCGGCCGACGTGAACCAGACGCTGTGGCTTCGGCTCGTGGAGCAGATCGGCCGGCTCCGCGAGCCCGAGGCGCTGCCCGGCTGGATCATGACGACCACCCGCAACGAGTGCCTGCGCGTGTTGCGCGTGCAGCAGCGGACGCACCTGTACGACCCGCTGTCGGAGTCCGACGCGCTGGAGTCGGAGCAGGACGCGGACGTGGAGGCGGACCTGCTGGCGGTGGAACGGCGGCAGGCGCTGCGCGACGGGTTCGCCGAGCTCACCGAGCAGTGCAAGCGGTTGCTGACCAAGCTGATGACCGACCCGCCGCCGAGCTACCAGGTCGTGAGCGAAGAGCTGGCGATGCCGGTCGGCAGCATCGGGCCGACCCGCATCCGCTGCCTGGAGAAGCTGCGCAAGACGACGGCGATCTCGGCGTTCCTGGGATCGCCAGCCAAGAAGGCCACGCAGGTGAGAGGAGGTGTGTTGGGTGCGGCACGACTGGG
This sequence comes from Lentzea sp. NPDC042327, assembly GCF_040647275.1. Taxonomy (NCBI): domain Bacteria; kingdom Bacillati; phylum Actinomycetota; class Actinomycetes; order Pseudonocardiales; family Pseudonocardiaceae; genus Lentzea; species Lentzea sp. NPDC042327. The sequence goes on from NZ_JBEZBX010000006.1 coordinate 419,167, forward strand.
ACAGTGACGAGGTGTTGCTCGACGCCTTGCGCGACGCGGTGAGCACACCGCCCGCCGATGCGGTTCCACCGGAGTTCCTCGAAGCCGCCAAGGCGGCCTTCACCTGGCGCACCGTCGACGCGGAGCTGCTGCTGATCACCTCGTACGACTCGGTGCTGGACGACACGCTCTTCGCCCGCGCCCGCTCGACGTCCACGGCGCGGCAGCTGGTGTTCGACGCGGACGGCGTCACGCTGCAGGTCGAGGTGTCGGCGGCCGGCGTGACCGGGCAGCTGGTGCCCGCGGACGGCGACGTGACGCTGGTGTCGCCCGCCGGCGACGTGGAGACGGCGCCGGCCGACGAGCTGGGCATGTTCGTGATGGGCCCCGGCCCGCGCGGCCCGGTGCGGTTCCGGTTCGCCGGCGGCTGCACCGACTGGTTCATCCTCTGACCACACCTCGCGAGAGGCGCGCTGTCGTGGTGCACGTACCGCTGCACGAGTCCGGCGTGCACGTCACCGGCGCCCCGGCCGAGCCGCGGACGCCAGCAGCACACCCGATCGGGTGCTTCTTGCTGTCACGCGGGGGCCCCGCGTTCCCCTCAGGGTCACGCAGGGCCCCCGCGTGCACTTCACATCAGGCGGCGTCCACGAACGTGGACGGGCCGACGGTCACCGCGGCGGAACGGAAGTTCGCCTCCACCTCGGCCTTCTCCTTGGCGTTCGGGTTGGGGTTCTTGCACGACGTGCCGGCGCTCGCACCGGACATCAGGTCGGTGCACAGCCCCGTCCTGCGGTCGGGCATGCCCAGCAGGTGCCCGAACTCGTGGGACGAGATGCGCACCGTGTCGTGGCCCTCGTTGACCGCCTGACGACCCATGACCCACCGGCCGCGGCCGAGGCTCGTGACGTAGGCGCGGGGCCACTGGTTGTCCACGGTGACGGTGATGTTCGCGGCGCCGGTCACCTTGACCAGCCGCACGTTCACCACGCTGTTGTTCCACACCTGGGCGCCCTGGTCGACGGCCGCCTGGAACTCACCGGCACCGCTCGAGTTGTACGTGAGGGTGCGGGGCGCAGCTTCCGCGGTTCCGACGAGGCCGACTGACAGGGCGGCAGCGCTGGCAACCACGGCAATTGTTTTGCGCAGGAACACAGGAATCTCCTCGCAATGCAGGGTAATTGCTCCCCGACTGTATCGAAGCAGCGTTGCCGCACAAGAAGAGTCAAGTGTCAATCAGCGCCGGAACGGTCCAGACACTTCGTAGGTGATCCCGCCGCTGCTGCTGCCGGACGTGCCGCGCTGCGAGGAGAAGTACAGCCTGCTGCCGTCGGGCGAGAACGCGGGACCGGTGATCTCGCTGCTGCTCTGGCCGGGAACCCGCAGGAAGGGGGCCACGACACCGGCCGGCGTGATGATGCAGATCTCCATGTTCCCGCCGTCCTCGGCGACGAACAGGTCGCCGCCCGACGACCGGATCACGTTGTCGACACCGGTGAGCGGAGCCGTTCCGCTCGTCACGAGCGAGTCGTCATAAGTGAGGCTGATGGTGCTTTGTGATGCGTTGTAAGCCCACACCCGGCCGTCGCCTTTGGTGGTGAACCAACAGGTGTCGTCGGCGTAATAGCAGCCTTCGCCGCCGTTGAACCGCTTGGCGCCGCTCACCTGGTTGCGCGTGGCCGTCGGGCTGCCGTCCGGGTCGGGCACCCGCGCCCAGCCGACGCTGCCGGACGTGCCGCTGCCGCCGGTCATGACCTCCAGCGTGCCGGAGCTCAGGTCGCCCCACGTGGTGGGCGTGAAGCGGTACAGGCACCCGTCCGGCACGTCCTCGGTCAGGTAGACGACTTTGCGCACCGGGTCGGCCGCGCACGCCTCGTGCTTGAACCGGCCCATCGCCGGGCGCTGGACGGCCGCCTTGACGCCCCACGGGTCGGTCTCGTAGACGTAGCCGCGGTCGACCTCCTCGCACGACAGCCACGTGTTCCACGGCGTGGCACCGCCGGCGCAGTTCACGTTGGTGCCGCTGAGGGTCCGGTAGGCACCGGTGATGGTGCCCGACTGGTCGAACCTCACGGCGCCCACGCCACCGGTGGAGGACACCTCGCTGTTGGACACGTAGATCCAGCCGGTGCCGTCGGCGAAGCACGCGCCGCCGTCCGGTGCGGGGTGCCAGGTGTAACTCGTGCCCGCGACGCGCTGGCCGGAGCGCGCGATCACGCGGCTGGAGAAGCCCTGGGGCAGCATGAGCCCGCTGCTGTTGACCGGTTGCAGGGAACCGTAGGGGCTGGGACCGGGCTGGGCCCCGGCGGCGAAGGCCTCACGCCAGTTGGCGCCACCGAACGCCGCCGCTGCGGTCCCGACGACTGCGACACGAAGAAAGTTCCGACGCTCCATGCCTTGGAGCGTGCCGCAGATGGGGGCCGCCCGGGATGAAGGTCAGGCGAATGACCGTTGACGCGCCGGGGTGAACCCGCGGCGGACGCGGGACGGGGGCGGCGGGTCCGCCACCCCCGTTCGCGTTCAGGCGAACGACGGTTGCCGCAGCGCGTGCTCCACCAGGGTGATGAGGATCTGCTTGGTGGACTGCCGGTTGCGGGCGTCGCACGGGATTATCGGCACCGACGAGGCGATCGTCAGCGCGTCCCGCACCTCCTCCGCGCGGTGGTGCATCAACCCGTCGAAGCAGTTCACCGCGACCACGTACGGCAGGTCGCGGTCCTCGAAGAAGTCGATGGGCGCGAACGCGTCGTCGATGCGGCGGGTGTCGACCATGACCACGGCGCCGATGGCGCCGCGGACCAGGTCGTCCCACATGAACCAGAACCGGTGCTGTCCCGGCGTGCCGAACAGGTACAGGATCAGGTCCTTGTCCAGCGACACCCGGCCGAAGTCCATGGCCACCGTGGTGGTGACCTTGCCCGGTACCGCGGACAGGTCGTCGACCCCTACCGAGGCCTGGGTCATGACGGCCTCGGTGGTCAGCGGGGTGATCTCCGAGACCGAGCCGACGAACGTCGTCTTGCCGACGCCGAACCCGCCCGCGACGACGATCTTCGCCGATGTCGTGGTCAGGTCGGCCCCAGGTGACCCCGGACGACCCGGAGCACCGTTGCTCATGGGAACTTCTCTCTACTCAGGACAGAACTGCTCAGGCTCGCATCGAGACGTGCAGCTGGGCGCGGATCTCCGGCGTGAGCTGGAGACCGACCCGCTCCACCAGGCGGGTCATCGCGTAGCCGATGAGCCCGATGTCGCAGTTGGGTGCGGCGAGCACGGCGAGGCAGGACCCGTCGCTGATGGACATCAGGAAGAGGTAGCCGCGTTCCATCTCGACGACGGTCTGCTTGACGTCGCCGGCCTCGAAGCAGCGCGCCGCGCCGAGGTTGAGCGAGACGAGACCGGACGAGACGGCGGCGAGCTGCTCCGCCCGGTCGTGCGGCAGTCGCTCCGACGTGGCGAGCAGCAGCCCGTCCGCCGAGACGACGATCGCGTGAGCGACACCGGCGACCCTGCTGACGAAGTCCTCGACCAGCCAGCTGAAGTTGTCCAGTTCCTCAGTCGCGGTGGTCACTGGTGTTCCCTTTCTGCGATCACGGGGATGTCCCCGACGGCCGAGTCGAAGAGCGAGTCGCGGCCCATCTGGACACCCTTCTGGTACGTGGCGAACCGCTGGCGCAACCGTTCAGCGGAACGACCGCTCGCGGCGACGGTCGCCAGCTGCGGCACCGGTGAGGACGGCTTCGGGGTCGAGCCGGGCACCAGGCGCGCCTTGGGGACGCGCTTGGGCAGCCCGTTCTCCGTCGTCTGCGCGGGGGTGCCGGACTCCAGCGCACCGGCGGCACGCCAGCCCTCGTCGGCCGAGCCCCAGTCGGACGCGAAGTCGGCGACGGCACGCGGCACGGCCGTCGGGGCCTCGGTCTTCACGGACTCCGGCGAACGCTGCCGCTTGGGCAGGCCGTTCACCGTGCTCGGTTCTTCCTCTTCCTCGTCGGACGTGTGCTCCACCGCTGGGACCCCTGCCGGTGCGGGCACCGACGGGGACGCGGACTCGGGAGCGGCCGGCGTCTGGAACCACCGCGACAACGCGTCCGCGGAGATCTCCTCGTCGTCGTCGCTCACCGCGGGGAAGATCTCGGTGGCGGCCTCGACGGGTCGTTCGACCGGCGGCTCGTAGGAGTACCGGTCCTCGACGGCGGTCTCCTCCGCCTCGATCCGCGCGGTGAACAGGCCGTCCGCGGACGTCTGCTCGATGCGGTGGCGCCCGCTGGGCTCCTCCTCCGCCGTCTCCGCCGACGACACCACGACCGGGTACTCCGGCGTCCACTTCGGAACACCGGAGAGGCCCTCGCCGGTGCTCTCGACGGCGGGTGCCGGCGAGGGCGCGACGGCCGGGAGCGGCAGCGCGGGCGGCGGGCCCTTGTGCAGCAACGAGGCCGGCAGCACGACCTGGGCGGTGACACCACCCTCTATGTCGTCGTTGTTCGCCAGCGTCACGCGGATGTCGTGCCGCTTGGCGAGCTGGCCGACCACGTACAGGCCCATCTCGCGGGCCACGGAGACGTCGACCTCCGGCGGCTCGGCGAGCTTCGCGTTGAACTCGACGACGTCCTGCTCCTGCATGCCGACACCGCGGTCGTGGATGCGGATCGCGACCTCGCCCTTGCGGGTCTCTATCGTCCGCACCGTCACCTTGCTGGTGGGCTTGGAGAAGGCCGTGGCGTTGTCGAGCAGCTCGGCCACGAGGTGCGCGAGGTCGTTGACCACGCGGCCCTGCACCATGAGCTCCGGCGTCGGCGCGATCTGCACGCGCGCGTACTTCTCGACCTCGGAGACCGCGGCGCCGAGGACCTCGGCGATCGCGACGGGCCGGGTGACGCGGCGGTTGACCGTCGTGCCGGAGAGCACGAGCAGGTTCTCGCTGTTGCGGCGCATCTGCGTCGCGAGGTGGTCGAGCTCGAACAGCGACGCCAGGTGGTCGGGGTCCTGCTCGTCCTGCTCGAGCCGGTCGATCACGCTGATCTGCCGCTCCACCAACGCCTGCGAGCGCCGCGACAGGTTGATGAACATGTCGTTGACGTTCGCGCGCAGGGCCACCTGCTCGACGGCGAGGCGGACTGCTTCGCGCTGCACCAGGTCGAACGCCCGCGCGACCTGGCCGACCTCCTCGGTCGTGTTGAGCGGCACCGGGACGATCGCCTCCTCGGCGGCGCGTTCCGGGTCGCGGTGCGACCGGATTCGCTTGATCGCCTCCGGCAGCTGGTTGCGCGCCACGTCGAGCGCGCTGCGGCGCAGGATGCGCAGCGGCCGCAGCATGGACTGCGCGACCATCGCCATGAGACCGAACGCGAGCAGCAGCGAGATCGCGACCAGTGCCGCGTCCCGCCAGGCGTCCGAACGCGCCGTGTCGGCGAGACGCGTGGTCGTCGCGTCGGCCTGGCCCTCCAGGTCGCCCGCGACCTGGGCGACCAGGTTCGCGGTGTCCTGGCCGATCTTCAGCACCTCGGCGTCGGTGATGGTGATCGTCTCGCGCTCGAAGTCCTGCGCGAGCGCGAGCCGCACCAGCCGGTTGCGACCGTCCACGGCGGAACCGGACACGACGTCCTGGAACCGCTGCCGGTTCTCCGCCGACGCCAGGTCGTTGAACTCCGTGAACGCGGCGTCCAGACGGGACTGCGCGGCACGCAGCTCGTCGGCGGCACCGGGCGCGAAGCCCCTGCGCAGCGCGGTGGACGTCAGGATCGCGTTCTGCTGGCCGAGCTGCTCCTGGGCGCTGTAGAGCGCCTGCGCGGCCGTGACCAGCGGCACGATCTCCGGCTCGCTCAGGCTCGACACCACGGCACGGTGCACCTGGCTGAGCGAGGCGCTGATCTGGTTGTACGCGCTGATGACAGCGACGTCCGGGTACTTCGTGCTCAGGATGGTCACCCGCAGGCTCGCCAGTCCGTCGAGGGACTGCAGCGACTTGGTGAACGACTCCTGGAGGGGCGCGCTCAGGCCGGAGGCCGTCGCGCCCGAGTTCCGGTACTTGTCCAACTCCGTGTCGGTAAGACCGGTCTTCGCCGCGTGCTCGGGGCACGCGTTCTGCCTGCCGGCGGCCACACACTGGACCGCCCAGTCGCGCTCGACCTGCAGAGCGCTCTCCACCTTCGCCGCCTGGTGGCTGACAGCGAGCTCGCGCTGGACTTTGCCGAAGAGTTCGACGTCGTCGAGCTGGGTGTTCAGCCGCAGGCCCGCGAGAGTCGCGGTGCTCAGGGCCGGAACCAACAACACCACTGCGAGCTTGCTCCGCAACCGCCAGTTGCGTAGGCGGAACCGGTCGATGCCTCGCTGGTCCTCACGACCGCGCACCGTCAACACTCCCCGCCCCGTTTAATAGCTGCAAACCTGGTGGATCTTGGAGTAAAACGCACCGTTCTCATACCGCCGTTCGGACGACAAAACAGCTGGTTCGAGAATCAACAACTGTGCAGGGGCGGCTAAACGGCCCCTTGCCGATAATTCTTGCGGCGCAGACGACCGCCGCGGGGGGCTTTCGATCACGGCGCGATCACAGCCCCCCGCGCTGTTCGTCAACTACCGGAGGGCTGGATGAGCATCGGCTTCACGTCGAGCTCCTTGTCCAGCATCCCGTAGCGCACCATCAGCTGGACCACGCGCTGCAGGCGGGTCGCGTCGAGCGTCGTCGGGAACGCGCCGAAGTGGACAAGACCTGCGGTTTCCTTGTCGACCTTGGCGTACTCGACCAGCAGCGGCTCCACCGTGGGGCGGTCGGTGGCGTCGGCCTGGCCCTTGGCCATCGCGCGCTGGAACGCGGCGACGGTCTTCGGGTTCTCCTTGGCGAACGCGCCGGTGGTGGCGTAGCCCGCGATCGGGATGTTGTCCGTCGGGCCGGTCGCGGCGTCCAGGACCTTGATCTGGCCGGCGGCGCGCTGGGCGCGGGTGATGAACGGCTCGACCATGAAGGCCGCGTCGACGGTCTTGTTCTGGACCGCCGCCTGCATGTCCGGGAACGGCATCTCCTTGAACTTCACCGAGTTCACGTCGACGTTCGCGGCTTCGAGGGTGGCCTTCGCGGTGAGCTCCGCGATGTTCCTGAAGGTGTTGATCCCGATGGTCTTGCCGGCGAGGTCGGCAGGACTCTTGATGGCCGAGTCACCGTTGGCCAGGATCAGGAACATGTCCGGCTTGGCCTGGTAGCCGTCGGAGATCAGCTTGAGGCCGTCGACCGCCTTCGCGGTGTCCTTCGCCTCCGCGGCGAAGAACGAGACCCAGTTGCCGAACGTGAAGTCCAGGTCCTTGCTGATCAGGCCGGGGATCGCCTTCGCGCCACCGTCGATGACCTTGAGGTTGACCTCAAGGCCCTCCTGGGCGAAGTAGCCCTTCTTCATCGCGACGTGGACCGAGGCCACGTCGAGGATCGGCAGCACCCCCAGGGTGATCTTGGCCTTCTCGACCTTGCCGCCGCTGTTCTGGTCGGCCGGGGGTGACTGCTCTTCGCCGCCGAGCAGTCCACAGCTCGCCACGGTGGCGAGCAGCGTGGCGAGGGCGATGCCACGGACGGCGGTGCGGCGGACTCTTCGAGTCATCGGGAGCACTCTCCTGTCGGAGCGGTGTCGTCGTTGCGGGGATTTTGTCGCGACGGTCAACCACTCAGAGTAATGACGCTGCTCCAAAAGACCCCAGTTGACCGACACGAGCAGGTTCCAGTCCACTACCTGCGGTGAGCATCTAAGCACAGCAGGTCTAGGGCTAGGAGAACCCCAGTTGAAGCGCGCTGTAGCCGTCGTCGGCGCCGGGCCGGCCGGTCTGACCTTGGCAAACTTGATCCAGCAGTCAGGCATCGACTGCGTGGTGCTGGAAAGGGCCAGTCGTGCCCACGTGGAAACCCGGCCACGGGCGGGAGTCCTCGAACACCGCTCCGTGACGATGCTGGAGTCGCTCGGACTCGCCGATCGTTTGCTGATGGAAGCAGACCGTCACGGAACGTGCGAATTCCGGGTGAGTGGACAGGTGTTCCAGGTCGCGTACTCCGACTTGTACGGCGGCCGGGAGCACTACGTCTACCCCCAGCAGGAAGTGGTCAAAGACCTGATCGGAGCATTCCTGGCCGCCGGTGGTGACATCCGGTTCGAGGTCAGTGACGTCGAGTTGCGGGATCTGACCAGCTCTCACCCGTCCGTGGCCTGGACCAGCGCAGACGGGGTACGCGAAGAAGTTTCATGTGACTTCGTGGCGGGCTGCGACGGATTCCACGGGGTGTCCCGTCCGAGCATTCCCGAGGGAGTGCTGACGGAGTTCACGCACCAGCACGGGATCGAGTGGCTCACCATTCTCGCGGAGGCCCCTCCGTCGACTAAAGCCGTGATTTACGCGCTGCACGCCGACGGTTTCGCCGGACACATGCTGCGCAGCCCGTCGGTATCGCGTTTCTACCTCCAGGTGCCGGTCGGGACAAAAGCCGAAGATTGGTCGGACGAACAGGTCTGGGAGGCGTTGCACAAACGCTTCGCGCTGCGCGACTCGTCGTGGGAGCTGAACGAGGGCAAGATCATCGAAAAGCGCGTCCTCGACATGCGCAGCCATGTGGTCGAGCCGATGTCCTACGGGCGGCTGTACCTGCTGGGTGACGCAGCCCACATCATCACCCCGGTCGGCGCCAAGGGCATGAACCTCGCCATGAACGACGCCGCAACCTTCGGACGTGCACTGATCGCCTACTACGACACCGGTTCCGAGGACGGGCTGAAGACCTACTCAGACGACTGTCTCAAAAGGGTCTGGCGGGCCCAGGAGTTCTCGCAGTGGATGGTCAACATGATCCACACCGATGTGAGCTCCCCCTTCTTCGGACGGTTGGCGCAGGCCAGGTTGGAACACCTGGCCGAGTCCCCTGCCTACCGGGCGACCTTCGCCGAGAACTATGTGGGGCCCTAACGGGTGAAATCCCGGGTCCCCTAACGAGTGATCTCGATCCCCTAGGGACCTCGTTTCGTCACGATCTGGGGCCAACTCCCGATGCCGGGGGATGTCGATCATCCATACGGTTCAACCCGACATCCCCCGATCACCACATCAGGAGCCTGGTTCCATGAGCACCCTGCACGACTTCACCCTCTCCCTGCTGAGCGACCTCGACGCCCGCGAGGCGTTCCAGCTGGACCCGCAGGGCGTGCTCGAGTCCGCCGGGCTGGGCGACATCACCCCCGGTGAGATCCAGGAGATCCTGCCGCTGGTGCTCGACACCGCCTCCGTGGCCAAGGTCGACGCCCTCGACGACGTGCTCGCGAACGCCGGCGACATCGCCGCCGCGGACCAGCTGAAGCTCGTCACCGGCAACCTCGACGGTCTCACCTCGATCACCGACGTCGCGAACCTGGGCGCTCCGTCCGCCGTGACCGCGCTGGTCACCGACTTCGGCAACGTCGGCGACGTCGCAGGCACCCTCGACGTCGTCTCGGACGTCACGACCGTCGTGCAGGACAACTCGGTCGTCAGCACGGTCACCCACGTCGCGGACGTGCAGGACGTCGTGAACACCGACGTGCTGGTCAAGGACCTCGACACCGACGTGCTCGTCAAGGACGTCGCGAACACCGACGTGCTGCTCAAGGACACCGACATGCTGGTGAAGGACGTCGCGAACCTCGACCTGGACGTCGAGAACGTCGTGGACGTGAGCGACAACGTCGTGCAGGACGTGGCGCAGGTCGGCGACGTCCACAACTCCGTCGGCCAGGTCGTGGGCGACCTCAACGTCGGCGACCTCGACCTGCTCGACGGCGGCCTGGGCAACGGCAACGACCTGAACATCCACTTCTGAGCCACCGGCAGCGCACGGGCGCTTACCGCCACCTGTGAGCGCCCGGACCACCCTCCCGCACACCTCGCACGGTGACGGCCTCCTCGTCGGCTGACAGGCGTTCAGACAGCCCCGTCCGTGCGACGCGGAACGGCTCCGGACCACTGCGGTCCGGAGCCGTTCTGCGCGTGGATTTCCCGTCGTCCGCACCGGGTCTGCGGCAGCTTGGTCTTTTTCCCAGGTTTTCCCAGTAGGGCTCTGCACTCACGCCCGGTGGTACAAAGTGTCCACTCCGCGCTCCAGCACCCGGCGGACACCGCGGAGGTCCACCCGCGACCCCCGCTCGCCGCCCGTGTCCGCCAGACGCCACACGTCGGCGGGCTCCACACCGGCCGGCAGGTCCAGGTACCACGAGAACCCGGCCGGTCGCGGCGGAGCGCCCGCCTCGACGAGGTAGGAGTTGACGAACGCGTTGACGACGTCCTGGTCGGGGAGCAGCGGAGCCGGGGTGCGCACGACCCGGCGCGGGCCGGCGACCCACGCCAGCAGCAGCGAGAACCCGTTGTCGGACAACGGGAGCAGCCTTCTGCCCTGCAACGCCACCACGCGGCCGGGTGGCGCGGCCGAGATCTCCTCCGGCTCCGCGTCGACGATGAGGAACAGGTTCCAGTCGCTCACGCGGCAGAGTGTGTCAGGAGCTGACGGTCTCGCTGAGCGACTCCCGCTCGGCCTCCGCCCACTTCTCCACGTCGAGCGAGGGCTTGCCGACGTTGAGCAGCCGGGCGACGCGCGAACGCAGTGCCACGAAGGCCTCGTCCGTGCGCGTGGTCACCTGGTCGCGCTCGGCGGGCAGCGGCACCTCCAGGTCGGCCACGAGACGCGCGGGAGAGCCGGACAGGACCAGGATGCGGTCACCCAGGTACACCGACTCGTCGATGTCGTGCGTGACGACCAGGACGGTCGTGTCGTGCTCGCGGCGGACCCGCAGCAGCAGGTCCTCCAGCTCGAAGCGGGTCTGCGCGTCGACGGAGGCGAACGGTTCGTCCATCAGCAACAGGGCCGGCCGGTACGCCAGCGCCCGCGCGATGGCCACGCGCTGCTGCATGCCGCCGGAGAGCTGCCACGGCCGCTTCTTCGCCGCCTTGCCGAGCCCGACCCACTCCAGCGCCTCGGCCGCGCGGGCCTTGCGCTCGGCGCGCGGCAGGCCGCGCAGCGGGAACTCCACGTTGCCCTGCACGGTGAGCCACGGGAACAGCGACCGCTGGTAGTCCTGGAAGACGACGGCGAGGTGCGAGCCCTTGAGGGACACGTCCCCGCGCGACGGCTCGATGAGCCCGGAGATGGTGCGCAGCAAGGTGGACTTGCCGCAGCCAGAGGGGCCGACCACGCAGACGAGCTCGCCGGCTCGCACGGTGAACGACAGCCCCCCAATGGCTTCGTAGTCGCCGTAGGTGTGGCCCAGGTCGGCCACCTCAAGCATGTTGCTCATCACGACTCCTCGGTTGCCAAGCCAAAGCCCTGCGTTCCACCGCGAGCAACGCGGTGTTGAGTCCGTAGCCGAGGACGCCCAGCAGGACGATCCCGGCCCACATGCGCGTGTAGTCGAACTCGCGCTGCGCCTGCATCAGCTGCGAGCCGATGCCGTTGTCGGTGGCCACCAGCTCGGAGATCACCATCAGCACGAGCGACAGGGAGAGCGAGACCCGCAGTCCCGCGAAGATCTTCGGGGAGGCCGCGGGCAGCACGACGCCGAGCACCCACTGCCAGCGCGGGATGCCGAACACCGCGGAGGTGTCCACTTTGGTCACGTCGACCGAGCGGGCGCCGTCGACGCTGTTGAGCAGCACCGGCCACACGACGCCGAACACGATCGTCGCGAGCTGCATCGACGTGCCGCCCTTGAACAGCAACAGGAACACCGGCACCAGCGCGGGCGGCGGGATCGAGCGCAGGAACACCAGCAGCGGCCCCGCGTACTCCATCGCCCGGTCGGACCGGCCGAGCAGCAGGCCCAGCGACACGCCGATCACGCAGGCGATCGCCCAGCCCGACAGCAGCCGGCCCACCGACGGCAGGATGTGCTCGGTGACGTTCTGCGGCTCCAGCACCCACCACTCGTAGGCGGCGGTGACGATCTGCGACGGCGGCGGGAAGAACGGGTCGTCCGCGAGCCAGCCGAGGACCTGCCACACCACGATCAGCACGGCGAACACGGTCCACCGTTGAACGAATCGGTTCACCAGGCCACCCACCGGCGCCGCACGCGCTCGAGACCGTTGTTGAGCAGGACACCGATCACGCCCGCGACCACCGTGCCGGCCAGGACCTGGTCCATCCGCCCGGCGCCGCTGCGGGCCTCCATGATGAAGTAGCCGAGTCCGATGTCGGCGCCGGCCATCAGCTCCACGCTGACCATCACGATGAGCGCGGTGGTGGCCGCGAGCCGGATTCCGGTGAGGACGAACGGCAGCGCGCTGGGCAGTGCCACCCTGAACAGCACGCCGACGCGGCCGGTGCCGAAGACCCTGGCCGTCTCGACCTGCAACGGGTCCAGTTCGTCCAGTGCGTAGATGGTGTTGAACAGGATCGGCCACACCGCCGCGTACACCGCGAGCGTGATCTTCGTTTCCGGTCCGAAACCGAGGATCACCAGCGCGAGCGGAATCAGTGCGACGGAAGGGATCGGGCGCAGGAACTCGACGACCGCGCGGGTCGCGTGGCGCACGGCGGGAACGCTGCCGAGCACGAGTCCACTCGGTACCGCGACGGCGATGGCGACCACGATGGCGATCAGCAGTGCCAGCACGGTGGCCACGACGTGGCGGAGGAAGACCGGGTCGACCAGCTGCGCGGCCAGCTCTCCGAACACGACGGACGGTGGGACGAGGGCTTCCGCGGGGACGAGGGTGGAGCGTCCTAAGAGCTCCCAGAGCGCGAGGAACCCGGCGATGCCGAGGAGTCCCCTTGTGAACGCACGCACTCGGTCACCCTAGAGAGTTGATCACTCAACCACAATGCGTGTCGAGGCAACTCCGGGGTGTTTCCCGCACATCAGCGGCAGTCAGCAGACCTCGACGCGCTCCGCTTCGCCGAAGCTCTTAACCCATTCGGAGTCCGTGAGCCGCGCACGCCCCTCCGCGCACATCTCGCGGCGGATGCGCCCGGCGTCGAGCTCGTAGGTCAGCAGCTGCGGGTCGGTGCCGCCGCTGCGGACGAGGAAGTCGTCGTGCGCGGGCCGGTAGGTCGCGTACACCGAACCGCCGTGGCCGGTGACCGAGGCGAGCCGGTCGGGCTGCCTGCCGCCGGGGTAGAGCCGGTACACCTCGAACGTCTGCGCGCGCACGACGGCGATGCGGTCGTCGGTGCCGAACGTGACCCAGGCGCCGCTGGGCACCGTGGTCGACAGGGTGGCGGTGGGCACCGGGGTCCCGCCCGGCACCAGCTGCCACACCTCGACGGTCGACTCGGGGGTGTGCTCGCCCGCGAGCCAGCGGCCGTCCGGGCTGTAGGTGAGCCGGTTGACCAGGCCGGGGCGGACCAGCGGCTGGGCGGCCGGCTCCAGGGTCGCGCCGATCCGCCACTGGCTGATCGTGGTGGTGCCGCCGGCCCGGTCGTGCAGCGCGGTGGCGAGTTCGCGGCCGTCGCGGCTCAGCCCGACGCCGTCCGGGCTGCGCACCGGCATCTGGATCTCCTCCGGCGCCCGGCCGTCGGCGAGGTCGAGCAGGATGGCGCGGCCGCGGGTGTTCGGGTTGAGCAGGCCGGGGTCGGAGTCGTCGTGGTAGCCGACGACCCGTGAGCCGTCCGCGCTGAGGTCCTGTGCGCGGAACCCGGCGGGCAGCCGGTAGAGCAGCGACATCCGGGTGTGGTCGGTGACCGACCACAGGTACTGCCGGCCGCCGGGGTCCTGGGTGATGGCGCGGCGCTCGGCGAGGTGGGTGACCTGGTGGCCGGCCGGGAACCGCTCACCGGGCACGGGGTCGGTCTCGTCGATGCGCCACATCCGGTCGGTGCCGTCGCCGTCGCGCACCGCGGCGAGCTCGCCGCGCGGCCCGGTGAGCACCTTGGCGTTCTCCGCCGGGGTGCCGGTGAACCCGATCCGCCGGGTCCAGGCGTTGGCCAGGCGCAGGATGCGTTCCGCGTCCTGCGAGGGCGCCACCCGGTAGCCGACGAGGGCGAACTTGTCCGCGAACGGCTTGCCCTGCTCCATCAGCGACGTCGACTCGGCCATCGCCTGCCGCCCGAACGCCTCGTCGGTGAGCTGGGTGATGCGCTGCTCGTTGGTGAGCGCGTAGATCACGCTGCCCGGCACGAGCGCCGCGAGCACCGCCGCGACGGAGATCAGCGCCACCGAGCGGCGGGTCTCGCGCCGGGCGCTCAGCTCGACGAACCGGCGTTCCGGCGCGGTGAGGAAGTCGCCCAGGCCGCGGGCCTTGCGCAGCCGGGCACCGCGGTAGAGCGCGCCGGGGTCGCGGTCGCTCGACTCCCACAGCTCGATCGCGGTGACGAGCTGCTGGTGCGTGCGGAGGTTCTCGTGCTCCTCGTCGATCCACCCGCGCAGCCGCGGCCAGCGCAGCACCGCGTCGTGGGCGAGTCCTGCGCCGTCCTCGCCGAGGACGACGAGCCGGGTGCGGACGAGCAGGTCGAGCAGCCGCGGCTCGACGTCGGGCTTGCTGGTCTTGCGCTGCAGGACCCCGTTGCGCTGCATCGAGACCAACCGCAGGAACACGGTGCGGACGGCGCGCTGGTCGGCCTCGTCGAGGGCGGAGAAGAACGTCTCGGCCGCCTGCGCCATGACGTGCTCGATGCCGCCGGACTCCTCGTACCCGGCGAGCGACAGCGTCATGCCGCGCTTGCGCCGCCAGGTCTCGATCAACGCCTGCGACACGAACGGCAACGCCGGCTGGCCCGCCACGTCCGCCACCAGCCGCGCCACGAGTGCGGTCTCGACCGACACGCCGAGCTGGCCGGCGGGCTCGGTGACCGCGCGGCGCAGCTCCTCCGCGGTCATCGGCTCGATCAGGACCTCGTTGCCGGGCAGGACCCGCGCGAGCCCGGGGTGCGCGTGGCAGCGCCGCCGGAAGTCGGAGCGGACCGCGACCACGACCCGCGGGCAGCGCAGCAGCGCGGTGACGAAGCCGGTGGCCTCGAAGGCCTTCTCGAAGTCGTCGACCAGCAGGACGAGACCGGGGCAGTGCTGCCGGACGCGCAGCCGCAGGTGGTCGGGGTCGGCCGCGAGCTCGGCGGCCAGCTGCTCCGCGGTGGTGCCGAAGAGGCCGGCGAGGGCGGCGGCCAGCGCGTCGAGCGGGCGGTCGGAGGGAGTGACGACGACGGCGTGGTCGAACGCGGGCAGCAGACCGGCTTCGAGCAGGGAGGTGCGCCCTGACCCGGACGGCCCGACCACGGCGGTGAACGACCCGCTGCGCGCGAGCACCCGCTCGACCAGCGCCTCACGGCCGAAGTACCTCTTGGCGTCCTTCTCGTGGAACGGTGCCGCGCCGACGTAGGGGGCGCTCGGCTGCAACGGCGAGACCTGCTCGGCGGCGAGCTCCCGCCACCGCGCCGTCCACTCCTTCGGATCGCCGTCGCAGGCGCGCACGAAGGCCAGCGTCAGCGCGAGCGACGGCAGCTTGCGCCCACCGGCCGCGTCCGACAGCGCCGTGGGCGAGTAGTTCGCCCTGCCCGCGAGCTCGCGGTAGCTCGGTTTGCCCGCCTGGTCGCGCAGTCTGCGCAGGTCACCGGCGAACCGGAGCAGCGCGGTGTCCTCCGGCCCCAGCGGTCGTTCCCCTCGTGGCATGCCGCCTCCCGGCCGGATTGTCCACCAGAGGTTCGCCTGGCGTCTAACACCACGCTAACCGCTTGCGACCGGGATGTTCGCCGCCACGCGAACGTCACACGAACGAGACCCTCGCACCGTCACCCTCGGCCACTCTCCCTCGTGTCACGCGGGGCCCCCGCGTTCCCCTGAGGTGCACGCGGGGACCCCGCGTACCCCCGAAAGGCACGCGGGGACCCCGCGTACCCTCCGGAGGCGGTCAGTCGTGGCACGGTGGTGTGAAGGCGAGTCCGGCGAAGTAGCGGTCCCACTCGGCCCCGGTCATCCGCGGGACCGCCTGCTCGCAGATCCGCACCGCCGGGTCGCGCAGGTCGACGTTCCACAGCCGCACCGCCCGGTCCGCCCCTCCGGTCACCACCTCGTCGCCCCTCGGCGTGAGCCCGACGGCGGTGACCGGTCCGGCGTGCCCGCGCAGCAGCGCCAGCTCGACCGGCTCCCCCGCGCCGAGCCGCCACAACCGCACCAGGCCGTCGTCGGTCGCGACCGCGAGGCTGTCCGCGCTCAGCCACGTGCCGGTCACCTCCCCACCGCCGGAGGGGAGCTCCGCCCGCAGGGCCGGCGCGCGCGGGTCGCGGGCGTCCCAGAGGTGCACGGCGGTGCGGCCGGCGGTCAGCAGCAGGTCGCCGGCGAACTGGGCGTGGCCCGCGAACTCCGTGGTGAGCGACAACGGCGTGAGCCGGCGCGGGTCCGCGGCGTCGAGCAGGTGGACGGCACGGCCGGTGGTGACAGCGGCGAGCACGCGGCCGTCGGCGCGGAAGGCGAGGCCGGCGAGCGGGCCCAGGCCGGGCTGGGCGGTGGCGAGCAGCCGGGGGCGGCCGCCGCGCAGGTCGGTCCAGGAGCCGACCGCGCCGTCGGGGCCGGTCGTGACGAGGGTGCTGCCGCGCCAGGCGACCGCGGTGGCACGGGCGGGCAGCACGCCGAGGTCGCGCGGCTTGCCCAGGGAGATGTCGACGAGGTGGACGGTGCCGTCCTCCCCCACCGACGCGAGCAGGCCGCCCGCCGGGTCCACCGCCAGCGCGACGACGGCGCCGGCGTGCCGGGTGGCCTCGTAGGACGTGCGCGGCGCGGGCAGGTCGTCGAGGGTCGTCAGCACGACCAGCCCGTCGCGGTGACCGGTGACGACCTGCTGCTGCGTCGGGCCGACGACGAGCGCGGTGACCTCGGCGTCCGCCGCGCGCAGGGTCTGCACCGGCACCTCCTCCTGGCGCAGCGCGTTGCGGGCCTGCGGGAGCGGCACGAGCCGGTAGGCGGCGAGCGCGACCTGCTGGGCCAGCGCGGGGTTGCCCGACCGCAGCGCACCGGCCTCGGCGACGGCTTTCAGCACGGCGGTCGTGGTGCGCTGCTCCTCGGCGGTCCTGGTGGCCCGCCACGCGAACACCGTCGAGCCAGCGGCGACCACCAGCAGCGCGACCAGTGCGGCGAGCAGCTGGCGCTGGCGGCGGGTGCGGCGCCGCGCGCTCGTCGTGACCTCCTCCTCCGCGGCGCGGCTCGCGGCCAGGAACGCGCGTTCGCGGGAGGTGAGCGCGAGCCCCGCGGGCACGTTGGCGAGCCGCCGGCCGCGGAACAGCGCCCCGGCGTCGCGGTCGAGCGCCTCCCACGTCCGGGTGGCGTCGGTGAGCTCCCGCTGTGCCCTGACGTTCTCCCGGTTCTCCTCGACCCAGTGGTGCAGCGCCGGCCAGCTGCGGATCAACGCCTCGTGCGCGAGCTCGACGCCGTCGCGGTCGACGACCACCAGCCGGGCGGCGGCCAGCGCGGCGAGCACGGTCTCGCCGGCCTCCAGCTCGTCGCGGTGCGCGCGGCGCTTGGTGCCCTCGGCGGTGACGAGCCGCAGCAGCACCCGTTTCACCTGCTCGGCGGGCAGCCCGGCGAGCAGGTCCTGCGCGGTGCGGGCCACGGCGTGCTCGACGCCGCCGACCTCCTCGTAGGCCGCGAGCGTCAGCGTCATCCCCCGCCGGTGCTGCCAGGTCTCCGCGAGCGCGTGCGACAGCAGCGGGAGCACGGCTGCCTGCCCGACCGCGTCGGCCATCAGCCTGGCCAGCAGCGCGGTCTCCACCTTGGCGCCGGCGTGGGCGGCGGGTTCGGTGATCGCGAGCCGCAGCTCGTCCGGTGTCATCGCGCCGACCATGACCTGGCTGCCGCGCAACGCCTCCACCAGCTCCGGGTACTGCGCGCAGTGCCCGTAGTAGTCGGCCCGCGTGCCGATGACGACCTTGGCGCACCCGGTGAGCGCCTCGATGAGCCACGTCCGGCGCGCCTCGCTGCGGCACACCGTGAACAGCTCCTCGAACTGGTCGACGACGACGAGCCCGGTGTGCCTGCGGGCGAGCTGTTCGGGCCGCGCGAGCTCGCCGGCCAGCTCCACCGCGTCCTGCCCGGTGAGCCGGGCGAGGGCGAGCGCGCACTCCTCCACCGGGTCGGCGCCGGGCGTGAACAGCAGCACCGGGCCGTCCGTGCGCGCCACCAGCCCGGCCTTCAGCAACGACGACTTGCCCACCCCCGACGGCCCGAACACGCCGGTGAAGCGGTGCCGCGTCGTCAGCAGCTCGACCGTGAGCCGCTCCCGGCCGAAGAACTTCGGTGCGTCATCGGGTTCGAACGCCTTGAGGCCGACGTACGGGCTGTCGGCGCCGGCCCGCGGCTGCGTCTCGGCGACCGCGCGCCACCGCAGCTCCCACTCGTCCGGGTCCGCCGCGCACGCCTTCGCGTACGCCCTCGTCACCGCGAGGCTCGGCAGCTTGCGCCCGCCCGCCGCCTCCGACAGCGCCGCCGCCGAGTAGTGCGCCCGTCGGCCGAGCTCGCGGTAGGTGGGGCTGCCCGCCCGTTCCCGCAGCCGGCGAAGGTCCGCGGCGAACTGCAGGAGACCGCTCTCGCCCTCGTCGAGAGGGCGTTCCCGTCTCGGCACCCCGTCATTGTTCAGAGAACTCCGTTCAGCGGCCAACGCCTGACCGTGAACAACCCGTTCGCCCTAACGTCGCCGAACCGGCACCGCGGTGTGCCGTGGGCAACACCGAAATGCCGCCCACGGCTACACCCTTGTTAACAGCGCGTTGTCCACTCGCGTGGAACGAAGCTGGACAACGGGATCGTCCGTAGGTTCGACGGTGCCGGTCACGGGGCGCCGGCGCTGACGAGGGAGATCCTGACGTGACCATTGAGGCGACGACGACGGCACCGCAGGCACCGGTGAGGATGGTCTGCGAGATCGCACGGGGCGTGCACGTGACCTGGCCGGGTGAGCCGCTGCGCTTCATCCCGGAGGGCACCCGGTTCTTCGTCGAGGCGTGGGTCGGCGACGGCTGGTACCGCGGCCGGCTGCGCGACGACCCGCGGCCGATGCACGTCAACGCGAGCTGCCTCGGCCTGCCCTGCGGCGACTGACCCGCGCCGGACGAGGACCGCCGTCGAGCCGTCTCGCCACGAGCGTGCGGCCGTCCGGGGACAGCCGCACGCCGATCACCGGTTCGGTGCGGCTTCAGCGGCGCGCCGGGTTCACAGGCCCACGAGCTTGTACAGCCCGCCGACCTCCTGCCGGTTCAGCACGCGCATCGAGCCGGGCCGCTGGTTGCCGAGCAGCACGTCGCCGACCGCGGTGCGCACCAGCGACTCCACCGGGTAGCCGACGTGCTCCATCAGCCGGCGCACGATGTGCTTGCGGCCCTCGTGCACGACGATCTCGACGAGTGCCTTGCCCGGCACCGCCGTGACCAGCTTGAACGAGTCGACCTTGACCGGGCCGTCCTCCAGCTCGACGCCCGCCTTGAGCTTCTTGCCCAGGCCGCGCTCGACCGGGCCGGGCACCTCGGCGAGGTAGGTCTTCTTGACGTTGTAGCTCGGGTGCATCAACCGGTGCGCCAGCTCACCGTCGTTCGTGAGCAGCAGCAACCCCTCGGTCTCCGCGTCGAGCCTGCCGACGTGGAAGAGCCGCTCCTTGCGGTTGCGCACCAGGTCGCCGACGCACGGCCGGCCCAGGTCGTCCTCCATGGTGGACAGGATCCCGAACGGCTTGTTCAGCGCGATCGTGACGACGTCCTCGCGGATCTGCACCCGCACGCCGTCGACGTGCACGACCGCGGTCTCGGGGTCGATCCGGCGGCCCTGCTCGCGCACCACCTTGCCGTCGACCTGCACCCGCCCCTGGTCGATCAGCTCCTCCGAAGCACGGCGTGAGGCGACACCGGCCTGCGCGAGCACCTTCTGCAGGCGCACGCCCTCGTTCTCAGACATCGTCGATCGCATCCACTTCGGGCAGCAGCGGAGCGATCGGCGGCAGGTCGTTCAACGACGACAGCCCCAACCGCTCCAGGAACAGTTCGGTCGTGCGGTACAGGATCCCACCCGTGTCGCTGTCGGTGCCCGTCTCCTCGATGAGCCCCCGTGCGACCAGGGTCCGGATCACACCGTCGACGTTGACGCCGCGAACCGCCGCGATCCGCGCCCTCGTGACGGGCTGCCGGTAGGCGATCACCGCGAGCGTCTCCAGGGCAGCGCGGGTGAGTTTCGCGCGCTGGCCGTCGAGCAGCAGCTTCTCCACGAACGGGGCGAACCGGTCTCGCGTGTAGAACCGCCAGCCGTCCCCCGCCCTGCGCAGGTCGATGCCGCTGCCGGACTCGGTGTACCGGGTGGAGAGTCTACGGAGTGCCTGCTTGATTCGCTTAACCGGCTGCTCAAGGGCACTGCTCAGCTGGTCTTCCGCGATGGGGCTGTCCACGACGAGCAGCACCGACTCCAGCGCGCCGTCGAGCTCGGCGTCGTCGGTGAGGTCGGGCAGGCCGGAGTCCTCGATCTGCTCCTCGGGTGCGGCGGCGAGGAGCTGCGCTTCGAGCTGGGCGGCGTCCTCGGCCCCGGTCCCGGTCCCGGTCTCCGTCCCGGCGGGCTCGGTGACCGGGAGCTCCAGCTGGGGCTCGGCGGGCCGGGGCTTGGACCGGCGCTTCGCGGGCTTCGTCTCCGCGGCACCCGCCCCGAACTTCGCGGCCAGCGCCGCGGCCGCCGCGTCGTACTCCGCCGCGCCCGTGCCACCGTCGAACGCCGGCCCCGGCCGCTCCACCTGTGCCGCGTCCGGTCCGACGACCGGCTCCGGTCCGACCTCTGGGTCGCTCATTCGTAGTCCTCGTCCTCGTCGCCGGCCGGTGCCGCGGCCTGCGCCTGTTCCAACGTCCCGCCGACCCACGTCACCTGCAGCGGCCCGAGCGGGTCCTCCTGCTCGAAGGCGAGCGACTTCTCCCGGTACAGCTCCAGCAGCGCCAGGAAGCGTGCGACGACCTGCATCGTCTCGGTGCAGTCGGCGACGATCTCCGTGAACGACGCCGTGCCGCGCTCCACCAGGAACGTCCGCAGCTCGTCGGCGGTCGCGCGGATCGACACGCGGTGCTGGTGGACGTGGGCGGTGGACAGGGTGCGCTTGGGCTTCGGCCGGAACGCGGCGGCGGCGATCAGCGCGAACTTGTCGGGGGTGACGCCGAGCATCACCTCGGGCAGCAGGCCCTCGAAGCGCGGTTCCAGCGCCACCGAGCGCGGGTAGCGGCGGTAGGCGCCCTGTTCGAGCTCGGCGAACAGGGCCGCGACCTGCTTGTAGGCGCGGTACTGCAGCAGGCGGGCGAACAGCAGGTCGCGCGCCTCCAGCAGGGCCAGGTCGTCCTCGTCCTCGACGTCACCCGCGGGCAGCAGCCGGGCCGCCTTCAGGTCCAGCAGGGTCGCGGCGATCACCAGGAACTCGGTGGTCTCGTCGAGGTCCCAGGCGGAGCCGAGCGCGCGGATGTGGGCGATGAAGTCGTCGGTGACCCGGTGCAGGGCCACCTCGGTCACGTCGAGGGTGTGCTGGGAGATGAGCTGCAGCAGCAGGTCGAACGGGCCCTCGAAGTTCGTGAGCCGGACCTTGAACCTGCCGTCGTCGACCACCTCGGGAGCAGCAGCGGGTGTTTCCTCGGTCACTGCTCGCGCAACCTGCGCACCAGCAACGACGCGTCCCCGTGCGCCTCCAGGTCGTCCAGCACGATCGCGATCGCCTCGCGCACCACCCGGCCGCGGTCGACCCCGAGGCCGTGCGACGCGCGCAACGCGAGCCGCGCGGTCTCCAGCGCCAGCAGCTCCTCGTCGGACACGTAGACGGTGATCTTCGTGGTGTGCCCGGTCCGCCCGGACCCGCGGCGCTGCTGCGCGGCCGTGCCGCCGGACGGCACTTCCGCCGGGGCGGCGGCGGGTGCCGAGGTCAGGCGGAACAGCTCGGCCGCGCCCGGCAGTGAGGGGCGACGGGTCACCGGGCGATCACCTCGCGGGCCAGCGCGCGGTAGGCGTTGGCACCGGAGGAGCGCGGGGCCCACCGGGTGATCGGCTCACCGGCCACGGTGGTCTCCGGGAAGCGCACCGTGCGGTTGATGACCGAGTCGAACACGATCTCGCCGAACGCCTCCACTACCCGCGCCATGACCTCGCGCGAGTGCAGCGTGCGGGGGTCGTACATCGTGGCGAGGATGCCGGTGATCGTGAGCTTGGGGTTCAACCGTTCCTTGACCTTCTCGATGGTGTCGATGAGCAGCGCCACCCCGCGCAGCGAGAAGAACTCGCACTCCAGCGGGATCAGCACGCCGTCCGCGGCCGCGAGGGCGTTCACCGTGAGCAGGCCGAGCGAGGGCTGGCAGTCGACCAGCACGTAGTCGTAGTGGTCGATGACGGGGCGGAGGGTGCGCACGAGGGTGTGCTCGCGGCCCACCTCGGACACCAGCTGGATCTCCGCGGCCGAGAGGTCGATGTTGCTCGGCAGCAGGTCCATGTCGTCGACCATGGTCTTGCGGATGACGTCGGGAACGGCGGTGTCGTTCTCCATGATGACGTTGTAGATCGTGGTTTCCAGCTGGTGCGGGTGCACGCCGAGGCCCACGGACAGCGCGCCCTGCGGGTCGAAGTCGACGAGCAGCACCCGTCTGCCGTACTCGGCCAGCGCGGCGCCCAGGTTGATGGTCGTCGTCGTCTTGCCGACGCCGCCCTTCTGGTTGCACACCGCGAGGATCTTCGCCGGGCCGTGGTGCAGCAACGGCGGCGGGGCCGGGAGCGCGCGGCGGGCGCGACCGGTCGGGCCGATGCCGTCGACCTGCTCGTGGGCGACGTCGTCCACCGGCGCGGCGTGCGGGGCCAGGCTCAGGTCGGCACGGGGCGCGAAAGCGTGCTCCGGTGTCGACATGGCTGGCGTTCCCTCACTGGTCGTAGTCGTCTCTCGGGGCGCAGCCTAGGCCGCACCCGTGCGAGCGGCAACGCGCCTCGCCGTGTCCTGGAGGGGGCGGGAGAATGTTTCGGGGGTCGGCATGTGACTGTCAAGACTCAGTCAGGCCGGAACATCCGAACGTGTGCGCCGGTCCGCGGCCGTCAGCACCACGTCGAGCAGGCCGGGGAACAGGAGGTCCAGGTCATCGCGGCGCAGTGACACCCAGCGCTGGTTGCCGCGGCAGCGGGTCCGGGTGAGGCCCGCTTCCCGCAGCACGCGCAGGTGCTGGGACAGGGTCGACTTCGCCACGTCGACCTCGAAGGCCCCGCACAGCCTCTCTCCGCTGGACTGGATCTGGCGAACGACCGCGAGCCTCGTCGGGTCGCTCAGCGCGTGCAGCACGGAGGCAAGATCGATGGCCTGGGGGGACGGCTCGTCCAAGTTCGGCACCTGTCCACCGTACCCGTGGAAGCCTCATGTTCCAGTGGCCCGAGGGTGTGCAGTTGCGTAGACCTCCCTCAAAGTCGTAACGGTTACCAGTGTGTACACCTGAGTGGTCGTAACCGATGCGTGCCCGAGAAGTTCCTGCACCACCCGAACGTCGGCACCCCCTTCGAGCAGATGGGTGGCGAACGAATGCCGCAACGTGTGGGGGGAGACCGCGGCGGTGATGCCGGCTTCCTCCGCCGCGGTCTTCAGCACGGTCCACGCGCTCTGCCGGGAAAGCCGTCCGCCGCGCGCGTTCAGGAACAACGCGGGCGTGCCACGGCCCTTGGCCGCCAGTGCGGGGCGCGCTCTCACGAGGTAGGCGTCCACCGCCGCCAGCGCCGGGCGCCCCACCGGGACGAGTCGTTGCTTGCCGCCCTTGCCGTCGAGCAGCACGGTGCGTTCGGCGGCGTCGACGTCGTCCACGTCGAGCCCGACGACCTCGGAGATTCGCGCTCCCGTGGAGTACAGCAACTCCAGCAGCGCCTTGTCCCTGAGGTTCCCCACGGTGTCGAGCAGGGTCAGCACATCGTTGACGGGCAAGGCTTTCGGCAGTCTCTTGGGCGGTGATGGCGGGTGCACGGCGCGTGCGGCGTCATGGGGCACCACACCTTCACGGTGCGCGAAGCGGTGAAGTCCCCGCACAGCAACCAATGTGCGCGCTGCGGACGAAGCGGCCAAACCGCTTTCGCGCAACGCCGCCAGGAACTCGCTCACGTGGGACTCGGTCACCGCCGCGAGGTCGGTGATGCCGAGCGACTCCAGGTGCTCGGTGTACCGGCGCAGGTCGCGGGTGTAGGAGTCGAGGGTGTTGCGCGCGGTGCCGCGTTCGACGGCGAGGTGGTCGAGGTAGCTCGCCACCAGGTCTGCTACCACGCCAGTCCTTCCAGCACGATCTCTCCCTCACGCGCGTTGACGCCCTTGGCCAGCGCCGGGTCCTCTGCGACAGCGCGGTCGAAACCCTTGTCCGCCAACGCGAGGACGTACGGCAGTGTCACGTTCGTCAACGCGTAGGTCGACGTGTTCGGCACGGCACCGGGCATGTTCGCGACGCAGTAGAACACCGAGTCGTGCACACGATAGGTGGGGTCGTCGTGCGTCGTCGGCCGCGAGTCCTCGAAACAGCCGCCCTGGTCGATCGCGATGTCCACGAGGACGCTCCCGGGCCGCATCCGCGACACCAGGTCGTTGCCGACGAGCTTCGGCGCGCGGGCACCGGGCACGAGCACCGCGCCGATCACGAGGTCCGCCCAGCAGCAGGCCTTCTCGACCTCGTAGGCGTTGGACGCGATGGTCTGCAGGTGCCCGCGGTAGGTGAAGTCGATCTGCCGCAACCGGTTGACGTTGGTGTCGAGCACGACGACCTCGGCCTGCATGCCGACCGCCATCGTCGCCGCGTTCATGCCGGCCACGCCCGCGCCGATCACCGCGACCTTGCCCGCCGCGACACCGGGTGCGCCGCCGAGCAGCACACCGCGGCCGCCCTGCGCGCGTTCCAGGCAGTGTGCGCCGACCTGGGCGGCCATCCGCCCGGCGATCTCGCTCATCGGCGCCAGCAACGGCAGCGACCCGTCGGGCAGCTGCACGGTCTCGTAGGCGATGGCCGTGACGCCGGCGTCCGCGATGGCCCGCGTGCACCCCGGCGCGGCCGCGAGGTGCAGGTAGGTGAAGAGCACCTGGTCGCGGCGCATGCGGTGGAACTCGGGCTCGATCGGTTCCTTGACCTTCAGCACCAGCTCGGCCGCCGCCCACACCTCGTCCGCGGTCGCGGCGATCCGCGCTCCCGCGGCCGTGTACTCGTCGTCGGGGAACGACGACCCGGCGCCGGCCTCGTGCTCGACCACGACCTCGTGCCCGCGGCGGACCAGCTCGACCACACCGGCGGGCGTGATGGCGACGCGGTACTCGTGGTTCTTGATCTCCTTTGGGACACCGACCAACATCGTCGCAGCGTATTCCGCAACTCGGCCTCCTGCATCGGATAACGTGCGCAGGCGTGTCAGAACCTTTCGGGCCAGAGCAGCAGCGCATCGGCAACCAACAGCGCGAAGAGGCGATCACCGCGCTCAACGACCACTTCGCGCAAGCGCGGCTCGACATCTCCGAGTACCAGGACCGGGTCAACCGCGCGTCGAACGCGCAGTCCTACGCCGAGCTCGCGGAGCTGTTCCGCGACCTCCCGCAGCCGCACCCGCCGTTCCTCGCGCCGCCGTCGGTGCCGTTCGCCGCCGTTCCGCCGCCCATGCCCACGCAGCCGTACGCCCCGCCGCAGCAGCAGTACACCGGGCCCCACCCGCAGCAGTACACGGGCCCGCAGCCGCAGCAGTACGCGCAGCCGCAGTACGCCACGCCGCCGCCTCCCGGCATGGGCTACCCCGGCGCGCCCTACGGTTACGACCCGGTCAGCGGCATCCCGTACTCGGACAAGTCGAAGGTCGCCGCGGGCGTGCTGCAGCTGTTCCTCGGCCAGTTCGGCGTCGGCCGCTTCTACATGGGTGACACGGGCATCGCGGTCGCGCAGCTGCTGACCTGCGGCGGCTGCGGCATCTGGGCGCTGGTCGACGGCATCATCATCCTGGTCAACGGCGGCACGGACTCCGAAGGCCGCCCCCTCCGCGGCTGACTCCTGGCTTTCATGGCGTCTGCAAGTACCACCAACTGCCAGTCGGTAGTACTTGCAGACGCCTGAACAGCAGGGGTCAGATGCCGGCCAGGTTGCGGCCGATGCCCCACACGAGCGCGAACGCGATCACCAGGCCCGGCACCCGTTTCGGGATCTGCCGGGGCTGGCCCGTCCACGACGCCCGGATCCACCGCGCGAACAGCCACACGGCGAACGGCACGCCGACGACGAGCATGGCCGCGTTGAAGTGCCACGCCGCCACGACGTCGCCGTGCAGCAGTGCGTGTGCCATGCGCGTGATGCCGCAACCGGGGCAGTTGAGGCCCGTGAGCCAGTTGAACGGGCACTTGGGCAGCAGGTTGCCGGGCTGGTTCGGGTCGACGAACAGCAGCACCACGGCACCCGCGCCCCCCACCGCGAGCACGCTGAGGGGCGCCCGCAACCTCCGCAGGGCGCCCCTCAGCGTCTTCACGGGAGAACCTACTTCCCGCGCGCCGCGAACCGGGTGGGCTTGTCCTGGAACGGGGCGTCGGCGGGACGCGGCTCCGCGCGGCCCTCCAGCACCTCGCGGGCGGCGAGCAGACCGGCGACCGACGAGGCGTTCACGATCTCACCGGAGAGCACCATCCGCACCGCCTCGGCGAGCGGGAAGCGGTGGACCTCCAGGTCCGCCTCCTCCTCGCCCTGCACGTCGCGGTCCACCGAGGTCAGGCCGCGGGCGAGGAACACCCGCACGACCTCGTCGGTGAAACCGGGCGAGGCGGCCACGTCGACCAGGACGTGCCACTCGGTGGCGTCCAGGCCGACCTCCTCGACCAGCTCGCGGCGCGCACCGGTCACGGGCGGTTCGCCGTCGTGGTCGAGCAGGCCCGCCGGCAGCTCCCACAGGTGTCGGCCGAGCGCGTGCCGGTACTGGTGGACCAGCGTGACCTCGCCGGAGTCGGAGACCGCGACGACCGCGACGGCACCGGTGTGCTCGACGATCTCGCGCTTGGCCGTGCCGCCGCCGGGCATCTCGACCTCGTCGACGCGCAGCGCCAGGATCTTCCCGACGTGCAGGTCCTCGCTGGCGACGGTGCGGAAGTCGTGCCGAGTGGTCACTTCGCGGCTCCCGCGGTCAGGGGGAGGCGGTCAGCCACCCGGTAGTCGATCGCGGCCTTCACGAACGCCGCGAACAGCGGGTGCGGCTTCGTGGGACGGGACTTGAGCTCGGGGTGCGCCTGCGTGGCCGCGTAGAACGGGTGCACGTCGGCGGGCAGCTCGACGAACTCGACGAGGCGGCCGTCCGGCGAGGTGCCGGAGAAGACCAGGCCGGCGTCGGCGAGCTTGTCGCGGTAGGCGTTGTTCACCTCGTAGCGGTGCCGGTGCCGTTCGGACACCTCGGTCGTGCCGTAGGCGTTCGCGACCACCGAGCCCGGCGTCAGCTTCGCGACGTACGCGCCGAGCCGCATAGTGCCGCCCATGTCCCGCTGGCCGGAGACGACGTCCTCCTGGTCGGCCATCGTGGAGATGACCGGCGAGCCGCCCTCGTCGAACTCCGACGAGATCGCGTCCTCGATGCCCGCGAGGTTCCGCGCGGCCTCGATGACCATGCACTGCAGGCCCAGGCACAGGCCCAGCGTCGGCACACCGCGGGTGCGGGTGTGCTTCAGTGCGCCGATCTTGCCCTCGATGCCGCGCACGCCGAACCCGCCGGGGACCAGCACCGCGTCCATGCCGGACAACGCGCGCGCCGCGCCCTCGGGCGTCTGGCACTCGTCCGACGGCACCCACTTGATCTCGACCTTGGCGTGGTGGGCGAACCCGCCGGCGCGCAGCGCCTCGGTGACCGACAGGTAGGCGTCGGGCAGGTCGACGTACTTGCCGACGAGCGCGATCTTCACCGTCTCCGCCGGGTTGTGCACGCGCTCCAGCAGGTCGCCCCACACCGTCCAGTCGACGTCGCGGAACGGCAGGTCGAGGCGGCGCACGACGTAGGCGTCGAGGCCCTCGGCGTGCAGCACCTTCGGGATGTCGTAGATCGACGGCGCGTCCACGGCGGCCACGACGGCGTCGGTGTCGACGTCGCACATCAGGCCGATCTTGCGCTTGAGCGAGTCCGGGATCTCCCGGTCCGCGCGGCACACGATCGCGTCGGGCTGGATGCCGATGTTGCGCAGCGCCGCGACGGAGTGCTGGGTCGGCTTGGTCTTCAGCTCGCCGGACGGCGCCAGGTACGGCACCAGGCTGACGTGCAGGAAGAAGACGTTGTCGCGGCCGACGTCGTGGCGGACCTGGCGGCACGCCTCCAGGAACGGCAGCGACTCGATGTCGCCGACCGTGCCGCCGACCTCGGTGATGACCACGTCGGGCGTGACGCCGTCGGCGTCCGGCTCGGCCATCGCGCGGATGCGGCGCTTGATCTCGTCGGTGATGTGCGGGATCACCTGGACCGTGTCGCCCAGGTACTCGCCGCGCCGCTCCTTGGCGATCACCTCGGAGTAGACCTGGCCGGTCGTGACGTTCGCGTCACCGCTCAGGTCGCGCGCGAGGAACCGCTCGTAGTGGCCGATGTCGAGGTCCGTCTCGGCACCGTCGTCGGTCACGAAGACCTCGCCGTGCTGGAACGGGTTCATCGTGCCGGGGTCCACGTTGAGGTACGGGTCGAGCTTCTGCATCGTTACCCGCAGGCCGCGCGAGGTGAGCAACTGGCCGAGGCTGGAGGCTGTGAGCCCCTTGCCCAGCGAGGAGGCGACGCCTCCTGTGACGAAGACGTGCTTGGTCGTACGTGCCTGCTGCACCAACGGGGCTCCCGTGAAAATCGTGGGGGTGAATCCCCCTATCCACGGGCCATAACGCTAACACGCCGCCGGTCACTCAGCGCACCACGACCCGGCAGATCACATCACCCGATCGGCGCAGCGCGTGGACCGGCTTCATCCCTGCCTGCGTGCGAGCAGGAAACCGGACCGGAACCGCTCGCCGTCGTGCGGTGCCCGCTCCAGCCGTCCGACCTCGGCGAACCCGGTCTGCCCCAGCAGCTCCGCCATCGCGGCAGGGGCCCACTCCCACGCCGGGGCGACCCTGTGGTCGACCTCCCGCGGCAGCGGATCGTCACCGGCGAGGTACCCGAGCAGCAGCACACCACCCGGTGAAAGCACCCGATGGAGGTCCGCGATGGCAACCGGGAGTTGCGGTGGCGGCAGGTGGATCGTCGAGAACAGCGCCAGCACCCCGCCGAGCGCGCCGTCGGCGACCTCCAGCGCCGGCATCGCCCCCTGCTCGAACCGCAGGTGCGGCCGGTCCGCGCGGGCCAGGGCGACCATCTCCGCCGACGGGTCGATGCCGAACACCTCCGGCCCGAGCGCCCGCAGGTGCGCCGTCACGTGACCGGGCCCGCAGCCGACGTCGGCGACCGGGCCGCCGTCGTGGGCGAGCACGAGCTCGGCGAACGCGGCCAGCAGCGCGCGTTCCAGCGGGAGGGTGTCGAGCACGTCGCGGAACAGCTCGGCGTAGAGCGGCGCGACGGCGTCGTAGGCGGCACCGGTTGCGGTCACGGCGGAAACCGCAGCCCTTCGCGGTGCGGGATTTCCCGAACCACCGGCGACGGGCCGCGCGATCGGGAATCGTGGTGCCGTGACCTTCGACGTGGTGGGAGCGGCGGCCAGGGCGGTGCGGAACCGCGCGGCCGCCTGGCGGTTCATCGAAGGGTTCGCGGCCTGGTGGGCCGAGCCGATCGAGGCGCAGGACGGCTGGAGCAACGCGGACCTCGACGCCGCGGAGGCCCGGCTGGGCGTGCGGATACCGGCGGCGTTGCGCGAGGCCTACGCGTTGTTCGGCAAGCGCCCCGACCTGACCAGCAACCAGGACCGGCTGCTGCTGCCCGCGGAGCTGCGCATGGAGGGCGACGTGCTGGTGTTCCGCGACGAGAACCAGTGGGTGGCGGCCTGGGGCACGACCGCGCGGGACGAGGACCCGGCGGTGCTGATCAAGCTGGACCTGGTCGACAAGTCCGAGGAGACCTGGGACCCCTGGCTGCCGCGGCTGTCGCACGCGTGCGTGGAGCTGGTGCTGTCGGAGGCGTTGTTCCGCGACGGCGCCCAGACGGCCGACAGGGAGATGTCCGAGGCGGACACCTCCCTGCTGGAGCGCGAGTTCGAGCTGTTGCCGTTGCACAGCCCGAACACCCGGTGGTTCGGCACCGACGACGTGCTCATCCGCGAGGACGACCGGCAGTGGCTGTGGGCGCGTGCCCGCACGCCCCGCGCGCTGGACGAGCTGCTCGCGGTGCTGCCGGGCGACTGGACGACCGAGTACTAGCTCGCGTTTCCCGGCGAGGACGCCTCGGCGTTGCCCGCCACCCCGTAGCGGCCCGCGCGGCCTTCGAGCTGTTCGTGCAGCGCCAGCACGACGACGACCCGGCCGGCCGAGGTGTCCGAGTTGTCGACGGTGGACAGGACGGACGTGGCGTTGGTGTCCGCGCGCACCACGCCGAGGGCGCCGGTGCCGTTGGCGGACCCGTTCGCACCGGCCAGGACGACGCCCGCTCCGGAGCGGTCGAGCTGGGTGGCGAACCGCGCGATCGTGGAGGCCCGGTCCGCTGCCGAGTCGCCGAGCGCCGCACCGCCGGTCAGCACGACGGCGAGCTGTGCGGGCTTCACGCTGGAGGTGGCCTTCACGAAGCCCGCGTTGGAGAGCCCGGCGAGCGCCGCCGCGGCCTCGTCCGGGGTCGCCTGCGGCTGGTTGCTGGTGGGGTTGAGCAGCAGCAACGCGCCGAACAGGCCACCGGCGCGGGTGCCGGGGTCGCCGGCGGTCGGCAGCTGCGAGCCGGCGGGTTGCAGGCGGGCGACGAGCTCGCGGAGCTGGTCGGCGCGGGACGGGTCGGCGAACGCGTCGGTCAGCTGGACCTCACCGGTGACGGTGGCACCGGCGGACTTCAGCAGCCCGCTCAGCGCGTCGCGGTCGGAGGGGCGGGCGTCCGAGGTGGTCACCAGCACGACCGTGCGGTCGGTCAGCCGGTCCTTCACCGCGAGTGGCCCGACCGACGCGGCGAACTCGTCGGCGTCGGTCAGCTTGGCGTTCACCGCGTTGCGGTCGTTCTGCAGGTCGTTCACCTGCTGTGCCAACGAGTTCTTCTCGTCGCTCAGCCCGGACAGCAGTCTGCCGCTGATCGCGGTGGACCCCAGCACGACGCCCACCGCCAGCGCGAGGAACACGGCGGTGATCGAAACTATGTGGTAGCGCAGCGTGATCACGAGAAGAACCCCTTGAACCAGTTGACGACGGAGTGCCAGCCGTCGACCACGATGTCGACGTAGACGTGACCGACGCCGGAGACCGCCAGCGCCGCGGCCATGGCGGCGATCGCGGCGGCCACCAGCAGGGTGATCACGCCCAACGACACCCGGCTGCGGTGCAGGGTCGCGACGGCCTCCCCGTCGACGAGCTTGCTGCCGAGCTTCAGCCGGGTGAGGAACGTGGAGGGGTTGGACCCGGAGTGCCCGCGGTCGAGGAACTCGCGCAGCGTCGCGCGCAGCCCCACCGTCACGACGAGGGACGCGCCGTGCGCCTCGGCCAGCAGCAGGGCGAGGTCCTCGGCGTTGCCGGACGCGGGGAAGGTCACCGCGCCGATGCCGAGGTCCTGGATGCGTTGCAGGCCGGGCGCGTGGCCGTCGGTCTGCGCCGGCACGACCACCTCGGTGGCCGCGCGCAGCGACGCGGTGCCGATGCCGTCGGGGTCGCCGACGACGATGTCCGGTGCGAGGCCCGCGTCGTGCAGCGTGTCCGCGCCGGTGTCGACCCCGATCAGCACCGGCCGGTACTCGCGGATGTACTTCTTGAGCTTGCGCAGCTCCTCGGCGTGCGAGGGGCCGCCGGCGACGACGAGCACCTGCCGGTCGCGCATCGGGACGTACACCTCGGGCACGCCGACGCCGTCGAGGACGAGCGCGCGTTCCCGGCGCAGGAACTCGATGGTGTTGGCGGAGAACGCCTCCAGCTGTGCCGACATGCCGGCCTTCGCCTCGATCATGGCGTCGGCGATGCTTTCCGCGTTCTGCTCGATCCCCGTCGCGAGCTCGCGTTCACCCGCGTACACGACCCCTTCGTGCAGGCGGATCTTCGTGCCTTCCCTGATCTCGCGCAGGGCGGTCGCGCCGACGTTGTCGATGAGCGGAATGCCCGCCTCGATCAGCAGTTCCGGGCCCAGGTTGGGAAAGCGCCCGGAAATGGACGGCGATGCGTTCACGACGCCCACCACCTCCGCGGCGACGAGGGCCTCCGCGGTGCGCCGGTCGAGGTCGACCAGGTCGAACACGGCCACGTCCCCGGGGCTGACCCGCCGCACCAGGTCGCTCACGCGCCGATCCACCCGCGCGACGCCGGTGACACCGGGAAGTTGGTGGTTGGTGCGGTTCAGCAACCCGGAAAGCTTCATGAGCCGATAGTGACTCACGTTGCGCACGGGACAGGTGAGGCACGCCGGGCCTTTTCCCGCCGCTCAGTCGTCGGGGTGAACCACTACGGCCCCAAACGCGACGACAACAGCGGCCAGCAGCACCCAGGTGCCCGTTCCGAAGCCCGCTTCCAGACCGGGGTCGATGGTGATGTTGCCCGTTTTGTGAAAGCTGATGGCGTTCACCAAATACACGAACAACATTCCTGTGGTTCCGGCGAGCGCGGCCGCCCCTGCGAACGCGAACCTCCGCAGGAAGACACCGGCGAGGAGCACCAGCGCCGCGGCGGCGACGGGGATGCCGAACAGCGGCCCGTGCGGGTCGGTCACCTCACCGAACTGCGTGCGCCAGCCGGTCGTGACGAACTCGGTCTGCGGCTGGTCGGGTGCGAGCCGGATCCGCAGCTCCGACAGCGGCAGGAACGTCGCGACGACCGCCATCGCCGCCGCGAGCACGACGAGCCCGGTCTTGAGGATCTTCCTCACGCCACCGCCTCCCGTTGTGCCGCAACGGCACCGACGAGCGCCACGACCGTGCCGACGGCCAGGAACAGCAGCCCGTAGCCGAGCGCGAAGTCGCCCTGCTGGTCCCCGGCGTGCCCGCGTTCCGAGACGACCAGCGCCACCACGACCGCGACCGCCCCGGCTTGGCCGAGCGCGCCCGCGAGCGCCGCCCAGCGCACCTTCACCCCGGCGACGAGCAGCGCCACCGTGGCGGCGACCGGGATGCCGTACCAGGGCGAGAGGTCACCGGCCGGCCAGTCGCCCGGCTTGTTCACGACCTCCGTGCCCCAGGCCCGCACCACCACCTCGACGCCACCGGCGTAGGTGGTCGAGTACCACGGCAGCACCAGCGCTCCCGCCGTCAGCACCACCCCCACCGCGATCAACGCGATCGCCGTCGGTCGTCCGATCACCGAGCCTCCTGTTGTCCGACCGCGATCCCGAACGGCGGTGTGTCGTCGTCCGCCCCCAGCGGTTCCGGTTCCGGCGCCGGGCGCTGGGCCAGCACCGCACCGGCCAGGCCTGCCACCGCCGCCGCCACCAGCAGCGGGAAACCGGGCAGGAGGTGCTGTTCGTAGTGCCAGGGCGACGAGGCGATGAGGGCGTTCGCCAGTTCCGCGCGGCGCAGCACGCCGACCGCGAACGTCAGCACGAGCCCGGCGAACACCCCGGCCGCGACCAGCACCGCCGGCCGTGCCACGGCGGCGGTCCTGCCCTCCCGCAGCGTGCACACCACCGCCACCACCATGAGCACCGCGGCGACCACGATCGGCAGGCCCTCGGAGAACACGCCGCCGTCCGGGAGCGGCGAGGGCGCACTCGACCGCGTGCCCCACAACGAGGTGGTGGACGTGATGACGATCTGCTGCGAGACCTCCGTCTCGACGAACACGTCCCTGGTGGCACCGGCTCCGGCCAGTGCCCCGCCCAGCACCACGAGCAGCGCGGCGGTCCTCCGGCGGTCAGTCACCCCGGCGCTCCACTGGCAGGGCGATGCCGAAGGGCGGTGTCGCGTCGTCCGCGACCGGCTCTGCCGCGTGCGGCCGTTGCGCGAGCACCGCGCCGGCCAGCCCGGCGAGCGTTCCCGCGACCAGCAGGTAGAAGCCGGGCAGGGCGGTCTGCGCGTACCGGTAGTCGGAGCTCGCCTCGAACGCGTTCGCGACCTGCAGCTGGTGCAGCGTCTCGACGACGAACAGCAGCAGCACGCCGGCGAGCGCTCCGGCACCGGCCAGGGTCGCGAGGCGCGCCGCCCCGGCGACCTTCGCACCGGCGAGCGTGCCCAGCGCGGCCACCACCATCACCGCGGCGGCGGCCACGACGGGCCATCCGGGGTCCGCCGCGATGTCGAACACCGGGTAGCCCGGCGCGTCGGTCCTCCGCTCCCACAGCGAGACGACCTGGGTGAAGGTGCGCCCCTCGCCCACGAACCGGTGGCCGAGCACGTCGAGGAAGCAGGCGGCGCCGGTGAGCACCCCGCCCAGCACCACGACCCCGGCGGCGATCCGGCGGTCAGTCACCGCGCGCCTCCCCGGTGGTGGGGAAGGCGATCCCGAACGGCGGCGTGTCGTCGTCGGTGAACTGGTGCACCACCACCGCGTCGTCCGCCGGCGGCTCCGTGCGCGGCCGCGGCCTCTGGGCGAGCACCGCGCCCACCAGACCGGCCGCCGCCGCCAGCACCAGCAGGTGGAAGCCGGAGTCGAAGTGGTAGGCGAACCCGGTGGCGGCCTCGAAGGCGTTGTTCATCTCCTCCTCGCGCAGCACCCCGACCCCGTAGGCCACCACGACCCCGAGGAACGCGGCCGCCGCGGCGAGCGCGACGACGCGGGCGGGCTGGACGCCCCGGCCCCGGCGGAGGGCGAGCAGCCCGGCCACCACCGTGAGCGCGGCGGTGAACAACACCGGTGCGCCGACGTTCAGCAGCGGGCTGATCTCGTGGCCGTCCGGCAGCGGTACCGAGCCCTCCCACAGCGAGCCGCTGAACGCGAACGAGTCGACCGGCGACGTGTGCATCGCCGTGTACATGGGCAGCTGGTTGCCGACCCCCACCAGCACCCCGCACAGGACCAGCAGCAGAGCGGCCGGCCTCCCCCGGTCAGTCACGTCGCTGCTCCTGCTCGCTCTTCGTCTCCACCACCACCGGGAACCCGTAGGGCGGTGTGTCCTCGTCGTCGCCCTCGACCTGGTGGATCACCACACCGTCCGCGGGCCGCTCCGCCCGGTGCCACGGCAGCTCCTGGTGCAGCAAAGCCGCCACGACCCCCACCCCCGCGGCAACGAGCAGCACCGTGATCCCGTTGCCCCGCACCACGTCCAGCGGCACGGGCACGGTCAGCTCCGCCAGCCGCCGCACGACCTGCTGCACCTGGTTGAGCGCCAGCCAGGCCAGCCCCACCAGCGCCCCGGCCCCGAGCAACGACCCGAGCCGCGCCACCGGCTGCCGGAACGACAGCACCGCAGACAACGCCATCACCACGGCCGCCGCGAGCGCCGGCCACCCGTAGTCGATCGGCGCCAGCATCAGCGACCCGCGGAAGTCGTCGTGCTCGATCCCCCACGTCGTCGCCTCGAACCGCAACGTGCGGTTCGCGAACTCCGTCTCCACCGAATACCCGACCAGGAACGTGGCGGCCACCGCCAGCCCCGCGGCCACGAGCACCAGCACCGCCCCGAACACCCGGCGCGTGGTCACATCCGGTCCACCTTCCACCGCACCACCGTGTGCGTCCGCTGACCGGGCATCGGTCACGTTCTCACCATCATGCCCAACCAGCGGGGGTTCAGCGCGGTTCGGCACCCGCGCGGCCCACCCGCCGGACCCGCGCGACCGCGTCCCCACCGAGCCCGCGGTGCCCCGGCCCGCGCCGGCTCAGGACTTCTTCTTCCGCCTCCGCACCACCGGAGCCGCCGACTTGTCGGCGTTCGCCGCCGCCAGCAGCTCTTCCGCGTGGGCGCGGCCGGTGTCGGTCGAGTCCATGCCCGCGAGCATGCGCGCCAGCTCCACCACCCGCTGCGTCTCGTCGAGCCTGCGGACCGCGGAGCGGGTGAAGCGGCCGTCGGCCGACTTGTCCACGACGAGGTGGCGGTCGGCGAACGCGGCCACCTGCGGGAGGTGGGTGACGACGATGACCTGGTGCGAACGGGCCAGGCGGGCGAGGCGGCGGCCCACCTCGACGGCCGCACGGCCGCCGACGCCCGCGTCGACCTCGTCGAAGACGAGGGTCGGGACCGGGTCGGAGTGCGACAGCACGACCTCGAGGGCCAGCATCACGCGGGACAGCTCACCGCCGGAGGCGCCCTTGTGCACGGGCAGTGCGGGGGCACCGGGGTGCGAGATCAGGCGCAGCTCGACCTCGTCGACGCCCGAGGAGCCGGCGTGCAGGATCGAGCGGCCCACGGGCAGTGCCTGCGGGTCGCCGGACTCGGCGTGGCGGGGGCGGACCGCGAGCTCGACCGAGGCGTGCGGCATGGCGAGGCCGTCGAGCTCCTCGGTGACGGCCTTGCCCAGCTCCAGCGCGGCCTCGGTGCGGGCGGCGGTGACCTGGGCGGCGAGCACGCCGAGCTCCGCCGCCAGCTCGTCGCGGCGCTTGGCCAGCCCGGCCAGCGCGTCCTCGGAGGTGTCGAGGCCGTTCAGGCGCGAGCGGGCATCGGCGGCCCAGGCGATCACGCCGTCGACGTCGGCGGCGTACTTGCGGGTCAGCGCCTTCAGCTCGGCCTGGCGCTGCAGCACCTGCTCCAGGCGGCCTGGGTCGGCGTCGAGGTGGTCGAGGTAGCCGGAGATCTCCGCGCCGACGTCGGCGAGCAGCGTCGCCGCCTCCACCAGCCGCGGTTCCATCTCGCGCAGCCGCGGGTCGTCCGACGTGGACAGGCGGCGGGCGGCCTCGGAGATCAGGCCGAGCGCACCGGGGTTGTCCGGGTCGCCCTCCAGCGATCCGGACACCGCGAACTGGGCACCGGACGCGGCCTCGCGCAGCTGGTCGGCGTCGGCCAGGCGGCGGGCCTCGTCGTGCAGCTCCTGCTCCTCGCCCGGCTTGGGGTCGACCGCGTCGATCTCGGTCAGGCCGTGCCGCAGCAGGTCGGCCTCGCGGGCCAGCTCACGGGAGCGTTCGGTGCGTTCGCGCAGTTCAGAAGCGACCTTCAGCCACTCGTCGCGGATGCGCCGGTACTCGCGCAACGGCTCGGCCACGTCGTCGCCCGCGAAGCGGTCCAGCACACCGCGCTGCTCGGTCGGGCGCATGAGCCGCAGCTGGTCGTTCTGGCCGTGCACGGCGATCAGCTGCTCCGCCAGCTCGGACAGCACGCCGACGGGCACGGACCGGCCACCGACGTGTGCGCGCGAACGACCGTCCGCACCCACGGTGCGGATGGCGATCAGCGAGCCGTCCTCGTCCGCCTCGCCGCCGACCTCCTCGGCGACCTTGGCCGCCGGGCTGCCCGCCGGGGCCTGGAAACGGCCCTCCACCACGGCTTTGTCGGACCCGGTGCGAACCCGGGACGCCTCCGCACGGCCTCCGCCGAGCAGGTGCAACCCGGTCACGACCATGGTCTTGCCAGCACCCGTCTCACCGGTGACGACGGTGAATCCGGGGTCGAGCTCGAGGGTGGCCTCTTCAATCACGCCAAGGCCATTGATGCGCATCTCGGCCAGCACAGGGCGAACCTTACTTGTCGGGTCCGACAGTTCGGGGTGGGGCGTACCTCTGGGGGCACCATGACGAGCCGGTGCCGGCGCACCGAGCGGCGCGGTCAACCTGCCGATGGTCCCCGCCACCCCTTGACCGGCAGGTTGAACTTCTCCACCAGCCGGTCGGTGAACGGGGCGTGGCGCAGCCGCACGACCTTGAGCGGCACCTCGCCCTCCACGACCTCGATCCGGGCGCCGGCGGGCAGCTCGAACGTGCGCCGCCCGTCGGCGGACAACGCCGCCGGGTGCCCGGTGGCCTCGATCTCGAACGCCACGTGCGACTTCGGCGAGACGACCAGCGGCCGTGCGAACAGCGCGTGCGCGTTGCTCGGCACCACCAGGATCGCCTGCACGTCCGGCCACACGACCGGCCCGCCCGCGGAGAACGCGTAGGCGGTCGACCCGGTCGGCGTCGCGCAGAGCACGCCGTCGCAGCCGAACGCCGACACCGGCCGGCCGTCGACCTCGACGACGACCTCCAGGATGCGTTCGCGGATGAGCTTCTCGACGCTGATCTCGTTGAGCGCCCACGTCTTCACGACGACCTCGCCGCCGACGGTGGCGACCAGGTCGAGCGTCATGCGCTCTTCCACGAAGTAGTCGCGTTCGAGGACGTGGCCGATGGCCTCGTGCAGCGCGTCCGAGTCGGCTTCGGCGAGGAACCCGACGCGGCCCAGGTTGACGCCCAGCACCGGCACCCCGGCGGGCCGGGCGAGCTCGGCGCCGCGCAGCAGCGTGCCGTCACCGCCCAGCACCAGCACGAGCTCGGTGCCCTCGGCGGCGTGGTCGTCCGCGGGCACGACCTTGGTGCAGCACGACGGCCCGAGGTCGCGGGCCTCGTCGTCGAGCACCCTGGTCGTGACGCCGCCGACGGCGAGCCGGCCCGCGACCTGACGGGCGAGATCGATGTTGCTCTGGTGACCGGTGTGGACGACCAGCAGGACTTCCCTCATCAGGGCCCTTCTTCGACGGCGGTGCGCACCATCTCCGCGGGGTCGACCGGGTCGCCCCTGCGCAGCCAGAGGAAGTACTCGACGTTGCCGGACGGGCCGGGCAGCGGGCTCGCGACGACCCCGTGCACGGCCAGTCCGAGCCCGGCCGCCGCACTGGTCACGTCGAGCACGGCCGCGGCACGCAGCGCGGGGTCGCGCACGACGCCACCGGAGCCGAGGCGTTCCTTGCCGACCTCGAACTGCGGTTTGACCATCGGCAGCAGGTCGCCTTCCTCGTCGAGGCACGCGGCCAGTGCGGGGAGCACAAGCCTCAACGAGATGAACGAGAGATCGGCCACCACGAGTTCAACCCGGCCGCCGATGTCCTCGGGCGTGAGGGTGCGGACGTTGGTCTTGTCCTTGACCACGACCCGGTCGTCGGTCTGCAGCTTCCAGTCGAGCAGACCCCTGCCGACGTCGGCCGCGACGACCTGCCGCGCACCGCCGCGCAGCAGCACGTCGGTGAAACCGCCAGTGGATGCGCCCGCGTCCAGGCACCGCTTGCCCGTCGGGTCGATCTTGAAGCCCTCGAGCGCGCCGATCAGCTTGTGCGCGCCCCGGGACGCCCAGTTCGGGTCGTTGCCGAGGTCTCTGACGACCACCGCGTCGGAGGTCTCCACCGCGGTCGCCGGTTTGGTGGCGACGGTGCCGCGCACCGTCACACGCCCGTCGGCGACGAGCTGGCTGGCGTGCTCACGGGACCGGGCGAGCCCCCTGCGCACGAGTTCGGCGTCGAGCCGCACCCTGCGTGGCACTGTGCATCACACCTTGTCGATGCTCGACAGTGCTTCGGTGAGCGTGGCGTGCACGGCGTCGAACCTCGCCACGTGCTCGGCCAGCGGCACCGTCTCGAGCCCGTCGAGCCGCTCCAGCGCGCCGTTGATGGCGTCGGCCGGGTTGGGCGGCGGTCCGGGCAGGGGGTAGCTCACGCCCCTACGGTAGCCGATGCAAGACCGACAGGTCCGCGCCGACATACGTGGGGCGCTGGTCTTCCGGAAGCGCTTGCGCCTCCTGCTCCGTCGACACGCCCGTGAGCACGAGCAGCGAGTCCATGCCCGCGTTCACCGCGCCCAGGATGTCGGTGTCGAGCCGGTCGCCGATGACCAGCGGCCGGTGGGCACCCAGGTCCTTCGCCGCCTGCTGCAGCAGCGGGGTGGCGGGCTTGCCGGCCACGAGCGGCTCGGCGTCGGTGGCGGCCTTGAGCGCCGCGACGAGGCTGCCGTTGCCGGGCAGCAGGCCGCGTTCGGTGGGCAGCGTCACGTCGACGTTGCAGGCCACCCACAGCGCGCCGCCGCGGATGGCCACGGCGGCCTCGGCCAGCTCACGCCAGCCGAGGTCCGTGCTGAGGCCCTGCAGCACCGCGGTGGCGTGCTCCGCGGTGTCCACGGGGGTGAGCCCGCGCTTCAGCACCTCGGCCTGGAGGGCCTCGGTGCCGAGCACGAGCACGTTCGTCCGCGCGGGCAGGCGTTCGGCCAGCATGGCCGCGCCCGCCTGGGCCGACGTGCTCACCTCGTCGA
The DNA here is from genome assembly GCF_040647275.1 of Lentzea sp. NPDC042327. NCBI lineage: Bacteria > Bacillati > Actinomycetota > Actinomycetes > Pseudonocardiales > Pseudonocardiaceae > Lentzea > Lentzea sp. NPDC042327. The sequence continues at coordinate 459,209 of NZ_JBEZBX010000006.1, forward strand.
TGCTCGTGTCGAACCCGAGCTCGACGAGGTGGTCGGCCACCGCCTGCGGTGAGCGGGAGGCGTTGTTGGTGACGTACCGGATCCCGACGCCCTTGGCCCTCGCCTGCGCGACGGCTTCCGCTGCGCCCGGCACTGCCTCGGACCCGCGGTAAACGGTGCCGTCGAGGTCGATCAGCAACGCGTCGTACCGGTCCACCAACGTTTCGCTCACTGCTGTCCGATCTCCTCGGGGGAGGGGTCCTGCGTCAGCTCGAACGCGCGCTCGGCGGCGTCGGTCTCCCCTTCGTCGTCGGCCTCGGCGGCGTTGAGGAACCACTTGACGGCTTCCTCGATGCGGCCGGCCGCGGCCAGGTTGTCGGCGTAAGCGTAGAAGAGCCGCGCCGAGTACGGGGTGCGCTGGCCGGGGTCGAGGTCCGGCCCCTGCAACGCCACCACGGCCGCCTCGAACTGACCCATGTCGCGACGGGCACCGGCCGCGACGATGCGCAGCTCGATCTCGTCCTCCTGGCTCAGCTCCTTGGCCGACGGGTCCTTCGCGAGGTCGATGGCCCGCTCCGGCCGCCCGAGGGCGCGCTCGCAGTCGGCCATGATCGCGAGGTGGCCGGGACCGGCCATCATCCGGCGCGCGGCGCGCAGCTCGCTGAGCGCCTCCGCCCACTCGTCGGCGAAGTACGCGGTGAGACCGGCGGCCTCGCGCACCACACCGACCCGCGCCGCCTTGCTGCGCGCGTACCGGGCGTGCTCCAGCGCCAGCTCGGGCTCCTCGTCGATCAGCAGCCCGGCCGCGGCCAGGTGCCGTCCGACGATCTCCGCGAGCCCCTTGGGGAGGCTGCGGAGCTCGGCCTTGATCTCCGGGTCGAGCAGGGAGAGGTCGGCCTCCTCCGGCAGCTCGGGACGCCCGCCGCGGGGACCGCTCGGCGCCTCGTCCCGGTCGTCGCGCTCGGCGGCGGTGCTGCCGGTGTCGCTGTTGCCGGTCGTGACGTCGGCGGTGCTGCCGGTCGTGCTCTCGGGCGTGCCGGTCGTGCTGTCGTCGCGAGGCTCGGCGTCGGCCGGCTCGGCGGCCGCGATGTCCTCGGCGGCGGTGTCGTCGCTGTCGGCCTTCTCGGCGTCGACGGCGGGCGCTGTGGTGTCAGCGGTGTCGGCGTCGTCGGCGACCGAGTCGTCGGCGTCGGACTGGCCGCGGGCAGCGGCGCGCGAGGCGGCCGCACCGTCACCGAGCCGGTAGCCGGCGCGGGCGGGGGTGGCCTCGGCATCGGAGGTCACGTCCTCGGCGGAGTTCGCCTCGGCCGTCGGCTCCTGGTCGGCGATCCGCTCCTGGAAGCGGGCCGCACGCTCACGGCTGCGCTCGTCGCGGCGGTCGTCGCGCTGGGGCGCCTCGGACCGGTCGTCCAAGTGGTACCCGCCACGGCCGCCACGGTCAGCGCGGTCGTCGGACCGGTTCCCGCGGTAGCCACCCCGGTCGCCGTCCTTGCGGAAGCCCGGACGGTCGTCCGACCGGTTGCCCCGGTACCCACCCCGGTCACCGGAGTCGTTGCCCCGGTAGCCGCCGCGGTCGTCACGGCGGTCGCTGCCGCGGTCGTCGGAGCGGTTGCCCCGGTACCCGCCGCGGTCGCCGGAGTCGTTGCCGCGGTAACCCGGACGGTCGCCGTCCTTGCGGAAACCACCGCGGTCGGAGGACCGGTCGTCACGGCGGTACCCGCCGCGGTCGCCCGAGTCGTTGCCTCGGTAGCCGCCCCGGTCGCCATCCTTGCGGAAGCTCGGACGGTCGTCGGAACGGTTGCCGCGATATCCGCCGCGGTCGCCGGAGTCGCTGCTGCGGTAGCTGCTGCGCTCGCCGTCCTTGCGGAAGGCGGGACGGTCGTCGGAGCGGTTGCCGCGGTACCCGCCGCGGTCGCCGGAGTCGTTGCCCCGGTAACCCGGACGGTCGCCGCCGCGGTCGCTGGAACGGTCATCACGACGGAACCCGCCGCGGTCGCCACCGGAGCGGTCGTCACGGCGGAACCCGCCGCGCTCGCCGGAGCCTTCCTTGCGGTAGCCGCCGCGGTCGCCGGAGCTCTCGCCGCGGTAGCCGGGACGGTCGCCCGAGGAGCGGTGGCCACCGCGCTCGTTCGAGTCGCCGCGGTACCCGGGACGCGAGCCGCGGTCGCTGGAACGGTCGTCGCGGCGGAAACCACCGCGGTCGCCAGAGTCGTTGCCGCGGTAGCCGCCGCGCTCGCCGTCCTTGCGGAAACCCGGACGGTCGTCGGAACGGTTGCCGCGGTACCCACCCCGGTCACCGGAGTCGTTGCCCCGGTAACCCGGACGGTCGCCGGTGCGGGACCCGCGGTCGCTGGACGAGCGGTAGCCGCCGCGGTCATTCGAGTCGCCGCCGCGGTAGCCGGGGCGGTCGCCAGAGGAACGGGAGCCGCCGCGGTCACCGGAGTCGCTGCTGCGGTAGCTCGGACGGTCGCCGTCCTTGCGGAAGCCGCCGCGGTCGGAAGAGCGGTCGTTGGACCGGTAACCACCGCGGTCGCCGGCACCTTCCTTGCGGTACCCGCCGCGGTCGGACGAGTCCTTGCCGCGGTAGCCGGGGCGGTCGCCGCCGCTGCGGTCCGAGCGGTACCCACCGCGGTCGGACGAGCTGCCGGCGCGGTTGTCTCGACGGTCGCCGCTCTGGTTGCGGTCGCCGGAGCCCTCACCACGCTGGTACCCACCGCGGTCGTCGCGGCGGTCGTTGCTGCTGAACTTGCGGTCGCCTGCTGAGTGGCCACCATCGGCGGAACGGCGCGGTCGGTCTCCCTGGCCACGCTGACGGTCGCCGGGACGATCCCCGAACCTTGACACCAAATCCTCCTACTAGAGACACGCTGAAAGGGGCTTGTGAGCGAGCACTTTAGTTGTGCCCCGCATCACAAGCCCCTTTCAGGGAAGTAAGTTCGGCGGCGACCTACTCTCCCACACCGTAACCAGTGCAGTACCATCGGCGCAGAAGGGCTTAACTACCGGGTTCGGAATGGGACCGGGTG